>JANQKE010000010.1 GCA_028281265.1 Alphaproteobacteria bacterium | reverse complement strand
GGCCGATTAGAGCGTTTTCAGGGACTATCGGGCGGATCTGTTGGCGTGTGCCGGCCGCCCGCTGCGTTGCGCCGCTTGCCCGATGGCACCACATCGCGCCGTGCTATGCGCCTTGCGGATCGATCCGGCACCCGCCAACAGATCGACCCGGTATTCCCTGAAAACGCTCTAGTCCCTCCACCCGGCCGCTCCCTCGTCCCCATCGCCCCTCACGCCGAGGCTCTCCCCATGAACCTGATCCGGATCGCCATCGAACGGCCGATCGCCATCATCGCGGCGGTGCTGATGGTCGTCATGTTCGGGTTCGTGGCCTTGCAGACGATCCCGATCCAGCTCAGCCCGGACATCAACCGACCGATCATCCAGATCACCACCACCTGGCCCGGCGCGGCCCCCGCGGAAATCGAGCGCGAGATCGTCAACCGCCAGGAAGACGCGCTGCGCGGGCTCGAAGGGCTGGAGGAGATGATCAGCCGATCGCTCGACAGTCAGGCCCAGGTCACCCTGGAATTCGCCGTGTCGACCGATATGGACCGGTCGCTCCTGCTCACCGCCAACCGCCTCGACCGGGTCTCCGGCTATCCCGACGAGGCCAACGAACCGACCCTGTCGACGGCCGATGCCGACGGGAACGCGATCGCCTGGTTCATCCTGACCCGGGCGCCGGGCAACGATCGGCCGATCAACACCTATGGCGAGTTCGCCGAGGACGTGATCGTCGAACGGCTGCGGCGCATCCCCGGGGTGGGCGACAGCGGGGTGTTCGGCGGCACCGACCGGGAAATGCGGATCATCATCGATCCCAGCCGCCTGGCCCGGTTCCAGCTCACCGTGCCGGAGGTCGTCACGGCCTTGCGCAACGCCAATGTCAGCCTGTCCGCCGGGGATGTCGAGGAGGGCAAGCGGCGCTACGTGGTGCGGACGGACGGCGAGTTCACCCGGCTCGACCAGGTCTCCTCGGTTCTCATCCGGTCGATCGTCGACCCGGTCAGCGGCACCATCGCCCGGGTCACGGTCGGTGACATCGCCCGGGTCGAGTTCGGCTACAAGGAAGCCGACGCCCGGATCCGCTATATGGGCGAACCGGCACTCGCGGTGAGCGCCCAGCGGGAAACGGGCGCCAACGTCATCGAGGTGATGGACGATATCAAGGCCGTGGTCGCGGACCTCAACGCAGCGGCCATTCCCGATGAAGGGCTGATCCTTCGCCAAGCCTATGACGAGACGATCTACATCAACTCCGCGATCGACCTCGTCCAGCAGAACATCCTGATCGGGGGCACGCTGGCGGCGTTGACGCTGCTGATCTTCCTGCGCTCGGTGCGGGCGACGCTGATCGTGTCGATCGCGATCCCGGTGTCGGTGATCGGCTCGTTCGTCGCGATGGCCGCCCTGGGCCGGTCGATCAACGTGATCTCCCTGGCAGGGATCGCGTTTGCGGTCGGTATGGTGGTGGATGCCGCGATCGTGGTGCTGGAGAACACGTATCGGCTGCGCCAGGAAGGCAAGTCGATCAAGGAAGCCGCCTATCAGGGGGCCGCCCAGGTCTGGGGGGCGGTGCTGGTCTCGGCCTTGACGACGGTGATGGTGTTCATTCCGATTCTGATCATGCAGCTCGAGGTAGGCCAGTTGTTCCGCGACATCGCGGTGGCGATCTCGGTCTCGGTACTGCTGTCCCTGCTGGTCGCGGTGACGGTGATCCCCGGGCTGTCTTCCCGACTGCTTCGGGACAGCGGCACGGGCAGCGTCACCCGGCTGCGGCTGCCGATCATCGACGACCTCGCCGGTCTGGTGGTGCGCGCGATCACCGCCTTCACCCGGTTGGTCGTACGGGTCAAGGCGTTGGGACTGATCCTCGTCGGGGCGGCCACGGCGACGGCGATGGTCGCGACCGCACTGTTGCTGCCCAAGCTCGAATACCTGCCCGACGGCAACCGGAACTTCATCTTCGGGTTCATCCTGCCGCCACCGGGCTACAACCTCGATACGTCCGAGGAGATCGCCCGCAACCTCGAAGGTGCGATCGACGATCTGTGGGTGACCAATGCGGGGCCGGAGCCGGTGCCCGGCGGTCCGCCGCTGATCGATAACTTCTTCTTCGTCGCGACCCAGACCAACAGCTTCGTCGGCGTCTCTTCATTGGACGAAGACCGGGCGGGCGAGCTGATCCCCATCCTGTCCGGGCCGGTGTTCGCCGAACCCGGTACGTTCGGGTTCATGAGCCAGGCCTCCCTGTTCGGTCAGGGGGTCGGCGGGTCCCGGTCGATCTCGATCGACGTGTCCGGCGGCGATCTCGAGGTGATCCTCAACACGGCGCTGCAGGCCTTCATGCTGACCAATCAGGCCTTCCCGCGGGCCGAAGGCCACCAGATCCGCCCCGTCCCCGGCTTGGAGCTCGGCGCGCCGGAAGTGCGCGTGGTGCCCGACCCGACCCGGCTGGCGGACAACGGGGTGAGCGCATGGGCACTGGCATCCACGGTCGACGCCTATAATGACGGCCTGCGGGTCGCCGAGGTGACGGTCGACGGGGAGCGGATCGACCTCACCTTGCGCGGGCCGATCGACAGCATCACCCAGACGCAAGGGATCGGCGCCATCCCGGTGGTCACCGGCAGCGGCTCGATCATCCCGGTGGAAAGCCTGGCCGACGTGGTGGTGACGTCGGGCCCGACCGAGATCCGCCACCTCGAACGGGTGCGTACGGTCTCGCTCGAAGTCAGACTGGGGCCGGGCCTGCCGCTGGAAGCGGCGATGGAGCGCGTGGAGGACGCGGTGATCGCACCGCTGGAGGCCCAAGGCCTGCCGACCGGCGTGCAGATCGGCCTGTCGGGGACGGCCGACCAGCTCGAGGAGACCTGGGCGCAGATGCAGGTCGACCTGCTGATCGCGCTGGCGATCGTCTATCTGGTGATGGCGGTACTGTTCGAAAGCTTCGCCTACCCGCTGATCATCCTGATCTCCGTCCCGGTGGCCGCGGCCGGCGGGGTGGGTGGCCTTGCGGTGCTCAACCTGTTCGTCGAGCAGCCGCTGGACATGCTGACGATGCTGGGCTTCGTCATCCTGATCGGGATCGTCGTCAACAACGCGATCCTCCTGGTGCACCAGTCGCTCTACTACTATCGGGAGGAGAAGCTGGCGGCCCAGGACGCCATCGTATCGGCCACCCGCAACCGGATCCGGCCGATCTTCATGTCGACCCTGACCTCGATCTTCGGGATGCTGCCGCTGGTCCTGTTCCCAGGCGCGGGCTCGGAACTCTACCGCGGCCTCGGCTCGGTGGTGCTGGGCGGGCTCAGCTTGTCGGCCCTTCTGACCCTGCTGATGATCCCGCCCCTGATGTCGGTCTTCATGGCGGTCATCGAAGGCAGCAAGCTGCCCAGAGACACCAGGCGGGACCGCCGACGGCGGCGCCAGCGCCGCGGCGACCGCCCGGATCGGCCGGCACCCATGCCGGCCGAATGACGCGGCGGCGGCGGTCGGGTCGCCGCAGCCGTCCGCTCGGCCGAAGTGAGCGTCCAGGGAACCGGGCGCGCCCTGCCGCTACGGCACCACGGCCAGCGCGACGCGGCTACCGGCGACTATCCTCTCCGTCGATGCGGACGTAGGACAGTGGCATCCGGGTCAACTCGAACGTCGCAACAGCGCTGAGCAGCGTCACCCAGGCGGCCGACGGGATGATCGAGTTCACCGTCGCGGCCACCGTGACGGCGACCACGATCGACCACAGGGCGACGACGAGCATGCCGACCGTCCCGGCCAGAAGTGCGTCGAAACCGTCGACCGAAGCGCGGTAGAAGGCGACCGCACCGGGGGCGACCATGCCGACGCCATAGATCCACTGTTCCATCATCGGCTCCTCTTCCGTGCGGGCTAGATCAATCGGCGTTCAGATGGCCTCATCTGAACGCCGATAAGCTGATCTCCTTCAAAGAGTTAGAGCATCCTGCGTCCGTTCGGACGCAGGATGCTCTAAGGAGGTAGGCGGAATCCAGGAAGGACGTCGCCACCCGCAGCCAACCCACCGTCAGGAGCCGTCACCATTATCGGAGCGGCCTACGCGGCCGTCCGGTCGGTGCCCTTACCCTTCGGCTTGCCCGAATCGACAGGGGCGGCCGCGCATTCGGGCTCCCGGAGAGCGTTCAGCAGGCCTTCCCGCACCTGGCGGAGCTTGCCCTTGCTCTCCACCTTCAGACCAAAGACATCCTTGACGTAAAAGACATCTATGGCGCGTTCGCCGTAGGTCGAGACCTTGGCACTGGAAATCTGCAACGCCAGGTCCTTGATGGCCCGGGTGACGTCGTAGAGCAGCCCCGACCGGTCCCGGCCGTTGACCTCGACGACGGTGTGGGTGCGGCTGCTGTCATTGTCGATCAGCACCCGGGGCTGCACCTTGAACACCCGCGTCCGGGGCGACAGGGCCGACTTGCGGCGGCTCAGCTCCGCCCGGGGCTTGAGTTCCCCGGCCATCGACCGGTCGATCAGGACTGCAAGCCGGGCCAGCTTGTCCGCCGAATCGAACGCTCCGCCGGTGGCGGCGTCCTGGACGTTGAACACGTCGAGTACCAGACCGTCGGTGCGGGTGAAGATCTTGGCGTCGACGATGGTCGCCCCGCCCACCGCCAACGCCCCGGCCATCCGGGAGAACACGCCCGGATGGTCGCCGGTGAACACCGTCACCTCGGTCACGCCGCGATGCGGGTTCTGCCGGGTCTCCAGGGTCAGCGGTCGGCCCTCGGCCAGTGCCGAGCGGATCATGTAGGCGTGATGGAGCTGGGCGTCGGGCTCGATGGCCAGCCAGTAGGCCGCCGGAAGCCGATCGATATGGCCGTCGATCGCCTCGGGCGAGAACCCGGTCAGACGCGCCCGCAGCCGATCCTGCGCCGCCTTCACCCGTTGCTCGCGGCCGTCGCTTTCGAACCCGCCGCTGATCAACTCGTCCGCCCGGCTGTAGAGCAGGCCCAGCAAGGTCGCTTTCCAGCCGTTCCAGCGGCCGGGGCCGACGGCGTTGATGTCGCAGGTGGTCAGCACCAGGAGCAACCGCAGACGCTCGCGCGAGCCGACCTGTTCGGCGAACGTCCGGATCGAGCGTTCGTCCTCCAGATCGCGCTTGAGCGCGACGTCGGACATCAGCAGGTGCCAGCGGACCAGCCACTCCGCAGTCTCCGTCTCCTCATCGGTCAGGCCGAGCCGGGGACCGAGGTGCCGCACCACCCTCGCCCCGAGCACGGAGTGGTCGCCGCCGCGACCCTTGGCGATGTCATGGCAGAACAAGGCGACGTAGAGCGCCCGCCTGGACTTGATCTTGCGGGCGACCCGGGTGGCCAGCGGGACATGCTCGGCCCATTGTCCGGTCATCACCTTGTGCAGCATGCCCATCGCGAAGATGGTGTGCTCGTCGGTGGTGTAGACATGGTACATGTCGTACTGCATCTGGCAGACGACCCGGCCGAAATCGGGCACGAACTTGCCCAGCACGCTGGCCTCGTTCATCCGGCGCAAGGTGAGTTCGGGATCGTCGCCACCGGCCAGGATGTCGAGAAACAGGGCATTGGCCTGCGGATCGTCCCGGACGGCCGGACCGATCTGGCGCAGCGACCGCCGGATCGCCTTGAGCGCGTTGGGATGGATGTCGAGATCATGCGCCTGGGCGGTTCGGAACAGCCGCAGGATCGCCACCGGGTCGTTTCTGAAGTGATCGGCCCGCGGCACGGTCAACCGGCCGGAGTCCAGCACGAAACCGTCGACCACCTTCATCCCGCCGGGCAGCCGCAGCAGGTTGCGGCCCCATTCCGCTACCCGCGGCGGGCGGTGCCTTTCCGCTTCCAGCGCAGCACAGAGGATGCGGGTCAGGTCCCCGACCTGCTTGGCGGTCAGGAAATAGTGCTTCATGAACCGCTCGACGCCGCTGGCGCTGGCCCGGCCGGTGTAGCCCATGGCGGCGCCGACGGACGCCTGCACATCGAAGGTCAGCCGTTCCTCGGCCCGACCGATCAGGTAGTGCAGATGACAGCGCAAGGTCCGCAGAAAGGTCTGCGCCTTGTCGAACTCGCGCGCCTCCTCCCGGGTCAGGACGCCAAGACCGACCAGCGCGGAGGCTTGCGTGACCCGGTAGAGGTCCTTGGCGATCCAGTACAGGGAGTGCAGGTCGCGCAAGCCGCCCTTGCCGTCCTTGATGTTCGGCTCCAGGACGTAGCGGCTGTCGCCCAGCTTCTGGTGCCGCTCATCCCGTTCGGCCAGCTTTGCTTCCAGGAACGTGCTGCCGGTCCCGGACTGCACCTCCTTTTCGAACCGGCGCTGCAGGTTCTCGACCAGCACGCCGTCGCCCCAAAGCGGCCGCAGCTCCAACAGGCTGGTCCGGATGACATGATCGGCCTTGGCACTGCGGATGCACTCGTCGACCGTCCGGGTCGCGTGGCCGACCTTCAGGCCCAGGTCCCACAACAGGTAGAGGGTCGCCTCGACCACCTGTTCGACCCGCGGCGCCCGCTTGTAGGGCAGCAGGAACAAAAGGTCGATATCGGAAAAGGGCGCCAGCTCCCCCCGACCGTAGCCGCCCACCGCGGCGATCGAAAGCCGCTCGCCCATCGTCGGGTTGGGGGCGGGGTAGAGCCGTCCGGTCATCACCGTGGCGATGGCGTAGATCACCTGATCCATCAGATAGGCCTGTTCGGCCACACACGCGTCCCCGCCGCTGGCGCCGTCCAGGAACCGCCGGCGGATGACCGCGCGGCCCTCCTCCAGCACCTGCTTGAACAGGGTCCGCAAGGCGCCCTGGACGGCAAGCGGGTCGGCCTGCTCCCGCGGGACGATGGCATCGACCCGGCGGTCGAGACCGCTGGTGTCCAGGATCTCCCGCGGGTCGGCAATCCCCTCACCGACCGGGCGAACCACCGCCTCGGGATCGGGCAGGGTGGGGCTCAGGAAATCGAGCATGGGCTCTTACGCCGGTCTTAACGGCAGGCGGCGCGCATCGATCGGGGGCGCGATCCCACGCAGCCCGGCGTATCCGGGCCGAACGATAGAGGTAACCGCCCCCGCCGGTACTTCAACCATACCGGCCCGATCGAAAACGGTCGGGCGATCCCGCCATCGACCCGGCGGCGCCGTCACCGGCCCCGCGACTTCATCATCGTGACCAGGTGCAGCAGCGTGGTCATCGCCGGCTTGAGCTTGCGATCGATCCGTGCGTCGAGATCGGCCCCTTCCAGTTGCCGCGCCAGGGCTTCCAGCAGGCCGTGTAGGCGCGCCATCTCCAACCGCTGGCGACGCACCTCCTCCTCCAGATCGGCGATCCGCCGCTCCAGCCCGCCATCCCCCGCAGCCCGGCGCGGTGCGAGGTCCGCAAGGGATGGAACGGCGTCGGCATAAACCCGCCACTGCCCGTTCGAGGCCTTGAACCCGGCCGTCCGACCGCGCTGCAGCCGTTTGCGAACGGCCTCGGTGCTGATCCCGAGCCGAGCTGCCGCTTCGGTAACGTCAATGGTCGGCCGGTCGATGGATGTCGCGCCCATGGCGCCATCCTAGGGGTTGGCGTGCAGGCCGTCACGCCGGTCCCGGGCGCAAGCCCGCCCAGGCGCAGATCGGTCAATCCGCGCCGGCCAGGACCTTGGGGTTCGGCTCGTGCCCCGCCAGCCAGTAGCGGGTGACCAGTTCGACCATCAGCGCGGTCTCCCCGCAGCGCGGGCATTCAGCCGACAGCGCCGTCGCCAGGGCCTGAAACTCATGGCCTTGCGCGCAAGTGACTTGATAGTGCTTCGAAAGTCTACGGTCGATCTTCATCGTCGCTCTCCCCTTTTCCTCCTGGCCAGATAGCAATGGAAGTCATGGAATTCAATGGCAACTCGACCGATTTTCGTCTCCAACGACAATCGCACAAGAGCACAGGGTTTCGAAAGCCAATAGAGCAAGCAAACGAAACCGATCCCCGACCCGGCACATGGCTATTGCGCGGCCGTCGGCGCGCCTTATGCTGGTCGTGCAGGGGCCGAAAGGCGGCGATCCCGCAGCGCCTGTAACGGGCTGCCGGCACGGTTGATCCACAAGACGGGCACACGCTTGGACTCCTGGAAATCCAACAAGATCCTGTTTGCCATCCTGTCGCTGCCGGCGCTGTTCTGGCTGGTGGTCTTCTTCCTGATCCCGCTTGGCTTCGTCTGGGTGCTGAGCTTCGGGGAGAAGCAGGGGATCATCGACATCGACATCACCGGCACGTTCGCCAATTACGGCCGCGCGATCGACTCGCTATATCTGTCGATCCTGTGGGACAGCCTGGGGATCGCGGCCGCGACGACGCTGATCTGCCTGGTCGTGGGATTCCCGATCGCCATGGCGATCAACTTCGCCCCCGCCCGGTGGAAACCGGTCCTGCTGCTGCTGATCATCCTGCCGTTCTGGACGAATCTGCTGATCCGCACCTATGCGCTGATCGCCGTGCTCCGCTCCCAGGGCTACATCAACGGGTTCTTCGAGGCGATCTGGCAAACGGTGTTCGACGGGCTGGCGGCTCTCGGGATCGACCCCGTCCCGATCCTGGGACCTTGGTTCGAGCCGTTCGACCTGCTGTACAACCAGGGGGCGGTGATCTACGGGCTGGTGTACGTCCATCTGCCGTTCATGGTGCTGCCGCTGTACGCGGCGCTCGAACGGCTCGACCGATCGTATCTCGAGGCCAGTCTGGATCTGGGGGCGGGGCAGTGGCGGACACTGTTCGCGGTCACCGTCCCGCTGGCGATGCCGGGTATCCTTTCCGGCGTCATCATCACCTTCATCCCTGCCTTGGGGACGTTCCTGACCCCGAACCTGTTGGGCGGGCCGGACAGCCAGATGATCGGCAACGTCATCGAGAACCAGTTCAAATCGGCCAATGACTGGCCGTTCGGGGCGGCGATGTCGTTCCTGCTGATGTATGTCACCTTCGGCGTGCTGGCCCTGCGGGCCCTGCTGGCCGACCGCGGTGCCCGGCGCAGCCACGGCGAAGCGGCCGGCTGAGGATGAGGAGGCGTACGGCGATGGTCCTCCCCTTCCTGGGCGGTGGCCGGGACAAGCCCGGCCCGCTCGACTACACACGGCGTTGGTGGATGCGCGGGGTGATGGCGCTGGCGCTGGTGTTCCTGTACGCGCCAATCGCCATCCTGGTGACGTACAGCTTCAACGACAGCCGGCGCACCATCGTCTGGCGCGGGTTCACCACCGACTGGTACGTCGCCGCCTGGAACAACGACCGGCTGTTCGAGGCCTTCACCAACAGCCTGCTGATCGCGCTGGCGGCCACGGTGCTGGCCACCGTCATCGGCACCATGCTGGCGATCGCCTTGTGGCGGTTCCGCTTTCCGGGCAAGGCGGCCGTGGAAGGCGGGGTGGCCCTGCCGATCGTCATCCCGGAGATCTGCATGGGGGTGGCGATGCTGGTGTTCTTCGCCCGCATCGGCTGGCCGACCGATCTGCCCTGGCCGTTCAACCTGTCGGCGATCACCATCGCCCATACCGCGTTCTGCTTCCCGTTCGTGACCCTGGTGGTGCGGGCGCGGATGGTCGGCTTCGACCGGTCGCTGGAGGAGGCGGCCAAGGACCTCGGCGCCGGCGAGTGGCAGACCTTCCGTGACGTGATCCTGCCTTATCTGAAGCCCGGGATCATCGCCGGCGCCCTGCTGGCCTTCACCCTGAGCCTCGATGATTTCGTGATCACCTTCTTCACCTCGGGGCCGGAGACGGTGACGTTCCCGGTGCTGGTCTACTCCATGGTCCGCTTCTCGGTGACGCCGGAGGTCAATGCCGCCTCGACGGTGCTGATCGTGATCACGGCCCTGGTCACGGTGCTGGCCATGACCCTGCAGCGCCCGCAGAAACTGGCCGACGGGGGTTGAGGCTCACGGGTCCAGAGGACGCAGGACCGGCCCAGGGGAGTGGTGGTAGCTCGGCCAAGCCCCCTTGCCTCCAAGGCACCCTCATTCAGGAGCGGTTGCGACGGTCGGAGGAGAACGGAGCAGGCCGGAGCGATGATCGGGCTGAATGCAGCCGATACCTAAGGTGTCCTCGGGGTCGCATCCTGGAATGAAATCGGGAAATCGGTTCCCTGGAGAGCGGCAACGCCCACCAGGATCAGAATGATCGCGGCGAATGCAAATGATGCAACGAGAGAAGGCCAGAAAGCGCGCCAGAAACCACCCCTCAACGCCTCTGTCAGAATGCGCGGACGTTCGATCTGCATGAAGCTGTCAGCATAAGAGGCCAGAATGTCGTTTGCCTGGGCTCGATATCCATTAAGCGCCGTATCGGTCTGCATCTTGGCGTATTTGCGCAGATCTTCCGTAGACGGAGGCCTCCCGGTCTCGCCTATATGGTCGAGGATCCACTCACGCTTTGCCGACTTGTACAGGCCATATGCGACGAGGCCGACAAGGGCGCTTTCGCCATCGTCGGCCTCGTCAACAAGCTGCTCGAACACCAGGTTATAGTCTTCGCTGTCCAACGCTTCAGGCTGCCGTCCGGTCGACATCGTGTTTGGATCTGGCCCTGTCCTTGATGTCCTGAAGCGCCTTCCCCAACGCTGCATCGGCCGCTGCGAGAGCGTCCTTGTACACACGCTCATCAACGGCGAGCGCTGTGGTCCCATCCGGGAGCGTGAAGCGATCAAACGTCTTCGAATGCCTGTTTGGCAGGATGACCGCGGGCTTCCTTACCATGATGCTCCCGAAGATGGTTCGTGCCGCGGCCGGCAGCGGCGAGGGCAAGACCCGAATAGCCGGCTTTGAAGTGTAAATGTGGAAGGCACCGGCAGTATCGTCAAGCGTGCTTCATCCAAGATCGGCATGCTACCACAAGCGCCGGCTCGGCGTGCATCAGGCTCGCTTCCCGACGTAGAGCTGCCCATCCGACGACGAAGGTAACACAAACAACGAGGGCATGAGCCTTGCCCAAGGACTCGAGACGGTGGCGCCGACCTGTTTTCGGAACGGCCCGGTAGCCTGGTAGAATGACCTCCATGACCCCGCCAATCGTCACCATCCAGAATGTCACCAAGCGCTTCGGAGCGAGCTTCCGGGCGGTGGATGACGTGTCGCTCGACATCGCCGACAACGAATTCTTCGCCCTGCTCGGCCCGTCGGGTTGCGGCAAGACCACGCTGCTGCGCATGCTGGCCGGCTTCGAGATCCCGACCGAGGGCACGATCCTGCTGTCCGGGGACGACATCACCACCAAGCCGCCGCACCGCCGGCCGGTCAACATGGTGTTCCAGAGCTACGCCGTGTTCCCGCATATGACGGTGGCCGAGAATGTCGCCTACGGCCTCAAGGTCACCGGCATGCCCAAGGCCGAGACGACACCGAAGGTGCAGGAGGCCCTGGAGATGGTGCGCCTGGGCCCGCTCGGCGGCCGCAGACCCGACCAGCTCTCCGGCGGGCAGCGGCAGCGGGTCGCTTTGGCCCGGGCGCTGGTCAAGCGGCCCAAGGTGCTGCTGCTCGACGAACCGCTCTCCGCCCTCGACAAGAAACTGCGGGAGGAGATGCAGCTCGAACTGGTCCGCCTGCGGCACGAGGTCGGCATCACCTTCATCATGGTCACCCACGACCAGGAGGAGGCGATGGCCGTCGCCTCCCGCATCGGGGTGATGCAGGCCGGCAAGCTCGCCCAGATCGCTCCGCCATCGGAGCTGTACGAGCATCCAGCCAACCGTTTCACCGCCGATTTCGTCGGCTCGATCAACTTCTTCGACGGCACCGTCAGGGGCCTGGATGGCGGCATGGCACAGGTCCGGTGCGAACGCCTGGCATCGGACTTCCTGGTCGATGCACCCGCCGGCATCCGTACCGGCGACGCCCTGACCATCGGCGTCCGGCCGGAAAAGATGGCGACGGTCGACACGATGCGGCCGCCGGCCGATCGTCCGGTCAACCGATTGGCCGGCACGGTGGCGGAGATCGCCTATCTCGGCGAACGCTCGGTCCTGCACGTGGCGGTCGACGGCGCGTCGGACCGCCCGCTGGTCAAGGTCAGCCAGCCCAACGACCGCCGTCTCGGCCGTGGCGCCGCCGCGCTGTCCTCCGGGGCCGCCGTCACCTTGTGGTGGCGGCCGGAGAGCGGCATCGCCTTGGTGGAGTGAGCGACGGGGGCGCGGACGTCGGGCTCGATGGCGTCGAGACCGCCGACACCCGGCTGGCAGGGCGAGCGGGACCCGTAGCGGCACGGCGGCGCACCTGTGGTTCGGGCCAGGCTCGGCGGATAAAACCCTACAAGCTATGCCTAATTTGCGAATGACTTGCAAATTCATCTAAGCTTCACGAAACGGCCGTTGAGGGCGGGAACCCTATCCCCATATGTCGCGCGGTGGACGGCGCGGGGCCGGCCATCCGAAGCGCATCAAAACGATATAGAGGTTCCCGATGACCCGGAGAGCAAGCCTGCTCGCCGCAACGGCGACGTTTGTCCTGGCACTGGCGACGATGCCGGCCGCCGCACAAGACACCGGCAACGTGATCTTCTTCCACCCCGATGGGACGGGTGTGAACCACTGGGGCGCTGCCCGGATGCATGTGGTCGGACCGGACGGTACGCTGAACTGGGACCGGCTTCCGGGTCTGGGCGTCTATACCGGCCATATGAGCGATCGGCTGACCGGCACGTCGCATGGCGGCGCCACGGTGCATGCCTATGGCGTCAAGGTGGTCAACGATTCCTTCGGCCTGAACGGTACCGAGGTGATCACGGCCGCCTCCGGTCAGCGGATGTCCATCGCCGAGGAAGCCATGGCTGCCGGCATGGCGGTCGGTCTGGTCCAGACCGGGCACATCGCCGAGCCGGGCACCGGGGTGTTCGTGGCGTCCTCGGAGAGCCGGGGCAACACCGACGACATCGCCCGCCAGGTGATCGAGTCCGGCGCCCAGGTGATCCTGGCCGGCGGCGAGCGCTTCCTGCTGCCGGACGGTGTGGAAGGCCGCCACGGCGAAGGCCAACGCGATGACGATCTGAACCTGATCGACCGGGCGGAGGAGCTGGGCTACACGATCGTCTACACCCGGGACGAGATGATGGCGCTGGACCTGGCGACCGTCGACCGTCTGCTGGGCGTGTTCGCCCACAACCACACCTTCAACGATCAGGAGCGCGAGCGGAACCTGATCGAAGACCTGCCGACCTACTGGGAGACCGCGCCGACCATCGCCGAGATGACCTCGGTGGCGCTCGAGATCCTGTCCCGGGACGAAGATGGCTTCTTCGCCATCGTCGAAGAGGAAGGCACCGACAACATCGCCAACAACATGAACGCCGCCGGCACGCTGGAGGCGTTGCGCCGCGCCGACGAAGCCGTCGGCGTGATCACCGACTACATCGACGACAACCCCGACACCATGCTGATCATGGCGGCCGACTCCGACGCCGGCGGGCTCCAGGTGGTGTCCGGCTCCCTGGCTCGGGAAGGCCGGGCGGTGGCCGCCAACACCAGCGGCGGCGGCATTCTGCACGGTCAGCAGGGCTATTTCGGCGACGTCTTCATGGCCGCCCCCGACGCCCAGGGCGTGTCCCATCCGTTCGGGATCGGCTGGGTCGGCTATAACGACGTGGCGGGCGGCATCCTGGTGCGGACGGCCGGGCTGAACTACGACCTGGTCGCGCCGCTGATGGACAGCACCGACGTCTACAAGCTGATGTACCGGACCCTGTTCGGCGTCACGCTCGACTGATCGGTCGCCCGATCGTCGCGGCGGGGGAGTGCGGCGCGGCACTCCCCCGCCTGCGGTCGCATCACACCGGTGCGGTTTCGGTCAACTGGCTCATGATCAGCCGGCGGGCAGGCCCGATGCGATTGCCCAGGCGCAGCAAGGCCGCCCGGACCAGCCGGGCCGGAGGCGAGGTCCGGGTGTAGAGCTGCACGATCGCGTTGGTACCGTGATAGAGCGGCAGCGTGTGCAGCCTGTGCCGGCGGGTGTAGCGCCGCAGGACGGCCGGCGCGCCGAGATCGTGGCCGGCCTTGTGCGCGGCGATCAGCCCTTGGGCCAGGGTGCCGGCACCGCGCAGGCCGAGATTGAAGCCATGCGCGGTGACCGGGTGCGTGCCGACGGCCGCATCCCCCACCAGGGCGAAGCGGCGCGCGTGAAAGCGGGACGCGTGGACGGCCACCAGCGGATAGGCGTGGCGAGCCCCGACCAGCGCCATCGATCCCAGGCGATCCTTGAGGCGCCGCCCGATATCGGCGTTGAAGGCCTGCTCGGGCATGCCCAGAACGCCATCGGCCTCTTCGGCCCCCAGCGTGATCACCACCGACACCTCCCCATGGGTGAGCGGCAGGACCGCCAGCGTGCGGGCGTCGTGGAAGCACTCGAAGGCGGTGTCCTGATGCGAGCGCTCATGGGTCATCCGGCAGACGATGCAGGTCCGCCCGAAATCGAGCATGTCGGCCGGGATGCCCATCATCCGACGCGTCGCCGAAAACCGGCTGTCGGCCGCCACCACCAGCGGTGCGAACAGGGTGCGGCCATCGCCCAGGGTGACCGTTCCCCTGCCCGCATCGGTTCGGACCCGGGTGACGTCGGTATCCGCCATCAGGGTCACCGAACCGCAGTCCCGCACCGCGTCGAAGGCGGCCTTGCGGATCCGGTGGTTGGAGACCATGAAGCCCAGCGTCTCGGTCCCCGCTTCCCGATGATCGAAATGCAGGGAATAGGGCGATGCGCCGTTGAGCACCCGGGCGTGCCGGATCAGGGAGATCCGGTCGGCCGGCAGCCGCTGCCACAGGCCGAGATCGGTCATGACCCGTTTGGAATGGTGGGTCAGCGCGATTTCCCGCCCATCATAAGCCGGCTCGGCCAGGGCCCGCTCGGACTGCCGCTCGGTCACGGTGACGGCCAGGCCCGCTTCGCCCAGAGCGCGCGCCACAGAGAGGCCGGCCGGCCCGGCACCGACAATGATGACGTCGCTGTCCATCGATCGCTCTCGCATCCTCAACCTTGGAACGGGTCGGCGGCACGCGCTGGCGGAACGCACCGACACCTTCACCACAGAGCATCCTAAGATGTGAAGTCGCAACAGGTTGTCGCCGAACAGGGGCGGTTTGGCCGCCCTTGACGTCCCCGACCCCTGGAAAAGACGGACCCCGAGAGCGTTGAATAGGCTGGGAAGAGCGCGAGCGAGACCCGGCTTGGTACGGGCGCCCTTCTGGGTGTCGCTCGCGCTCTCCCCAACCTATGGAACGAGAGATCAGACCCGGCCGTCGTGTCGGGCGACACCGCGTTGAAAGCCCACATCTAGAGCGTTCTCAGGGAATGCCGGGTCGATCTGTTGGCGTGTGCCGGATCGATCCGTGGAGGCGGGTCGCGCCGCGCCATCGGGCCAGCGGCGCAACGCAGCGGGCGGCCGGCACACCCCAACCCGAAGGGCCGGGCGGATAGGCCCTGCTGCGGCGTCGCTCGTCGTCGAATATGACCCGGCATGTCCTTCCTCCTCGCTCCTGGCATCAGGGCCCATCCACCTCGGCAGATCGGCCCGGTATTCCCTGAAAACGCTCTAGCCGCTGGAATGCCGCTCGGCCATGGGGCCGGATACCGCAAGCCCCAGACCGGACCGGCACTCCAGCGCCGCCGATCCAGAACGAATAAGAATGAGAATGCGACTCATTCTTATTGACTTCATGTTGATCGGATTGATACGCATTCGCACATCAGTAGGCGGTGATGTGCCACCGATGTCGATCCGTGGATGTTCAGGAGAGTTCAGTGTCGGCGTTGTCTCGATTGCTCGGTTCCGTCAGCGTGTTGGCGGTGTCGTTGGCCGCCGCCGGTATGGCCCAGGCCCAAACCGCACCGGTGGAGGGGCCCGCCGCACAAGGATCGACCGGGGACATGCTCATGCTGTCGCCGATCACCGTTTTCGCCACCCGCTCCCCCAGCCTGGCGTTCGACTATCCCGGACAGGTCACCGTGATCGAGCGGGACCGGATCGAATCCCTGCAGCCGTCCAGCGTGTTCGACGTCTTCGAGGGTGTCCCCGGCGTCCAGGTCGAGGGCGGGGCGCGGCGCAGCGGTCAGACCATCAGCGTCCGGGGTCTGGAGGGCGAAGGGGTCCTGATCCTGTTCGACGGCGCCCGCCAGAGCTTCGTATCCGGGCATGACGGCCGCGCGTTCGTCGATCCGTCCCTCCTCAAGGCGGTGGAGGTGATCCGCGGGCCGGGCTCGGCCCTCTACGGATCGGGCGCCCTCGGCGGCGTGGTGGCGTTCCGGACGGTGGACGCCGCCGATTTCCTGGAACCGGGGGAGACCGCCGGCATCCAGGTCGGCACCGGATTCCAAACGGTCGACGACGAGTTCTCGACCACCGGCACCCTCTTCGGCCGCACCCCCGACGGGGCGTTCGACGGCGTGGCCAGCGTCACCTATCGCCAATCCGGCGACATCGAGCTGGGCAGCGGGCTGACCCTGCCGTCGGATGACGAGATCCTTTCCGGTCTTCTAAAGGGAACGGCGGCGATCTCCGACGGGCTGTCGATCACGGGCAGCTATCTGGGATACCGGCTGGACGGCAGCGACCCCAACAACCCGCAAGGCAACACCATCGCCGCTCCCAACGATCCCAGCCGCACCCTGGTCGATCGCGAAACCCGCAGCGATACGCTGCAGGCCCGGATCGACTACGCGCCGACCGGCAGCGACTGGATCGATCTCGGCATCGTCCCGTATTACAGCCTGAGTTCGGTGGAGGAACCCGAGGCCGATAGCGACCGGTTCCTGCTACGCGAGGTCGAAACCCTCGGGATCACGGTGGACAATGTCAGCCGGTTCTCGCTGACCGAGGCGATCGGCATGACCTTGACCTACGGCGCGGAGTACTACCGTGACGAGCAGGATGGCGAGGACAGCGACACGGCCGACGGCGGACGCGGCGGCGTCCCCGATGCCCAGACCGACGTCGTCGCGGTCTTCATCCAGAACGAGGTGGTGTTCGAAGAGCTCGGGGGCATCCCTGGAACGCTCACGCTGCTCCCCGCCCTCCGCTACGACAGCTACCGAAGCGAGGCCGACGGCCAGCCGGACACCGAGGATGACGCCCTGTCGCCCCGGATCGGCGTGTCCTACGAACCGGTGCCGTGGCTGAACCTGTTCGCGAACTATGCCGAGGGGTTCCGGGCACCGTCGTTCGACGAACTCTACGCCACCGGTGTGCATTTCAGGATCCCCGACCGGAGCGCCCCGCCGGGGCCGCCGGTGTTCGTCGAAAACACCTTCGTCGGCGACCCGACCCTCAAGCCCGAACGGTCGGAGACCATCGAGATCGGCGCGGGACTGACATTCATGGACGTGCTGACCGGGGAGGACTTCGTCACCGCCCGCGGGTCCTATTACTGGTCGGATGTGGAGAACCTGATCGACCTGGACGTCAACGCGCCGGCCGGGTGCTTCGGCGCACCCTTCCCGCCCTGCGGGTCCGGCCCCGCCTTCAACAACACCAGCACCTACCGCAACGTCGCCAACGCGGAGATCGAAGGCTTCGAGCTGGAAGTGCAATACGACAGCCCCCGCGCCTTCGCCACCGCCAGCTTCGCCACCATCGACGGAGAGGACGCGGACACGGGCGAGCCCGTCGGCGCCCTGTTCGCGACCCGGCTCTACACCGATCTGGGCGTGAAGGTTCCGGAAGCGGACGCCCGCATCGGCACCCGGCTGACGGTGGCCGATGCGCTGGACGACGGAGGAGCCCAGGAGTTGTCGGGCTACACCACCCTCGATCTCTACGCGACCTGGGAGCCGGCGGACGGTCCTCTGGCCGGTTTCCGGCTCGATGTGGGCGTCGACAACGTGACCGACGAGGATTACGAGATCGTCGCAGCCGGCGTCAGCGAGCCGGGCCGCAACTACCGCGCCGCCGTCAGCTACCGCCTGGCGTTCTGACCGGCTGCACAGCCTGCCGCCTTCGTCCCCGATGGCCGTGCCATGGGGGAGGGGAAACGGAACCCGTCTCCACCGGCCCGCACTCCCCGCCCGCCGGCGGCTATTGCAGGGCCTGGCGGATGCCGGCGGCCGCCGCGATCGGGCTGAGCGGCACCGCCAGGGCCAGCAGCCCGCCCAGCAGCAGCAGGTGAGGCCGCGGCGTCAGACCGGCGATCTGCGCTTCGATCGCCCCGATGGCGAAGATCAGGGGCGGGATGAACAGCGGCAACACCAGCAGGCTCAGCAGCACGCCGCCGCGCCGGGCCCCCAGGATCAGGCCGGCACCGATCGCACCCACCAGGCTGAGGATCGGCGTGCCGATCAGCAGCGTGAGCAGCAGCACCCCGGTCCCGGCCGCCGGAAGGTTGAGGAACACCCCCATCAGGGGCGACATCACCACCAGCGGCAGGCCGGTGACCAGCCAATGGGCGACGATCTTGGCGGCCACCACCGCTTCCAGCGGCAACGGTCCCGTTGCGAACAGGTCCAGGGAGCCATCCTCGTAGTCGCCGGCGAACAGCCGATCCATCGACAGAAGCGATGCCAGCAGGGCCGAGATCCAGATCACCCCGGCGGCAATCCGGGCCAGGGTGGTCGGCTCCGGCCCCACGCCGAACGGGAACAGTGTCACACAGATGACGAAGAAGGCCAGCGCGATACCGGCATCCGCCCCGCCGGACAGCGCCAGCCGCACGTCCCGGGCCACGAGGTGGCCAAACCGGCTCATCGGGCGCCGCTCATGCGTCCAGGGCCAGGGGTTCGGGAACGAAGGGGGACAGCTCCAGCGTCTCCGCTCCGTTCAGCCGGATCGCCTGATGGGTCGACAGGACGGCCATGCCCCCGCCGGCGAGATGCTCGGTCAGCACCCGCTCGAGCCGCGCCACGCCGTCCGTGTCCAGCCCGACGGTCGGCTCGTCCAGCAGCCACAGCCGGGACGGACTGGCCAGAATGCGAGCCAGCGCCTGCCGGCGCCGCTGCCCCGAGGACAGGTAGCGGCCGGCCGTATCCGCCAGATGCGCGATCCCCAGCCGGTCGAGTGCCAGGACAGCCCGGGCCTCGGCCTCCCGCGGGTCGGCCTGGGCCGCCCAGAACGCGACCGTCCGCGCCACCCGCTCGGTCGGCTTGACGGCGTCGTGATGGCCGAGAAAGGCCAACGCCGCCCGGTACCGGTCGGGCTCCTCGCTGACCGGGCTCCCGTCCCAGAGCAGCCTGCCGGCCAACGGCTTGATCAACCCGGCGAGCAGCCGCAGCAGGCTGGTCTTGCCGGTACCGTTCGGCCCCCGCAGGATCAGGGCCTGGCCCGGGGCCAACCGGAACGACACCCCGGCCAGGAGAAGCCGGCCACCGCGCATCAGGTCGATGTCTTCGGCCACCAGCCGCGGGGTCGGGGCATCTGGGGTCATCGGCGGATCAATCGGGCGAACGGACAGGGCGCTGTCGCCCGTCGCAGCGGATGACAGCCGCCGGGCCGGCGGGATCGCAAGTCAAACCCGGCCGGCGCCGACGCTCGCGGGACCATGCATCGGGTGTCCGGGGGCCGGCTGTCCATCGGATGCCGGTCCGTTGTGTCCAGCCATCGGCCGGGATCACCCGACCTGGGTCAACTCGGAATCGAGAATGGCCTCGATGTCGGTGCTGACGGCGTCGATCGGCTGCATGCCGTCGACGGTCTTCAGCATCCCCCTGTCGCGGTAGTACGGAATGATCGGGGCGGTCTGCCTGCGATAGACCTCGAGGCGGTTCTTCAGCACCTCTTCGTTGTCGTCGGCACGCACGCTGCCGCCGCTTTCGGCCACCCGGGTCCGGATCCGATCCAGCAGGATCGCCTCGTCGACGGTCAACTCGATCACATGGTCGAGATGCATGCCCTTGGCGGCGAGCATGCCGTCGAGGCCTTCGGCCTGCGCCACGGTCCGGGGGAAGCCGTCCAGGATGAAGCCCCTGGCGCAATCCGGCTGGTCGATACGATGGGCGATCAGGGCGATCATGATGTCGTCGGAGACCAGGTGGCCGGCATCCATGACCGCCTTGGCCTGCCGGCCGAGACTGCTGCCGCTGGCGATCTCGCCGCGCAGCATGTCGCCGGTGGACAACTGCCTGAGCCCCCGGCCTTCCTCCAGTCGCCTGGCCTGGGTGCCCTTGCCGGCACCCGGCGGGCCGAGCAGGATCAACTTCATCCCCGTCTCCCTCGCAGCTTCGCTTTCTTGATCAGCCCCTCATACTGATGCTGCATCAGATGGGAGTGGATCTGGGCCACCGTATCCATCGTCACCGTCACCACGATGAGCAGGCTGGTGCCGCCGAAATAGAAGGGAACGGAGTAGTTCGCGATCAGAAATTCCGGCAACAGACAGACGGCCACGAGGTATATCGCCCCGATGGTGGTAAGCCTAGTCAGAACAAAGTCTAGATAGGTTGCAGTGTTCTTGCCAGGCCGGATACCGGGGATGAACCCGCCGTATTTCTTGAGGTTGTCGGCCGTCTCCTCCGGATTGAACACGATCGCCGTGTAGAAGAAGCAGAAGAACGCGATCATGACCGCGTACAGGATCATGTACAGCGGCTGGCCGTGACCGAGAAGTGCGGCCAGAACCTGCACCCATCCCGGCCCCTCTCCGCCGGAGAAGCCGATCAGGGTCACGGGCAGCAGCAGCAGCGAAGAGGCGAAGATCGCCGGGATCACCCCGGCGGTGTTGAGCTTGAGCGGCAGGTGCGAGCTTTCGCCGCCGAACATCCGGTTGCCGACCTGGCGCTTGGGGTACTGGACGATCACCCGGCGCTGGGCCCGTTCCATGAACACGATGAAGAAGATGATGCCGATCGCCGCGATCAGCAGGAACAGGATGAACAGGGTCGACATCGCCCCGGTGCGCCCGAGCTCCAGCGTGCCGGCCAGAGCCCGCGGCAGTTCGGCCACGATCCCGGCGAAGATGATCAGCGAGATGCCGTTGCCGACCCCGCGGGAGGTCACCTGCTCCCCCAGCCACATCAGGAACATCACACCGCAGACGATCGAGATCACCGTCGTCACCCGGAAATACAGACCCGGATCGGCCACGGCCATGCCGGTACTGCCCTGCAGCCCTTCGAGGCCCACGGCCAGGCCGTAGCCCTGCACCGTCGCCAACAGGACGGTGCCGTACCGGGTATACTGGTTGATCTTCTTCCGGCCGGTCTCCCCTTCCTTCTTGAGCGCTTCGAGGGTGGGGGAGACGGCCGTCATCAGCTGCATGATGATGGCCGCGGAGATGTAGGGCATGATGTTGAGGGCGAAGATCGACATCCGCCCCAACGCCCCGCCGGAGAACATGTTCAGCATGCCCAGAAGGCCGCCGCCCTGCTGGGTGAACACGTCGCTCATCACCCCGGGATCGATCCCGGGGATGGGGATGTAGGTCCCGATGCGGTAGATGATCAGCACGCCGAGCGTGAACCAGATCCGGCTCTGCAGTTCCTTGGCCTTGGCCAAGGCGCCGAAATTCATATTCGCGGCGAGCTGTTCTGCGGCGGATGCCATGGGCGACTGCCTTTATCGGATGATGGGGTGCCGCGGTGACGCCGGCACCACGCGAAAACGGCCGATGGAGCGTATCCGCCCCGCCGGCCGTCGTCGTCAAGCAACTGGCCCGCGGTCCGTCAACGCACCTGGCCCGAAAGATGGGGTCTTGCCCCGTCCGATTAACCCTCTGCCGCCGGCTCGGCCGGGGCAGTCGTCTTCACGGTTCCGCCAGCGGCTTCCACCGCCTTGACCGCAGCTTCAGACGCCCGGGCGACGTCGATGATGACGGCCGTCTTGATCTCGCCCTTGGCCAGCAGCTTGACACCGTCCAGGGTCTTAGAGATGACGTTGGCCGCCAGCAGCACGTCGGCGGTCACCGGCTGGCCGGGATCGATCCTGCCGGCATCGATCGCCTTCTGCAGACGGCCCAGATTGACTTCCGACCAGACGGTCTTGAAGCGAGCGTTGGTGAAGCCGCGCTTGGGCAGGCGCTTGAAGATCGGCATCTGACCGCCTTCGAAGCCGTTGATGGCCACGCCGGTCCGGCTCTTCTGCCCCTTGACGCCGCGACCGCCGGTCTTGCCCTTGCCGGAACCGATGCCGCGGCCCACCCGCATCCGGCGCTTGCGGGCGCCGGGATTGTCGCGCAGTTCGTTGAGCTTCATGGAACTGTTGCCCTTTGTCCTTCAGCGTCTCGTGTCGCCCGTTCGGCGCTGGGTGGCACCGTCCGGACTCGACTGGACAACCGCCACCGACCGGTGGCCGTCGACGGTTCAGCCCTGCTGGTCGACGACTTCGACCAGATGCTTGACCTTCTCGATCATACCGCGGACCGCCGGCGTGTCTTCCAGCTGGCGGGTCCGGTGCATCTTGTTCAGACCCAGGCCGACCAGCGTCGCCCGCTGGTCGCTGCGCCGGCCGATCGGGCTGCCGACCTGCCGGACGGTGACGGTCTTCTTGTCATCAGCCATGGACGGGTTCCTCCGCCGCTTCGGACGGTGCGTCCGCTTCCGCCCCGTGACCTTCGGTGGTCTTCGGCTGGATCGCACCGCCATATTGCTTCATCCGGCCGACGAGGTCGCTGACCCGCTTGTTGCGCCGGCTCGCGACGTTCCGCGGGCCTTCGCACCGGGTCAGCCCGTCCAGGGTGGCCTTGATCATGTTGTGCGGGTTGGACGTGCCGATCGATTTGGCGACCACGTCCTGCACGCCCAGGGCTTCGAAGATCGCCCGCATCGGACCGCCGGCGATGATCCCCGTCCCCGGAGGGGCGGCGCGCAGCATCACCTTGCCGGCCCCGAAATGCCCTTCGATATCGTGGTGCAGCGTGCGGCCTTCCCGCAGCGGCACGCGCACCATGGTGCGGCGGGCCTGCTCGGTCGCCTTGCGGATCGCCTCGGGCACCTCCCGCGCCTTGCCGGTACCGTAGCCGACGCGGCCGCGGCCGTCACCGGCCACGACGATGGCGGCGAAGCCGAAGCGGCGGCCGCCCTTGACCACCTTGGCGACGCGGTTGATGTCGACGAGCTTTTCGATCAGCTCGCTCTCCTCACCCCCGCGCTGGTCCCGGCCGTCCCGATCCCGACCGCGACCGCGGCCGCCACCGCCGTCTTCGCGTGGACTGCGTGCCATGCTCGTCAACCCTTCCTTAGAATTCCAGGCCGCCTTCGCGGGCGGCATCGGCCAGCGCCTTGACCCGGCCGTGATAGAGATAGGCGCCGCGATCGAACACCACAGTGCTGACGCCGGCCTCGGTCGCGCGCTTGGCGACCAGGGCGCCGACGGCCTTGGCGGCGTCCACATCCGCCCCGGTCTTCAGATCGCCCCGCAGCGCCTTGTCCAAGGTCGACGCCGCCGCCACCGTCCGGCCGGCGGCATCGTCGATCACCTGGGCGTAGATATGCTTGGACGACCGGAACACCGACAGCCGGGGCCGACCGTTGGCGCGCTTGCGCAGGGCCAGGCGGGTGCGGGCTTTGCGCTTCCGAACGCTGTCGAATTTCGTCTGGGCCATGGCCGTTGCCTTACTTCTTCTTGCCTTCCTTCCGGAGGATCCGCTCTTCGGCGTATTTCACGCCCTTGCCCTTGAAGGGCTCGGGCGGACGCCAAGCGCGGATCTCCGCGGCCACCTGGCCGAGGGCCTGCTTGTCGGCCCCGGAGAGTTCGATCTCGGTCGGCTTGGGGCACTTCACCGAAATCCCCTCGGGGATCGGGAAGTTGACCGGATGGCTGAAGCCCAGGGACAGGACCAGATCCTTGCCCTTGACCTCCGCCCGGTAGCCGACGCCGTTGATCTCCAGCTTGCGGGTGAAGCCCTGGCTGACCCCGGTGACGATGTTGTTGACCAGCGTGCGGCCGGTCGCCCACATCTGCTTGGCCCGCTTGTGCTGCGAGCGCGGGGTGACGGTGATCTTAC
>JANQKE010000009.1 GCA_028281265.1 Alphaproteobacteria bacterium | reverse complement strand
GCCAATACTCACACCAGCAACACCCCAAACAAATCAGCAATACCGCCGACCGCGTATCCCTTCTCTCTCAACACAATCTCACTCTGTCATACATCCGGCACCAAAAAAGCGCTGCGCCAACTCACGCCGACACCGTCGCATTGTGGTGACAACCGTCTTGGCCGCGGAACCGTGGGGCACCGCGCCGTCGGTGAGCGCGGTTTCTACGCAAGCGCCCGGGGCCTGTCAAACGGAAAATGCACCGTCTTTGAGAATTCTCACCACCGCGCCGGCCAAAACAAGAATCATTTTATATCAATGGATTAAGCTCGATCATCTGACCGTTTGGTCAGTTCCGGTCTGCGCCGGCACCGCCTTTTGCGGTTTTGTTACCGGGCGCAGCGCAAGATGCGAAAGCTTCTATCCAGATTGACGCCGGAGTCCGCCACGGCCAAGCTCCCCGGCATCGGGTCGGGGTCGATGGCCGCCCCGACCGGACACCGAACCGGCGATACGGGCATGCCGCGGTCTCGCGGAGGACGCCCGGCCGACAGGCGCCCGTGCGGGGTCGTCGGGCCGTACGACTATGGGCCTTTTCGTGGATGCCGTTTGTCGTGGACAAGGTGATCGCATAGATGATGTGGGGTCGAAACGTAGCGGCAGCGGTCGCGGTCGCCTGTGTGACGGTTACGGGGGCCACGGCGGCCGACCCGACAGGCGACCGCCGGTTCGACCAGGCCGACAGTGTGCTGGAAGTCGACTATCCGGTCGCACCGCAAGCGGTCCGGGTAACCGTGCAACCCGGAGACCGGCTGATCACGCTGATGACCGGTGCGGGGGTCGAGCGGGGCGACGCCCACGCGATGATCACCGCACTGGACGGGCTGTGGGATCCGCGGCGGATGCGGGTCGGCCAGGACCTCGCCTTCACCTTTACGGGCCCGGTCGATGCGCGCGTCGCGACGGCCATGGAACTGCAGCCCAGCGTCGACCGGATCGTCCGGGTTCGCCGCACCGACGATGGCGGTTTCCAAGGAGAGCAGGAGCAACTGGCCCTGACCGCCCGGCCGATCTGGGCCCAAGGGGAGATCACCCGCAGCCTGTTCGCCGATGCCGTCGATGCCGGCGTGCCCGATCCGGTGCTGATCGTGGCGATGCGGGCGCTGGCCTATTCGGTCGATTTCCAGCGGGACATCCGGGAAGGCGACGGTTTCGAGTTCCTGTTCGACCAGGAGTTCCATACCGATGGCCGGTTCGCCCGCAACGGCGATGTCCTCTATATCGCATTGCAGCTAGGCAGCCGGGAGCTGGAACTGTTCCGCTTCGAAAGCGCCGACGGCCGGGTCGACTATTACAACCGTGACGGCGAAAGCATGCGCCGGGTGCTGATGCGCACCCCGATCGAAGGGGCCCGGCTGAGTTCCAGTTTCGGCCCGCGCCGGCATCCGATCCTGGGCTACACCCGGATGCACCGCGGCACCGATTTCGCGGCACCGACCGGCACGCCGATCTTCGCGGCGGGGGACGGCGTCATCGAGTTCCTCGGCACCAATAGCGGCTATGGCCGGTACATCCGCATCCGCCACAATGGCAGCCTCAAGACCGCCTATGGTCATATGAGCCGCTACGCCCGCGGCCTGAGCGTGGGCGATCGGGTCAGCCAGGGCCAGGTGATCGGCTATGTCGGATCCTCGGGGCTGTCGACCGGCCCGCATCTGCACTACGAAGTGCATCTCGACGGCGTGCAGGTGAACCCGATGTCGATCGACCTGCCGACCGGAGAAACGCTGGAAGGCCGCGATCTGGCCGCGTTCCGGGCGGTGGTCGAGGCGTTGGATGCGCTACGCTCGGCGATGGACGAAGGGCCACGGTCCCAGGTCGCCGACCGCCCGATGAATGCCGTCGCACCGCAATGATCGTCCCGAGCAGAGGAGCCGAGCAGACGCCATGGCGCTGGTAGAAACCAAGGTCGACGACCACTTCGCCGTCAGCCCGCAGATCGAGCCGGGCGAACTGCCCACCCTGGCCGAGGCCGGCTACACGATGGTGATCAACAACCGGCCCGATTTCGAGGAACCCGGACAGCCGACATCGGCGGAGATCGAAGCCGCCGCCCACGCGGCCGGGCTGACATACCGGTCGGTGCCGCTGGCCAACGGTGCCCTGTCGCCGGCCCATGTCGAGGCGACCCGCCAGGTTCTGGGCGAACTCGACGGCCGGGCCCTGGCCTATTGCCGCTCCGGGACCCGCAGCTATGTGCTGTACGCGCTGGCGACGGCCCCCTCGGCGGACGCGCTGGCGGCCATGATCGAGGACGCCGCCGCGAAAGGATACGACATCCGCGGTGCGATGGCGGCGGCCGCGTGGCTGTAGGCGCCACCCGATCCGAGGTCATCGCCGTCGCCCGCGATGCCGCCCACCGGTTCTCCAAGCCCGTCGTCGAAGCATCACCCTTACCGTCGGGATCGGGGTCGACGGCGATTGCCATGCCGGCGACCGGGTCCAGCATCTCAGCCGGGTCGCCAAGGACCCGTCCAAGCCCAACCTGCGCCAGGTACATCTGATCCAGGCCGAGCTGTTCGACGAACTCGCCGGCAAGGGGTTCGTCCTGACCCCGGGCGCGATCGGGGAGAACGTGACGACGCAGGGGATCGACCTTCTGGGTCTGGCCACGGGCACCGTGCTGCGGCTCGGCGCCAACGCCGCGGTGACGGTGACGGGCTTGCGCACCCCCTGCATCCAGCTCGACCGGTTCCAGAAGGGGCTGATGCATGCCTGTCTCGACCAGGCAGCCGACGGCCGCCTGATCCGCAAGGCCGGCATCATGGGAACGGTCGTTGCCGCCGGCACGGTCCGGGCGGGCGATCCGATCACGGTCGTCCCGCCCGAAGGCGATGCCGCCCCGCTGGAGCCGGTCTGACCGCCCCGATCAGGGCCCTTCGAACCTCACATCGCCGCTGCCGAGCGGCAGCAAGGCGACGAGATAGGGGGCGGTCACCACCTGGGCGACCGGCACCGTCGGGCTCGGCATCCGCTCACCGATCGTGACGACCATCCCGTCGGCGCCCGAGCGGACCCCGCTGACCACCAGCTCATAGCCGGCGGTGGGCCGCTCGTCGACGAAGGCGGCCACGGCCATCGCCCCGGCGGGCAAGGCTCCGGGCGGCTCCTGGCCGACCAGTTGCCACAGGATGCGCCAGCCGCGATCGTCGCGGGCGGTCATGGTCAGGTCGATGCGGGCCGCCGATTGTTGGCCGGACCATTGCTGCCGGCCACCCAGGCTCGGCCCCGCCGGCAGCGATGCCGTGACCACCGTCGGCTGCGACGGCCCGGTCTCGGCCGCCGCGCCGTTGCGATCGGACCCCCGATCGAACCAGCCCGTGACCGCGGAGAACATGCCGTCCCCGCCGGACCGGCCGGTGTTGCCGCACGCCGCAAGGGCCAGCGCGGCCGCCAGCAGGAGGGCGGTGCGGCGGGCGGAAGATGCGGTGATGGTCATGCAGGACCCTCTGCTTTCGGGGTGGGATGCGGGGGGAACCGGGCGGTCAGCGGGCGAGCTGCCGCTCCACCAGCCGGGCCAGGAAGCTGGCCCCGATCGGCAGGATCTGGTCGTTGAAGTCGTAGCGCGGGTTGTGGACGTTGCAGGCGCTCGGTCCCCCGCCCTGGCCCACCCAGACATAGGCCCCCGGCCGCTCCAGGAGCATGTAGGAGAAGTCCTCGCCCCCCATCACCGGGGCGATGTCGCGCACGATCCCGTCGTCGCCGACCACATCGGCCGCGGCGGCGGCGGCGATCTCGGTCTGCCGTTCATGGTTGACGGTGGCGGGATAGCCGTTGAGGTAGCTGACCGTCCCCTCGGCCCCGAAGGCCCGGGCGGTGTTCTCGACGATCCGGGCCATGCCCTGTTCGATCATCGTGCTGACCGCCGGATTGAAGGTCCGAACCGTCCCGCACAGGAACGCCTCCTCCGCGATCACGTTGTAGGCCGAGCCGACATGCACCTGGGTCACGCTGACCACGGCGTTGTCCAGCGGGTCGGTGTTGCGGCTGACCAGCGATTGCAGCGCCAGCACGATCTGCGCGGCGATGACGGCGGGGTCGACGCAATTGTGCGGCATGGCGGCATGGCCGCCGGTGGCCTTGATCTTGATATCGAAGGTGTCGGTCGCGGCCATCATCGGTCCCGGCTTCACCCCGACCTTGCCGGCCGGCAGCATCGGCCAGTTGTGCAGCGCGTACACCTCGTTGCAGTCGAATCTCTCGAACAGCCCGTCCTTGACCATCTCCCGGCCGCCGCCGGCCCCTTCTTCGGCCGGCTGGAAGATGAAATGCACGGTCCCGTCGAAATTGCGCGTCTCCGACAGATACTTCGCCGCACCCAGCAGCATGGTGGTGTGGCCGTCATGGCCGCAGCCGTGAAACACACCCGGCTTGGTCGACTTCCACGGCACCTCGTTCTCCTCGGTCATCGGCAGCGCGTCCATATCGGCCCGCAGACCGATCGAGCGGCCGCTGTCACCGCGGCCGCGTAGCACGCCCACGACACCGGTCCTGCCGAGCCCGCGATGGACCTCGATCCCCCAATCGGCCAGCCGCTCGGCAACCTTCTGCGAGGTCCGCACCTCCTGAAAGGCAATTTCCGGATGGGCGTGGAAGTCGCGGCGCCACTCCGTCATTTCGTCGCTGAGCGCGGCAATCGAGTTGATCACGGGCATCGACGGCCCCTTTCCCTGGCTATCCCTGGTGTCGTCGCGGGGGTGGAGCGAGGGGCTCCGGCGACGGCCGGAAGTGTAGCGTGCCGGCCCGGCAGGGCAACGGTGTGGCGACACGGGTCAGGCGGGAAGCGGCTCGACCGCGGGCATGCGCCGCAACGCCCGCTCGATCTGCGCGGCCGTCGGCATGGCTTCCTGGGCACCCAACCCCTCGCAAGCCAGGGCCGCGGCACAGCCGGCCCGGCGCAACGCATCGGGCAAGGCGGCCCCGGTGTCCAGGGCCGCGGCCAGCACGCCGGTGAAGGTGTCGCCCGCCCCGGTGGTATCGACCGCCGCGATCGGCAGGGCGCCGACCCGATAGCCGTTCGCCCCCCGGCCGGTCACCGCGATCGCCCCTTCGCCGCCCAGGGTGACCACGCAGGTCAGGTCATGGGCGCGGGACAGCGCGGCGGCCAGCGCGGTCGGAGACCGGTCGGGCAGGTCCAGGGCGGCGGCGGCCGTTTCAGCCTCCCCGGCGTTGGCCACCAGGATGTCTAGCCGATCGAGGGCGTGGCCGGGGATCGGCTGGGCCGGGGCGAGGTTGAGGATGGTGGTCGCCCCGACGGCGTGCGCCCGGTCGATGGCGGCCCAGTTCTGGACGGCCGGCACCTCCATCTGCATCAGGACGGACGTGCCGGGTTCGAGGTATTGCGTCGGGATCGCCGCGGCGCGGGCCTTGGCGTTGGCGCCGGCGGCGACGGCGATCGAGTTCTCCCCGGCGGTATCGACGCAGATCATGGCCAGGCCCGTGGGTTCCGAGACCCGGCGCACGCCTTCGGTGTCGACCCTTTCGCCGGCCAGGGTCGTCAGCAGCGTGTCGCCGAAGCCGTCGTCGCCCACCGCGCCGACCATGGCCGCCACGGCCCCGGCCCGGGCCGCCGCGACGGCCTGGTTGGCCCCCTTGCCGCCGGGCTTGGTGACCGAGCGGCTGCCCAGCACCGTCTCCCCCGGTCGCGGGATGCGGGGGACCTCCAGAACGAGGTCGACGTTGAGCGATCCGAAGACCACCAGCATGGTTGCGCCCGCCCTTCCTGATCGCGCGATGACCGACGGCGCCGCACGGGGGGGCGGCGGTCAATCCGCCACGGGGGCCGTGCGACCCGCACCGGACAGTGCGTCAGGCGGGCCGAGGCGGCAAGCGATCAGGCGGCTTCGAGCGGACGGTTGGTGTTGACGGCCCGCTGCACCGCGCCTTCCGGGATGACCTGGGTGACCCCGGCGGGGCCCTGCACGACGACGGTCTCGATCAGCCCGCGGGTCAGGCCGATATCCTCGAGCTGCCGGTCGGAGAGGCTGGAGAGCTCCCGGTACAGGTCGCGCTGGGCCGGGGTGAACCCGTCGATGCCGAGGCAGCGGAGGGCACGGACGATCAGGGGAAGAATGGACATGGGTCGATGATCCTTGTCGGTCGGGTCAAGCGGGGCGCGGGCGGACGTCGGTCGGCCCGCGGCGGAACGGCAACCACTCCGGCTTCGAAGCGGTCGTCTTGGGTCGTGCCTGCCTGATGACTGGGTTATTGGAGCGGAAGGCGGCGGCCGGTCCGGCCGCCCGGGGGGGGGGGGGCCGCGAATCGGGACCGGCGCTCCGACCGTCGACGCCAAAGGTGGGGCATGGCGCGCGCCGGTACAGCGTCTTTGTTGCGCTGCAGCATTTCCGCTACGGTATGGGAAGCGGTACGGCGATTGGCGGGCGGTCATGCGCGACGGGTCGGTTGACCCGCGCTGCCGGCTGCGGCTCCGATGTCCCGGACAGGAAGACCGACCGACGAGCATCGACCGTGACCGCACCCGACACCGCCCTCTTCGTTGCCCGCCTGGCGGCCCTGCGGGCGGAGCTCGACCGCCGGGGACTGGATGCCTTCATCGTGCCCCGGGCCGATCCGCATCAGAGCGAGTACATCCCCGACAACGCCGAACGGCTCAGCTGGCTGACCGGCTTCACCGGCTCGGCCGGGGTGGCGGTGGTGGTCCGGGACCGGGCGGCGATCTTCATCGACGGCCGCTACACCCTGCAGGTGCGCGACCAGGTGGACACGCGCGCCTTCCAGACCCTGCACCTGGTCACCGATTCCCACACCGACTGGGCCGCCCGGGCGGTGGGCGATGGCGGCCGGGTCGGCTTCGATCCCTGGCTGCACACCGCCCCTTGGGTCGATCAGGCCCGCCAGACGCTGGAGAAGACCGGCGCAGCCCTGGTTCCGGTGGCCGACAATCCGGTGGATGCGATCTGGGACGACCGGCCGCCCCCGCCACAGGCGCCGATCGTGCCGCATCCGGTCGCCTATGCCGGCGAGACCGCGGAGTCCAAGCGGTCCCGGCTGGGCACGGCCCTCGCCGAACAGGAGGTCGACGCGGCCGTGCTGACGTCGGGGGAGAGCCTCGCCTGGCTGCTCAACATCCGCGGCGGCGACGTGGCCCGGACGCCGCTGACCCTGGGCTTCGCCCTGCTGCACCGGGACGGCCATGTCGAGCTGTTCGTCGACCCGGCCAAGCTGACCGCCGGCCTGGAGACCCATCTCGGCAATGCGGTGTCGGTGCAGCCGCCCGACGCGTTCGGGCCGGCGCTCGACCGGCTGGGGTCGGAAGGCAAGACGGTGCTGGTCGACCCACAGCGCACCGTCACCTGGGTGTTCGACCGGCTGCATCGGGCGGGAGCGGTCGTCCAGCGGGGCGAGGATCCGGTCGTCCTGCCCCGGGCTTGCAAGAACGAAACCGAGCTGGCGGGGTCCGTCGCGGCACACATCCGGGACGGGGCGGCGATGGTGCGGTTCCTGGCCTGGCTGGACCGGGCCGCGGAAGCCGGACAGGTGACCGAAATCGGTGCGGCCGACCGGCTGCATGCGATCCGGGCGGAGGACCCGCTGTTCCGCGACATCAGCTTCGACACCATCTCCGGGGCGGGACCCAACGGCGCGCTCGTGCATTATCGGGCGACCGCGGCGACCGACCGGGTGCTGGACCGGGACAGCCTCTACCTGGTCGATTCCGGCGCGCAGTATCTCGACGGCACGACGGACATCACCCGCACGGTGGCGATCGGCCGGCCTACCGAGGGCATGCGGCGGCACGCCACCCTGGTGCTCAAGGGCCACATCGCGCTGTCGACCGCGCTGTTCCCCGAGGGGGTGAAAGGCAGCCAGCTCGATTGCCTGGCCCGGCAGTTCCTGTGGGCCGAGGGTCTCGACTACGACCACGGCACCGGCCACGGGGTCGGCAGCTATCTCGGCGTGCACGAGGGGCCGCAGCGGATCTCCGCCCAGCCCAACACGGTCGCGCTGAAGCCGGGGATGATCCTGTCGAACGAGCCCGGCTACTACCGCAGCGGTGCCTACGGGATCCGGATCGAGAACCTGGTCGCAGTCGCGCCCCGGCCCACCCCGGCGGACGGGGAGCGGCCCCTGCTCGGCTTCGACGTCCTCACCCTGTGCCCGATCGACCGGAGGCTGGTTGTCCCCGAGCTTCTGACCCCGGCGGAACGCGACTGGCTCAACGGCTATCACGCCCGGGTGCACGAGACCGTCGGCCCGCTGCTCGGCGATGCCGCTGATCGCACCTGGCTGGACGCCGCCATGGAGCCCATATGAGGCTCAGTCGGCAGGACTCCGTCGCATTGCAGCGCACCGCAACCCGACCGCCGGCAGTGCCGCGTCGGGCGGCACGGAGCACCATATCCTCGATCCCGACCGCCGGAACGCACCCATGCAACACACGGGCATAAACGCAGAAGACGGGCCACCGCCATCGGGGGGATATTCCCAGGCGTATCTGACCGAAGGTCCGCACCGGATTCTCCATATAAGCGGTCAAGTACCGGTCGATTCAGACGGATCCGTTCCCGATAGCTTTGAAGACCAAGCCCGCCTTGCCTGGAAGAACATCGAAAGACAGCTTCATGCCGCCAATATGAGAATGAAAAATATTGTCAAGCATACGACGTATCTGTCGAGCCGTGAGTACCGCGTGGTGAACAGCCGTGTCAGACAGGAGATCCTCGGCGATATCAGCCCTGCCCTGACGGTCATAATCGCCGAAATATACGATGAAGCCTGGCTTCTGGAGATAGAAGCCGTAGCAATTGACTAGATCATCCTGCGTTCAGATGGACTCATCCGAACGCAGATAAGATGATCTAGTTTAAAGGTTTAGAGCATCTTATCTGCATCCGAACGGGCACAGATAAGAGGCTCTCCCTCTTCGCAGTCGATCACCTTACCGGCGTTCAGATGAGGCCATCCGAACGCCGGTCGATCTGGATACGGGGTCGCATCGGGTCGTCCTCGGATGGGGGGCTGTCTCCAGACGTTGGAGACGTCGAGGAGGACCCGCGGGTGCCGTGGCTTCGCCGTCCTTGACGTCCCGGACGCCGGAAACGGATCGGCCCCCCAGAGCCTTGAATGCGTGGCAACCGTCTTATCGGGGGGAGTGAGGTCTCCAATCTGCGTCGTTCTTGACCGTGGCGTTGAGGATGATGACGCGGTTTCGCATGGCGGCGGCACCGGTCTGGCGGCGGCGGGGTCATCGCCGGCGCGCCTGCGACGGCATCGCTGCCATGTTCCGCCCCGCGCCGGCTGGCTGCCGGCCGGCACGCGCCCTACCATCGTGCGGTGGCCTGGTTCGCCCCGGCCCGATCGGCCCGTTTCTTCGCAGAGCCCGGCCACCGCCTTCATGAACGTCATCCGTCCGCCGCAGCCCGTCGACTACGCCCAGCTATTCCTCCTGGGCGCGGTGTGGGGGTCGGCCTTTCTGTGCATCGACATCGCCCTGACCAGCCTGGCGCCGATGACCGTCGCCGCCACCCGGATCGTCATCGGCGGCGCGGTGCTGATGGCGGTGGTGCTGGCGATGCGGATCCCGATCCCCACCGACCCGCGCACCTTGGGGCTGCTGACGGTGATCTCGGTGCTGAACACCGCCCTGCCGTTCTTCCTGATCTCCTGGGGTCAGCAGTTCATCGACGCGGGGCGGGCGGCGATTCTGATGTCGTTCGGACCGTTCGTGGCCCTGACCCTGGGCCATGTCCTGACCGCCGACGACCGCATGACCGCGCAGAAGCTGGTCGGCGTGGCGCTGGGGTTCGTCGGCGTGGCGACCCTGATCGGCTGGGACGTGGTGTTGGGCCAGACCAGCGGGGCCGTCGGCCAGCTCGCGGTGATCGGGGCGGCGAGTTGCTACGCCCTGGCCGGCGCGCTGAGCCGGCATGTCGGCCACGTACCGCCGCTGGCCAATGCCGGCGTGGTTCTGGCGCTGGCATCGGTCTACACGGTGCCGTTGGCGCTGGTCATGGATCGGCCCTGGACCGTTCCGCTGCCCGCGGCCGAGGTCCTGATCGCGGTGGGCTTTCTCGGGGTGATGCCGACGGCGCTGTGCTACGTCCTGCGATTCCAGCTCATCCGGGCGGCCGGGGCCACGTTCATGAGCCAGGTCAGCTATCTGGTCCCGGTGTTCGGGGTGCTGTGGGGCTGGGTGTTCCTGGCGCAGGTCCCGGCGGTCGGCGCCTTCGTCGCCCTGGCCCTGATCCTGGCCGGCATCGCCGTCAGCCGCTTCCCCCGCCGCCGCCTGCCTTTCGATCTGGCGAGCCCCCGACCATAGTCGCCCCGACGCCCCGATGCTAGATCAACCTGCGTTCAGATGGACTCATCTAAACGCAGATAAGTTGATCTATTTCAAAGACTTAGAGCATCCTGCGTCCGTTAGGACGCAGGATGCTCTAGCAGGCTACGGCCGGTCCAGCTTGAAGTGATAGGTCAGGCGTTGTTTGAAGGCCTTGACCGTCTTCAACGCCGCCTTCAGCGCCTCGGTCTCCGATTTGCCGAGGTCGCCCACGGTCACCGTGTTGTCCGGTCTGCACCCGGCGTCGAGCGCCACCAACTGCGCCCGCACCCTGAGCCGGGTCAGGGTGTCGAACGCCTCGTCGAGCGCTTCGGCCATATCGGGTTCGATCACGCCGCGGGCCATCAGGGCGGCGATCCGGCGGTGGCTGTTGGTCTCGGTGAGGCCGGCTTCGGCCGCCAGGCTGCGCAGGCCGTGGACGATCGGGAACAGACCGGCCTTCTTGAGGTCGATCTTCGGGTCCTTGTGACCCCAGCCGCCGATCCGGCCGAACGGGCGGAGCGGCGTGTCGAAGGCAACCGCGATCGCCGCGAAGCGGGCGAGGAAGCCGGTATCGTCGGCGATCGCCTGCACGGTCGCGGTCTGGACCGGTGCGAGGAGCTGCTCGTCCCCCGCCATGGCGGCCGCATCGGCGAGGATCGCCAGACGCATCAGGGCGTCCCCGTCGGCGGTCCGGCCCCAGGCCCCGATCGTCCGCCGCCAGTCGCCCACCGGGCGCACCCAGGCGTCGTTGATCACCATCACCCCGCCGGGGCAAGGCGGATAGCCGCAGGCCGCCAAGGCTTCCCCGAACCGGTCGAGGTCACGGACCCGGGTCGGCCACTCGAAGCCGTCGCGCAGGATGAGCGCGTTGTCCTGATCGGTCTTGAGGATCTGCTCCCCGCGCCCCTCGCTGCCCAGCACCACCAGGCAGGAGTTGGCCAGCGCTTCGGCCGGTACGATCGTCTCGTAGAGCTTGCCCATGATCCGGCCGTTGAGGGCGGCCAGCAGATCCATCAGGAACGGCATGCGCGCCCCCCCGGCCAGCAGCGCCCGCACCAGATCGGTCAGCCCGGTGGCGGCCTCGGCGAGCTCTTCAGGCCGGGTAGCCTTGGCGATCCGGGCGGAGATCAGGTGGCTCTGGGTCGAAAACCGGCTGAGGATGTCGGTCAGCTCCAGCAGGCCGACGATCCGGCCGCGCTCGAACACCACCACCCGCTCGATCTGATGGCGGGTCATCAGGGTCAGGGCGGTGAACAGGAACTCACCCTTCTCCACCCCGATCAGGTCGTAGCGGGCGATGGCGGCGGCCGGGTCGGTCACCGTCCGGCCGTCCAGCGCCAGCGCATCCAGGAGATTGGTGTTGGTCAGGATGCCGGTGCGGCCTTCCCCGTCGATCAGACAGCACTCCGCCCGGGCCCGACGCATCGCCCGGACCACGGTGCCGATGCTGGCATTCTGCGGCAGGGTCAGCGGCTGGTGCAGGATGCTGTCGTCGGCGGTGGCATTGAGGAAGCCGGACAGGTCCGTCGGCAGGGCCGGCACCGCCTCCGCCTGGGCCTCGGCCTCCCCACCGGGGGTGAAGTAGGCGGCGAAGGTCGGGTTGTCGTGCAGCAACTGCCGTACCAAGGGCCTGGGAACGGCATAGCACACCGTCTCGTCGATGGCGGTGTAGGTCCGCTCCGCCCGGCCGTCGGTCAGGCTGGGGGCATCGAAGGTCTGGTCGGGGCCGAAATGCACGGCCGGCCCGCATTTGGCACCGCCGGCCGTCTGCGTCGCCGCGACCGTGCCCTTGACCACGACGAACAGCGCCTCGGGCCGTTCCCCGGCGGCGATGATGGTGCGGCCGCGGGGGAAGTAGGCGATGTCGAGATGGGCGGCGAGCCGTTCGGACTGGGCGGCGGTCAGCCGGTCGAACGGGGCGAGGGCGGGGTTGAAGGCGTGGTGCATGGCTGTCGATGCGGTCACGGGTTCGGGGCGTACGAACCGTCGGTCGGGTTCTCACCCGAGTGCCCCGGCCGCCGAACACCCGCGGGGCGGGCGGCGGCCGGGGCGTTCGGGAGAGAACCCCCGGCCCGCAACCCGGATGGAACCGGGAGGGCCGAGGGGATCGGGGGGAAGGATCGGGACCGACCGCACGGGGTCGGCGGCGGTCCCGGTGGGGTTCAGGCTCAGTGCTCGGCCGCACCTTCCGCCCCCAGGCCGGTCTGGGACCGGATGAACTGGGCGCGGTAGGCCTTCTCCTCGGCCTGGGCGGTCGCCGACTTGTCGGTGACCGAGAAGAACCAGGTCGCCGCGAACGCCAGGGTGACCGAGAACAGGGCGGGGTATTTGTAGGGGAACACCGCCGTCTCGAAGCCCAGGATGTCGACCCAGACGATCGGACCCAGGATCACCAGGAGCACCGCCGAAGCCAGGCCCATGCCACCGCCGATGAAGGCCCCGCGGGTGGTCAGCTTCTTCCAGAACATGCTCAGGAACAGCACCGGGAAGTTGGCCGACGCCGCGATCGCGAAGGCGAGACCGACCATGAAGGCGATGTTCTGCTGCTCGAACAGAATGCCCAGGCCGATCGCGACCACGCCCAAGGTGACGGTGGCGATCTTCGACACCCGCACCTCCTGGGCCTCGTCGACCTGACCGCGCTTGATCACCGAGGCGTAGAGGTCGTGCGACACCGCCGAGGCACCGGCCAGGGTCAGCCCGGCGACCACGGCCAGGATGGTGGCGAACGCCACGGCCGAGATGAAGCCCAGGAAGATGTCGCCGCCGACCGCTTGCGCGAGATGGACGGCCGCCATGTTGGAGCCGCCGATCAGCGCGCCGGCCGCATCCCGGAACTCCGGATTGGTCGACACCAGCACGATGGCGCCGAAGCCGATGATGAAGGTCAGGATGTAGAAGTAACCGATGAACCCGGTGGCGTAGAACACCGACTTGCGGGCTTCCCTGGCGTCGGCCACGGTGAAGAACCGCATCAGGATGTGCGGCAGGCCGGCGGTCCCGAACATCAGGGCGATGCCCAGCGAGATCGCGGAGATCGGGTCGGACACCAGCCCCCCCGGCGCCATGATCGCTTCACTGTTGGCGTGCACGTCCACCGCCGTCTCGAACAGGGTCTCGAACGAGAAGCCGGTCGCGGCCAGCACCATCACCGCCATGAAGGTGGCCCCGGACAACAGCAGCACCGCCTTGATGATCTGCACCCAGGTGGTCGCCAGCATGCCGCCGAAGGTCACGTACATCACCATCAGCACACCGACCAGGATCACCGCCGCGGTGTAGTCGAGCCCGAACAGGAGCTGGATCAGCTTGCCCGAGCCCACCATCTGGGCGATCAGGTAGAGCGTCACCGTCGCCAGGGAGCCGGTGGCCGCCAGCGACCGGATCGGCGTCTGCCGCAGCCGGTAGGAGGCCACGTCGGCGAAGGTGTACTTGCCCAGGTTGCGGAGCTGTTCGGCCACCAGGAACAGGATGATCGGCCAGCCGACCAAGAAGCCGATCGAATAGATCAACCCGTCGAAGCCGCTGAGATAGACCAGGCCCGAGATCCCGAGGAACGAGGCCGCCGACATATAGTCGCCGGCGATGGCCAGACCGTTCTGGAAGCCGGTGATGCCGCCGCCGGCGGTGTAGAAATCCTTGGCCGAGCGGGTGCGCTGGGACGCCCAGTAGGTGATCCCCATGGTCCCGCCGACGAAGGCCAGGAACATCACGATCGCCGACCAGTTCAGCGGGGCGCTCTGCGCCTCGCCGGCGATGGCGTCGGCCGCCTGGGCCAGGCCCGGCGACACGAACGCGGTCAGGCCGAGTGCGAGCGCGCCGGGCAGGACCGTCTTGAGGGTGGACGAGCGGGCCATGGCGATCACGCGGCCTCCTTCAGGATTTCGGCCGTCTTGCGATCGAACTCGCCATTGGCGCGGTAGACGTAGACGCCGGTCAACGCGATCGCAGTGACGATGATCGCGACACCGATCGGAAGGCCGATGGTCACCACCGATCCGGCCGCGATCGGGACGGCCAGCACCTCCGGCACGAACGCGATCACCATGATGAAGGCGTAGTAGATCCCCAGCATGGCGATCGACAGGATCCACGCGAACCGGCGGCGGCTCGTCACCAGCGCGTGGAACTTCGGATTGTCGTCAATCCGGTCGTAGGCTTCTGCGGACATGGGCTTGAGCTCCCTCCTCACTGGGGCGGCCCGCGGCGTGTCCCCTCGCCATCGCGGGCCGAAATCGAAACCGGTTCCCGGAAGCGGACTCCTCCGGGGCCTCGCCGCCCGGACTATCCCGACACGCGACCGCGCACCGCCCCGACCAAGGTGCAAGGGGCTGATTTCCCACATCTTTTCCGTCCGAGTCCGGGACTCGGGCTTGACCCGGTTTGTTGATGAAAATCAATGCGATAGCGGGGAACGGGCGGCACGGTTACGGCCTGGTGCCAGCCGCGACCGCTCGGACCATGGTCTAACCGCCGCTTGCGGGCGCGGCCCCCGTGTCGAGATGCGGTCGTGAGACTTTAGGCACCCGCAGCCGCGGCCGTCCGATCAACGGGCGGAACCTTCGGCGCAGGAGGGAGCCGCCCATGGTCTCGGGCTGGGTCGTGGTGGTGGCCTCGCTGGCCTATCTGGGCAGCCTGTTCGCCATCGCCCGTTGGACGGAAAGTCGGTACGCCCGGCGCGGCGGCACCCGCTGGGGCGGGGCCGTCACCTATGCCCTGTCGCTGGCGATCTATTGCACAAGCTGGACCTATTACGGCTCGGTCGGCACGGCGGCGGCCACCGGGCTCGACTTCCTGCCGATCTATCTCGGCCCGACCTTGATGCTGCTGGCCGGTTATCCGGTGGTCCGCAAGATCGCCCGCATCGCGCGGGCGCAGAACACCACGTCGATCGCGGATTTCCTGTCGAACCGATACGGCAAGAGCCAGGGCCTGGCCGCCCTGGTCACGCTGATCGCGGTGATCGGCGTCCTGCCCTACATCGCCTTGCAGCTGCAGGCGGTGGAGACCAGCTTCTCCATCCTCGCCGGCACCGGCCCGGAGCCCACCGCGGGGCACGCCTGGTGGGCGGACAAGGGGCTGTGGATCGCCATCGTGATGGCGGCTTTCACCATCCTGTTCGGGGTGCGGACGGTCCAGGCCTCCGAACAGCATCGCGGGCTGATCGCGGCGGTGGCATTCGAGAGCCTCATCAAGCTGATCGCCTTTCTCGCCGCCGGGGTGTTCGTGACCTGGGGACTGTTCGGCGGGTTGGCGGATCTGTTCGCGCAGGCCGCCGCCCGGCCGGAGATCATGGCCCGGATCGCCGACCCGATCGATCCGGCGACCTGGGTGACCGTCACCGCGCTGGCGGCGTTCGCGATCCTGTGCCTGCCGCGGCAGTTCCACGTCGCGTTCGTGGAGAATCGCAACGAAGACCATCTGCGCACCGCGATGTGGCTGTTCCCCCTCTACCTGGTGACGATCAACCTGTTCGTGATCCCGATCGCGATCGCCGGGCTGATCGTGATCGGGCCGGGCGGCAACGGCGATGCCTTCGTGCTGGCGCTGCCGCTGCTGGCGGGCCAGTCGGCGTTGAGCCTGGCGATCTATCTCGGCGGACTGTCGGCGGCGACGGCGATGGTGATCGTGGCCTGTCTCGCCCTGTCGACCATGGTCTGCAACGACCTGATCATGCCGCTGCTGCTCAAGCTCGCGCCGATGCGGGCGCCGGTGGGCGACGACGTCAGCCGGCTGGTGCTGGCGATCCGGCGGCTGGCGATCCCGGCCATCCTGGCCGCGTCCTACGCGTTCTACGTGCTGCTGGGCGACGGCACGGCGCTGGCGGCGATCGGGCAGCTCTCCTTCGCGGCAGTCGCCCAGTTCGCCCCCGCCCTGATCGGCGGGCTCTACTGGCGGCGTGGCCACCGCCTGGGGGCGATCCTGGGCTTGGCCGCGGGCATCGGGCTGTGGCTGGTCCTGGTCGTGGCGCCGGCGTTGGGGGCGCCGGCCCCGCTGCCGGCGATGGTGGTGGCCGGCACGGTCGACCCGTTCGTCACCGGCGTGCTGCTGAGCCTGGCCTGCAATGTCGGCCTTTACGTCGGCGTATCGCTGCTGGCCCGGCCCGCGGCGATCGACCGTGTGCAGGCCGACGCCTTCGTCGGTATCGACCGGGGGCAGGAGGACGCGCCGCCCCTGTGGCGGGCGCAGGCGACCTTCGGCGATCTCGAAGCGCTGGCGGCCCGCTTTCTCGGCGCCGAGCGCACCGCCCGTGCCTTCGGCCGGCTGAGCCGCGGCCGCGGCTATCGTCCCGACCGGACGGCGCCGGCCGATCCCGATGCGGTGCGGTTCACCGAAGCGCTGCTGGCCGGGGCCATCGGCGCGCCGTCCGCCCGGATCGTCATGGCGTCGCTGATGCCGGAGGATGCGCTGTCCCAGCGGGAGACCCGCTCCTACCTCGACACCGCGATGGCGGCGGTCAAGCACGGCCGGGACCAACTGCGCACGACGCTGGAGACCATCGATCAGGGCATCGGCGTGTTCGACGAGAAGCTGACGCTGGCCATTTCCAACCGTCGCTGGCTGGAACTCCTGGGCTTGTCCGAGAGCATGGCCGCCGCCGGCACGCCGCTGGCCGCGTTCACCGATCGCGCCGCCTGCGGGGTTCCGCTCGACATGCTGGTCGACCAGCACAAGGACGCGCGCCGGCGGCACCAGCCCCACCACTACCGGCGGCAACGGCCCGATGGTTTCGTCATCGAAATCAGCACCAACCCGATGCCCGACGGCGGTTTCGTCGCCACCGTCAGCGACATCACCGAACGTGCGCGCTACGAGCAGGCGCTCAAGGAAGCCAACGAGTCGCTCGAAAGCCGGGTGGCCGACCGCACCCGCCAACTCACCGCCGCCAATCAGGAACTCTCCCGCGCCAAGGCGATGGCCGACGCCGCCAACCGGTCGAAGACCCGGTTCCTGGCCGCGGCCAGCCACGACCTGCTGCAGCCGCTCAACGCGGCGCGGCTGTTCTCCTCCTCGCTCCTGGAGACGGCGGCCCGGATCCCGGGCAATGAGGAACGCGGCGAGGCTCAGCGCCCCCTGTTGGAGAATCTGGACCGGTCGCTGAAATCGGTCGAGCAACTGCTCGATGCGCTGCTGGATATCTCCAAGCTCGATGCCGGCGGTGTCGTTGCGATGGTGGAACAGTTTCCGGTCCATGACGTCCTCAACCAACTCGCCGTGGAGTTCGAAGCGATCGCCGCGGAAAAGGGGCTGCGCTTGCGCGTGCGCTGCCGGAACTGCACCGTGCGCTCCGATCCGCGCCTGTTGCGGCGGCTGGTGCAGAACTTCCTGTCCAACGCCGTGCGCTATACCGAGGATGGCGGCGTGCTGCTGACCTGCCGGTCGCGCGGGGATACCGTTCGGATCGAGGTCTGGGACACCGGCCCCGGCATTCCCGAGGACAAGCGGGCGGCCGTGTTCGGTGAGTTCCAGCGGCTGGAAACCGCGGACAAGGCCAGCGAGAAGGGGCTGGGGCTGGGGCTTGCGATCGTCGACCGCATCGCCCGCGTGCTCGACCACCCGATCGGCCTGCGCTCCCGCGTCGGCCACGGCACCGTCTTCGCGGTCGACGTGCCGCGCGGTGAAGGGGCCGCCGCCACCATGCGGGCCGCCGGACCCGCACCGCGGGTCGGCGCCCTCACCGGACAGGTGATCCTCATCGTCGACAACGAAGCGGCGATCCTGGACGGGATGGACGCGCTCCTCAGCGGCTGGGGCTGCACGGTGCTGACCGCGACCGACGAGGCCGGGGCGGCTGCCGCACTCGCGGCCGCAACGGCTCGGCCGGACCTCCTGCTGATCGACTACAATCTCGACGACGGGATGACCGGGATCGACCTGCTGCCCCGGCTGCGCGCGGCCGTCGGCGGGGAGGTGCCGGCGATCCTGATCACGGCCCTGCGGACCGAAGCGGTCCACGAAGCCGCACGCACCGCCGGAATGGGTCTGCTGACCAAGCCGATCAAACCGGCAGCGTTGCGGGCCCTGATCTCCCGCGTGACCACCCAGGCCGCCCCCTGCCGGCCCGCCCCCACGGAGTTCGCCGCGGAATAGGCCCGGGGCGGCACTTCACGGCCGGGAACGCAGAACGAGATAGAGGATGAACCGGCGCCGGTCCTGGATCGGTGCGGCGGAGAATCGCAGGATGGCCCGTTCGCATTCGGCGATGTCCTGCAGCACTTCCGATTTGGTCAGGCGGAGGTAAGGGTCATAGTCCGCACGATGGCGTTTTTGTTGCATATCCGCGAACACACCACCGAACCGTCGAATGCTGTCCGGAAAGGACATCATGTTCCGCTTTTCCAGGCATTTCCGGGCGGCGGCGTGGTCGAGGGATCGATAGGCGTTTCGCCACGCTTCTTGATCGGTACGGCGTGAGTTGGAGCCGACGAGGATATCGGCGGCGGCCCGGGCGACGCAATGAAAGAGGGCATAGTAAGCGGTGCTGACGGCCCTGCAAAGGTTCGCAGTCCTCGGCCTCCCCGAGTCTCGGCTCGCCAGGTTTTGCGCAGTGGCGATCAGATCAAGCGGCTGCAGCGCGACGACCTCGGTATTCCGACTTCAGCACATAGGAGATGACGGGAAAGGAACCATCGCCGGATGCCGACAATCGATCCCAGACACGACCGATCATCCCCACCGTCTCGTCGGGGTCGAGCTTCTTCCAGTCCTTGCCGTCCAGCACGACGTCGATCAGCCAGATCGGGTTGTCGTAGAGACCGATGTCCGGGCGCACGAAGACCTGCAGCGAGGGCAAGGGCCCCAGCCGGTCGACCAGCGTATCGGAGACGATCCGCCTGACGCGTTCAGGGTCTTTGGCCGTGTCATCCGTCATGGCGGAACGATAGCATCGTCTCACCCGTCCCGGCAGACGTCGATTACGCGAACAGGGCAGGCCGCCTCAACTCTGACGATCGGTCCCGACCCGCCAGACGGTGGTGTCCAGCACCTCCCGGTCTTCGAGGTCCAGGGGCACCGGCACCGCATACCGGGCCAGAGCGGTCAGGCCGGTCTTCGGCAGATAGGTGCGGCCCGGGTCGCCGACGAGAACCGGCAGGCCGCCCTTGGCCACCCCTTGCAGCCACGGCCACAACCGCTCGGCCAGCGCGCGCTCGTAGAACAGATCGCCGACGACCAGGAGATCGATCCGCGTCAGGCGGTCGCCGATCCGGTCGGCGGTCTCGATCGTGACGGCGACCCCGTTGAGCACGGCATTGGCCTGCTGGGCCGCGGCCGCGAGCGGGTCCACATCGTTGGCGGTGACATGCGCCGCCCCAGCCCGGGCGCAGGCGATCGCGACCATGCCGTTGCCCGAGGCGAGATCGATCACCCGCCGGCCGCGCACCCAATCCGGATGATCCAGGACGAAGCGGGCGAGCGCCTGGCCGCCGGCCCAGGGAAACGCCCAGAACGGCGGCGGCAGCCCCGCCCGGTCGAGTCGATCCTCGGTCGCCTGCCACAAGGACGTGACTTCGGTGGCCGTATGCAGTCGCAGTTCCGGCACCAGGGGCGGGGCGACGACCCGGGTGTGGTCCGCAACCCAGGCGGGCGGGGGAGACGAGGGCGTGGTCATGCCGTCAGCATAGGCTTGCGCTCACGTTGCGGTGAGGGTCGAGTGCCGCATTGCGGCCTGCGGCAGGCGGTCGCATAGTGGCGCGCAGGTCCGTTCGCCCCCCGCGGGGCAGGTGGGCAAGCTTCCGCAAGATCGACACAGGAAAGGGGACGGCATGTCCAGCAAGGCGACATTCGGTTGGAACGAATTGGCGACCTCGGACCCGGACGCAGCGGCCAGTTTCTACGGCGCCGTGGTCGGCTGGACCATGACCAAGAGCCCGGTGCCGGGGGACGAGAGCCAGGAGTATTGCGTGTTCCACAATGCCGACGGGATGGTCGGCGGGATGATGAAGATGGCGGGCCCGATGTGGGAGGGCATGCCGCCCCATTGGCTTTCCTACATCACCGTCGAGGACGTCGACGGCGCGTGCGAGGCCGCCAAGGCCAATGGCGGCAAGATCGAGAACGGCCCGTTCGACATCCCCACCGTCGGCCGGATGGCGGTGGTCACCGACCCGCAAGGGGCGGCCTTCGCGCTGATGACGCCGTTCGATGACGGCGCGATGGGGTAGGGAGCGCCGCCCGGCTCAGGCCAGCGAACTGCCGGCCGCCAGGCTGATCAGGACGATCGCGGCGAGGTCCCGGTTCGATTTGAACCGGACCAGGCAGTTCGCCGGATCGTCCATCCGCCAGGTGCGGACCTGCCACGCCGCATGCAGCCCGGCCGCCGCCATCCCCGGATAGACCAGCCAGTGCAACCCGGCCAGCCAGGCGGCCGCGGCCATCAGCATGAGGCCCAGGGCAAAGAAACCGGCGACCCAGATCGGGCTGGCCGCGCCGAATTTGAGCGCCGTCGACTTCACCCCGATCAGGACGTCGTCTTCCTTGTCCTGATGGGCGTAGATGGTGTCGTAGGCGAGGGTCCACGCCACCCCGCCGGCATACAGCACCAGCATCGGCCAGCCCAGCGACCCGGTCACCGCCGTCCAGCCGACCAGCGCCCCCCAGTTGAAGGTCAGCCCGAGAAACGCCTGCGGCCAATAGGTGATGCGCTTCATCAGCGGGTACGTGCCGACCAGCAGCAAGGACGCGGCACCCACGGCGATGGTCAGCCCGTTGAACTGCACCAGCACCGCCAGGCCCAGCAGCAACAACCCGATCAGAAACGCCATCGCCTCCTTTACCGCCACCTGACCCGAGGGGATGGGGCGGCTGCGGGTCCGTTCGACCGCATGATCGAAATCCCGGTCCAGCACGTCGTTGACCACACAGCCCGCTCCCCGCATCACCACCGCGCCGATGGCGAACAGCAGCGCCATCGAGGCGATCTGCCAGGGGCCGAGATCGGGGTTGATCGGCGCCAGCGCCATGCCCCACCAGCACGGGAACAGCAGGAGCCAGGTGCCGATCGGCCGGTCCAACCGCATCAACCGCAGATAGGGGCGGATCGCCACCGGCATCCGCCGATCGATCCACGACTGGAGGGGAATGTCGGTATAGGGTTGCGCCATCGGCCGCTGGTCCACCCGGTCGGTCCACTCTCGATTGCCTGATAGCGCCAAACCTCGCCCGATGCCATCCGACATGCCGACGCGACCGGCCCCCGCTTGCGGACCCGAGCCGGCCGCCCCCGCACCGGGGGCGAAGGCCCGGACCCGTGTCTTCGTGCCGGGGCCGCTGACCGCCGGTGACGACGTCCGGCTGCCGGCGGAGGCCGTCCACCATCTGCGCACCGTGCTGCGCGCCCGTCCCGGCGACCGCATCCGGCTGTTCAACGCCGGGGCGGGCGAGATGCTGGGTGTGCTGACCGACATCGGCAAGGCCACGGCGGCGGTGCGGATCGAAGCCGTGCTACGTAGCCCGCCCGAAGGGTCCGGGCCGGACCTCTGGCTCGCCTTCGCCCCGCTCAAGAAGACGGCGATGGACGTGCTGGCGGAAAAGGCGGTGGAGCTGGGCGTCACCCGGCTGATGCCGGTCCTGACGCGGTACACCGACACCCAGCGGGTGCGCACCGACCGGCTCACGGCACACGCCGCCGGTGCCGTTGTGCAGTCGGAACGGTTGGACGCGGTGCCGGTGGCCGAGCCGGTGACGCTGAACCGGTTGCTCGACGATTGGCCCGACGACCGGCCCTTGCTGGCGGCGGTCGAATCCGGTCCGGCGAGCCCGCTTGCGAGTGCTGCCGCCGCCGTGCCGCGCCCGCTGCGGGCCGGATTGCTGATCGGGCCGGAAGGCGGCTTTGCACCGCCGGAGGTTGACCTTCTGAGGCGAGCCCGCAAAGTCCGGTGCGTCGGCTTGGGGCCGCGGGTGCTGCGGGCGGAAACGGCAGCACTGGCGGCGTGTGCGATCCTGCAGGCCGTCGCCGGTGACTTGGCCGACCGGCCACCCCATCGGGAGTGATCGTTGCTTCGGCCATGCCGTCGCCGGCATCGGCTTCAACCGAGCCCGTCCCCTTTCAGACCATGGGGCGGCCCCGCTGCCTCACCCGTATCGAGCGCCCGACCGCATGTCTTCCCCTTCCGCCGCCGCCGCGACCCCGGTCACCGACCGTCGGGCGCTGATCGAAACCCTGGAATCCGGCTGCAAGCCGCGGTCGGCCTTTCGCATCGGCACCGAGCACGAGAAGTTCGCCTATCGCCTGTCGGATCTCACCCCGCCACCCTACGAGGGACCGGACGGGATCGGTGCGCTGCTGTCGGGGCTGGCCACCCGGTTCGATTGGCGGCCCGTGCGGGAATCCGGTCAGATCATCGCCCTGACCGACGGCACGGGTGGATCGATCACGCTGGAGCCGGGGGGGCAGGTCGAGCTCTCCGGCGCTCCGTTGGAGACCATTCACCAGACTTGCGCGGAGGTGAACACCCATCTCGCCCAGGTCAAGGCGATCAACCAGGAGCTGGGACTGGGCATGATCGGCCTGGGCTTCCAGCCGAAATGGCGGCGGGAGGACATTCCCTGGATGCCCAAGGGCCGCTACGCGGTGATGAAACGCTACATGCCGACGGTAGGCTCCCTGGGCCTCGACATGATGACCCGGACCTGCACGGTACAGGTCAATCTGGATTTCGACACCGAAGCGGACATGGTGAAGAAGTTCCGGGTCAGCCTGGCGCTGCAGCCGATCGCCACCGCGCTGTTCGCCAACTCGCCCTTCTCCGAGGGCAGGCCCAACGGGTTCCTGAGCTATCGCAGCCATGTCTGGACCGACACCGATCCCGACCGCACGGGCGATCTGCCGTTCGTGTTCGAGGACGGGTTCGGGTTCGAACGCTACGTCGACTACCTGCTCGATGTGCCGATGTATTTCGTTTACCGCGACGGCCGCTACGTCGACGTGGCCGGGCGGTCGTTCCGGGCGTTCCTGGACGGCCGGCTGCCGGGCTTCGAGGGGGAGGCGCCGACCCTGTCGGACTGGAGCGACCATATGACGACCAGCTTCCCCGAGGTTCGGCTGAAGAAGTTCCTGGAGATGCGCGGCACCGATGGCGGGCCGTGGCGCCGGCTGTGCGCCTTGCCGGCCCTGTGGGTGGGCCTGCTCTACTGCCCGGATGCCCTGGATGCGGCCTGGGATCTGGTCAAGGACTGGACGGCCGAAGACCGGAACCATCTGCGGCGGTCGGTGTCGCGCACGGCGCTGGCCACCCGATTCCGCAACGTTTCGGTGCAGGAGATAGCCCTCAAGGTGCTGGAGATCGCGCGGACCGGCCTGGAACTGCGGGCGCGCCGCGACGGGTTCGGGGAGTCCGAGGCCCATTTCCTCAGCGCGCTGTGGGAGATCGCGGAAAGCGGCCGTACCCCGGCCCAAGAGCTTCTGGAGCGGTTTCACGGCCCCTGGGGCGGCAGCGTCGATCCTGTGTTCCGCGAATTCGCCTATTGAGACCGCGTCGCGATGAGCAGGCCTCATCGCGACGCGACCCGCGCGCCAGGGCGTGTGCGAGGCAAGCAAGGCCTAGATCATCCTGCGTTCAGATGGACTCATCTGAACGCAGGATGATCTAGTTTTAAGAGTTAGAGCATCTTATCTGCGTCCGTTCGGACGCAGGATGCTCTCTAGCATGGCGCTTGAGCGCAATACGACGTGGGATGAGGTCACCTCAGCGCATGTCGGGATGACAGGGGCTGAAGCGGGCGGCGGTGCCGCCCTGCCCCGTGCCGAAACCGGAGTGTGTGTCCGATGGCCGACCGCCCGCTCGTCAAACCTGCGCCGATCAGCGGTTTTCCCGAATGGCTGCCAGAAGAAAAGCGGGTCGAGGACCGGCTGCTCGGCATCATCCGCCGCAATTTCGAGCTGTTCGGCTTCACCGCGATCGAAACCGCGGCGGTCGAGCGCAAGGAGGTGCTCACCGCCAAGGGGGTCGAAGCCAAGGAGATCTACGCGCTGAGCCGGTTGGCCGCCGGGGAGGGCGAAGGCCCCGACACCGACATGGCGCTGCATTTCGACCTCACGGTCCCGACCGCCCGCTACGTCGCGCAGCATTTCGGCCGGCTGACCTTCCCGTTCCGACGCTACCAGATCCAGAAGGTCTGGCGCGGGGAGCGGCCGCAGGCCGGGCGGTTCCGCGAGTTCTATCAGTGCGATATCGACATCATCGGCAACGGCAGCCTGAGCGCGCTGAACGATGCCGAAATCCCGGTCGTCATCCACGCCGTCTTCACCGAGATGGCGATCGGCCGGTTCCTCATCCGGATGAACAACCGCAAGCTGCTGCAGGGGTTCATGGCCGGTCTCGGCGTGGCAAGGGAGCGGGCGGTGGCGGCTCTGCGCGCCCTGGACGCGCTCGACAAGGTGGGCCGGGACAAGGTCCTGTCGGACCTGGCGGAACAGGCCGGGCTGTCGGCGGAGGCGGCCGATCGCCTGATGGCGTTCGTCACCGGCCCGACCGATCTCGACAGCCTGAGCCGGGCCGGCGTGGACCCGCTCTACCAGCAGGGCGTGGCCGAGATGCGGGAGGTGATCGGCGGGCTCGACGCGCTGGGCATGCCGCGGGAAGCCTGGACGCTGGACCTGTCGATCGCCCGCGGGCTCGACTACTACACCGGCACGGTCTACGAGACCGTGCTGGTCGATCACCCCCAGATCGGCTCGATCTGTTCCGGCGGCCGGTACGAGAACCTGGCGGAGACCTTCACCCGCCACACGCTGCCCGGTGTGGGGATCTCGATCGGCCTGACCCGTCTGTTGAGCCGCCTATTCGATGCCGGGTTGCTGATACCCGGGCCGAAGACGGCCGCTACCGTGCTGGTGACGGTGATGGACCGGTCGCGCTTGGCCGACTGCCTGGCGGTGGCCGCCCGGCTCCGTGCGGCCGGGATCGCCACCGAGGTGTTCGCCGAACCCAAGAAGATCGGCCAGCAGCTCAAATATGCCGACCAGAAGGGCTTCCGCCATGCGGTGCTGATCGGGGCGGAGGAAGCGGCGGCCGGCACCGTCACGCTGAAGACCCTGGCCACCGGGGAGCAGGCGACCGTCCCCCGCACCGACCTCGTGGCCGCCCTGACGCTGACCTAGATCAACCTGCGTTCAGATGGACTCATCTGAACGCAGATAAGTTGATCTATTTCAAACATTTAGAGCATCCTGCGTCCGTTAGGACGCAGGATGCTCTAGAGCGTTTTCAGGGACTATCGGGTCGATCTGTTGGCGTGTGCCGGATCGATCCGCAAGGCGCGCCGCGCCGCGCGATGTGGTGCCATCGGGCAAGCGGCGCAACGCAGCGGGCGGCCGGCACACGCCAACAGATCCGCCCGATAGTCCCTGAAAACGCTCTAATCGGCC
>JANQKE010000006.1 GCA_028281265.1 Alphaproteobacteria bacterium | reverse complement strand
GCGCATGCCCCCCGGCAGTGGGACCGGGCCGGCCTCGACGCGCGCGGGGCCGAGGTGTTCTGCGACCTGCCGGCGCGGGCCGCCGAAGAGATCGCGGCCGCGCTCGGCTTCATCCGTGCCAACGGGCTGACCCTGGAGACCTTCGAGCAGGAGGACTTCCGCGTTCCCGCCTTTGCGCCGATGGCCGCGGAGATCCGCCGCCGCCTGGACGAGGGGGCCGGCGTCGTCGTCCTGCGTGGCGTGCCGCTGGACATTGCCGATGAAGAGGCGGCCGGGATCACGGCCTGGGGACTGGCGAACTATGTGGGCCGGCCCATCCGGCAGGGTCTGAACGTCGACCGGCGGCTCTTCACCGTGACCGACAGGGGGGCTGCGAACACCGATCCCACACGGATCGGCGCATCGGCCAAGCTCTCCCGGATGCATTCTGACAACGGCTGTCTGGAGCCACGGCCACCGGATTACATCGCCTTGCTGTGCGTGCAAAACGCGGCCCAGGGCGGCGACAGCACGATCATTTCAGCGGAGACTTTGCATAGGGAAGTTGCCGAGGCGCGGCCCGATCTGCTGCCCTGGCTCTATCGCCCCTGTCACTTTCGCCCACCGCAGCTGCACGCCTGGCCGGCCGGCCCCGAGACCGTCGTCAAGCCGGTGTTCGATCTGGGCGAGGGGGGCGATCTCAACGTGCACTATGCCCGGGTGATGATCGATCCGGGCATGGAGCTGGCCGGGCTGACGGTCGAAGGCGCGATGCGTGAGGCGCTCGATCTTGTCGATCGCCTGTTGGAGCGCGAAGACCTGGCCTGGCGCTATTGCCTGAACGCCGGCGACTTTCTGTTCACCAACAATCTCGCAACCCTGCACGGCCGCCTCGCCTATGCCGATGCGCCCGACGGCGGCACCCGCAGGGTGCTGAAGCGCATCTGGCTGTGGGCGCGCCACCGCGGGCCAGGGGTCGACCCGGTCGCCCTCGATCTGGCCGAGCGCCCGCGGGCGGAGGGCGAGCGATGATCGCGGTCCCTCTCAGCGTGCAAAGCCTGGACGGCGGCGACAGCAGGGTCACTTTTACCGTGGAGCGCATGGTCAATCTCGGCTCCGCCACCCGCGATCCGCAAACCGCCGTCGCCCATCGCGACGAGGTCGCCAAGCACGGTATCCGCATTGCGACGTCGGTTCCGGCGCCGCGCATCTATCCGATCGGCAGCCATGCGCTGACCACCGGAACGTCGGTCGAGGTGCACACCGCCGAGACCTCCGGCGAAGTGGAGATCGTGGTCGCGCGGGACGGCGACGGCCGCGTTCTGGTCGGTGTCGGCAGCGATCATACCGACCGGGCTTTGGAGCGTATCTCGATCCCCTGGTCGAAACAGGTCTGTCCGAACGTCCTGGCGCCGGTGCTGTGGCCCCTGGAGGAGATTCGCGATCATTGGGACGACTGCGTCCTGCGCAGTTGGGTCGACGACCGGCTCTATCAGGAGGTTTCGGTGGCCGCTTTCCTGCATCCGGACGATGTCCTGGCAGTTTTGGCCGAACGGGCGCCCGGCCTGCCGGAACGGGATGTGATGGTGTTCTGCGGCACCATCGTCAGTGTCGACA
>JANQKE010000208.1 GCA_028281265.1 Alphaproteobacteria bacterium | reverse complement strand
TTCTTTTCACCACGAAGAGCACGAAGAGGCACGAAGACACGCGATAGCGGGACTGACATTGCGCTCCAGGCTACCGCCAAGATGCCGGGCAGATGGTTCATTTCTGACGCGCTTCGCGCGTCGACAATAACAATGGAGCAGCCGGTACAGACTTCTCCCCAAACTGCCGTGTCGCGAAAGCCTCTTCCTGCTCTACCAAGCCCCCAAGAACATCAAGTTTTCTTTTCACCACGAAGAGCACGAAGAGACACGAAGAGAGTGGATCGGCGAACGGGCTTTGCAGGCCAGGCTACCGGCGAAGATGCCGGGCAGATGGTTTGTTTCTGACGCGCTTCGCGCGTCGACAATAACAATGGAGCAGCCGGTACAGACTTCTCCCCAAACTGCCGTATCACGAAAACCGCTTCGTGCCTCTTCGCGGTCTTCGTGGTGAGATTTTTTCTTGGTGTTCTTCGTGGCTTGGTGGTGAGAATTTTTTATGGCTTGGTGGTGAACACACATAATGCACCAGCCCTTACTCCGGCTTTTCCCGCCGGATCCGCATGGTATGGCTGAACCGGTCGGCCGGGTGGTGGCTGACCGAGGCGAGCATCAGATCCCCCTCGGCATCGTAGTACCGTCGCATCACGTGCAGGGCCTGGAAACCGGGCGGAAGGCTCAAGGCCGTGCTGATGTCGTCGGGGATCGGCCGCGCCCGGATGGTCTGCACCGCCTCGGCCACCGGGGTACCGGACCGGCGCTCGATCAACGCGTAGAGCGGGCCGCCCTTGAGCGTGCGCATCTCCGCCTCCAGCCACGCGAAGCGCGGGTTGACGTGGACGGTGGTGTGGCAGATCACCCCGCCGCCCGGCCGTTCCCGGCGCACCCCCCGGACGCGGAGCCACACCGAACCTTCGGGCAGCTCCAACAGCGCGGCCTCTTCGGCGGTCAGCGGCGCCGGGGCGATCCCATCGATCTCGTAGTCGGTATCGACCGCATACTGAAACAGGTCCTGCAGCGACCGCATGGAATGGCTGTACTGGGCGGCCGGATTGGCGGAGAGCACGCGCGAGCCCGAGCCTTGGCGCCGTTCGATGAACCCCTGTTCGGTCAGCCGGCGCAGCGCCTCCCGCACGGTGTGGCGGGAGAGGCCGAATTCGTCCCTGAGCTCGGCTTCGGTCGGGAGCTGGTCGCCGACACGGTAGGCCCCCTCGGCGATCCGCTCGCGCAGCACCCGGACGAGCCGGGCGTAGCGCGGCGCGGTCTCGTCGGCATCGCCGACGCTGGGACGCACCGCGGCGCGGTCCGGCGGATCCAATCTCATGGGGGAAGCCGCGTCTGTGTCAGCAGGAAACCGTGGAGATATCGCACGGCCGCAATCGTACCCGCAACGCCCCACCCATCGATCCCCGGCCGATGACGCGGACGCTCCCTTGCGTCAAACGAGGCCTCCGCACCGCGAGGTCGACCGTCTGCCCGACCGGCCTGTCGCCGGCACCGGGCCGCGGCAGGGTACCGTCACCGGCGGCAGCCCAGCGTTAGATCGACGTACCGGTCGATCGCCAAACGATCGAGGAAAGCCCGATCGTGACTGATCACCACCAGCGCGCCATCATAGGCTACAAGGGCGGCTTCCAGCGCCTCCAGGCCGTCGAGATCGAGGTGATTGGTCGGCTCGTCGAGCAGCAGGAGAGCGGGCGGGGCGGGCCGTCCCAGGGTGCAGGCGAGGCCCGCCCTCAGCCGCTCGCCCCCACTCAGACGGCCGACCCTCTGCAGCGCGTCCTCGGCCCGGAACCGGAACCGCGCCAAGGCCGCCCGACCCTGGTTTTCGTCGGCTCGGGGATCCAGCCGGCGGAAGTTCTCGCGCAAGGTCAGAGCGGGGTCGAGAATGCCGATCTGCTGGTCGAGTAACGCCCAGGGAACCGTGAGATTCACCGTTCCCCGCTGTGGTTGCAGCGACCCGGTGATCAGGGCGAGCAAGGTCGTCTTGCCGCTGCCGTTCGGGCCGGTGACGGCGATCCGCTCCGGCCCGGTGATCGTCAGGCTGAGATCCCGGATCACCGGCCGTGCCGGGTCGTGCCCGCCGGTTACCGCATCGACCCGCAGCACCGTCCTGCCCGGGGAGAGGCCCGTCGGCGCGAGAGCCATCTGCAACGGCTCCAGGATCTCGATCTTGGCGCGCGCCGCGGACACGGCATCGTCGGCGGCATCGCGCCGGGCCTCCCGCAGACGGGCGTTCGCACCCCCCGACGCCTCGGCCCGGGCCTTGGCGGCATCCATCAGGATCTTCGGCTGGTCCCCCTTGGCCCGGGACCGGTACCCGCGGCCATCCTTGCGGGCCTTGCGCTCGGCAGCCTGCTGGGCACGACGCTCGACCGCGGCCTTGGCCTTCCGGGCCTCCGCGAAGTCCAAGCGAGCCGCTTCCAGTTGCTCGGCCTTGCGGGCCCGAAACGCCGTGTAGTTGCCGCCATACCGGGCGGCGCCGAGCGTCGAGAGTTCCACAATGGCGTCCATTTCGTCGAGCAGTTCGCGGTCATGGCTGACGATGACGGCACTGCTCCGCCATGTGCGGACGAGATCGATCACGGCCTCCCGCCCGGCGCGATCGAGGTTGTTGGTCGGTTCATCGAGCAGCAGCACATCCGGCTCGGCAAGGACCAGCGCGGCGAGACCGGCGCGCGTGCGCTGCCCTCCCGAGAGAGCGGCCAACGGGGCCCGCAGACCGACCGACAGGCCGCAGCGCAGAAGGGCGGATTCGATCCGGGCGGGCAGTGTCCAGTCGGCCTCGGCCAGCTCGTCGGCTTCGGCGCGTCCCGTTTCGGCCCGGTCCAGCACATCCAGCGCCGGCGCCACGCCGAGAAGATCGGCGATCGTGCCCCCAGGGCGTGCCTGCACATCCTGACGCAGCATAGCGACGGTGCCCGATGCATGGACATCGCCGGCTGCCGGTTCGATTTCGCCTGCGATCAGCCGCAGGAGCGTGGTCTTGCCCGTGCCGTTGCGCCCGACAAGACCGGTACGCTCGGCACCGAAGCTCAGGCTGAGCTCGGAGAACAGGGCCGTGCCGTCAGGCGTCGACCAGGACAGTGCGTTCAGGGTGACGGAAGGAGAAGACATAGGACAGCACAGCTCGCAGCACGCTCGGATCGGGGACGGCGGTGCGGGTCCTATCCATGTCGAAACCTCCAGACTGAATCGTAGTCCCGGGAAATGATGTCTGACGGGTGGAGATGCAAGCGTTTCCCGGCTGACGGGATGCCGGTCGGCGTGTTCCGGTCTGCGGCCCCGGTGGGTTCCGTGCCTCGATCGCCGGAGGTCGGTGACGCCGGCCAGAGCCACCGGCGCCGGAAACAACGCAGACAGGCTGCTCTCAGGTCTTGGAATCGATCACCCTACCGGGTTTTGCGTGCGCCTTTTGAGATTCTGGATGATCAGTAGATCGCCCGCTCGGTCTCGGGGTCGAACAGGTGCAGATGGCGCAGGTCGAGGCCGAGGCGCATCGGGTGCCCCGGTTCCGGCATGGCGGCGCTGTTGGCCTTGCCGGTGACCTCGTGCCCGCCCAGCGACAGCATCACCAGCGCTTCGGAGCCCAGCGGTTCGGTCACCGTCACCGTGGCGTCGAGATGCCAGGGATCCGGCAGGGTCGACATCGTCTCCAGATCGGCGACCAGATGCTCGGGTCGCAGGCCGGCGGTGACCTTCTGACCGACCTCGATCCGCCCCCCGGGCCTGTCGGGGATCGGCACCACCATCCCCTCGCCCAGCGCCAGCGCCGGTCCGTCGCCGCCGGCGACGATCTCGCCTTCGAGCAGGTTCATCGCCGGGCTGCCGATGAAGGTGGCGACGAACAGGTTGTGAGGCTTCTGGAACACCTCCAAGGGGCTGCCGATCTGCTGGATCACGCCTTGCTTCATGATCACGATCCGGTCGGCCAGGGTCATCGCCTCGACCTGGTCGTGGGTGACATAGATCACCGTGGTCCGCACCTTCTGGTGCAGCCGCTTGATCTCCACCCGCATGGAGGCGCGCAGCTTGGCGTCCAGGTTCGACAGCGGCTCGTCGAATAGGAACACTTGCGGGTCGCGGACGATGGCGCGGCCCATGGCGACCCGCTGGCGCTGACCGCCGCTCAGCTCCGCCGGCCGCCGCTCCAACAGATCCTCCAGACCCAGGATCTCGGCCGCTTCGCGGACCTTCTTGTCGATCTCCGCCTTGGGCAGCTTGGCCGCCCGCAGGCCGAAGGAGATGTTCCGGGCCACCGTCATGTGCGGATAGAGCGCGTAGTTCTGGAACACCATGGCGATGTTCCGGTATTTCGGCTCGACATTGTTGACGACGCGGTCGCCGATGCGGATCTCCCCGCCCGTGGCGTCTTCGAGACCGGCGATCATGCGCAAGGTGGTGGATTTGCCGCAGCCCGACGGGCCGACCAGCACCACGAACTCGTTGTGCGCGATCTCCAGATCCAGCTCCGGGATCACCGTCAGCGGACCGAACCGCTTGACCACCTTGCGCAGGGAAACCGTCGCCACTCGTCGTCCCTATCCCTTGATCCGATATCGTCAGCCGGCCCGCGCGATCAGCGCGGTGACGGCGTGGTGTCGTTGGGCGTCCGCCGCCGCCCGCCGGGACCGCCGCGCGGCCAGGGCTGCGGCGATGGCCTCCCGCTCCGACCGGTAGCGGTCGAACGCGGCCGCGAGTGCCGCCGGGGCCGGGCCCCCAGGACGGTCCCGGACGGCCAGGAAATGCGCGACCGAGACGAAGCGGGTGAACGCCTCCTCCCCGATACCGGGCGGCCGGCCGACCGCGCTTTCGAACGCCACGGCGAAGGCCTCGTAGCCCAAGCCCGACAGGCGCCCGCCGCTTGCGGTCACCGCCTTGGCCACACCTGCGGCCACGCCATGGGCCTGGCGGAAGGACAGCCCCTCGGCCCGAACCAGACTGTCGGCCAGTTCGGTGATCGTCAGGCAAGACCGGTCAACCAGATCGGCGACCGCGTCGCCATCGACCTCCACCGCCGCGACCAGGGCGGCGAGCAGGCGCAAGGCGCGGGAACCGGCATCGAAGGCGGCGTAGCCGGCGGCCTGCACCTCCCCCTCGCTGTCGTTCATGTCGGCGAACGGGGTGTTGCGCATGGTGTCGACCACCATGTCGGCCCGCCCGCAGGCCAGGGAGGACAGCAGCCGCAGATGCTCGATCGGCACCGGGTTGCGCTTCTGCGGCATGATCGAGCTGATCTGGACGAACCCGTTGGGCACGTAGAGTTGCCGGGTTTCGAATTTCGAGCCGTGATCGAGCAGTTGTACGAACCGGCCGATATCGACGAACAGCAGCTTGACGGCCCCGTAGACGGCCGTCGTGTAGTCGATCGCGGCGATGCAGCCATAGCTGTTCAACAGCGGCCCCTCGAACCCCAGCAGGGCCGCCATCCGCTCCCGGTCGATCGGAAAGCCGGTGGTGGTGATCGCCGCCGCCCCCATCGGGCAACGGGTCAGGCCCTCGGCGGCGGCGCGCAGCCGGGTCTCGGCCCGGAACAGCGTCTCCAGGAACGCCGACAGCAGGTGGCCCCAGGTGCTCGGCTGGGCCGGTTGGCCATGGGTGAAGGCGACGACCGGCGTGTCCCGGTGCCGCTCGGCCGCCGCCAGCACCGCATCGACCAGCGCCAGGAGGTCGTCGGTCAGCCGATCGAGCCTGTCCGCCAGGACCAGCTTGAATTCGGTATGGTCGATGTCGTTGCGGCTGCGGCCGGTGTGCAGGCGCCCGGCGAGATCGGGGCCGAGCTTCCTGGCCAACTCCCGCTCCACATGGAAGAACCAGTCCTCCACCTCGCCGGTGTATGGAAGGCTTGCCGGATCGGTCTCGGCCTCGATCTCCGCCAGCGCCGTCAACAGGGATGCGGCCTCGGCTTCCGACAGGATCCCGGTCTCCGCCAGCATGACCGCATGCGCCTCGTTGATCGCGCGCAACGGCCCGGCGAAATGGGCCTTGGCCCCTTCGAACAAGGGGGCCAGGACCGTGTCCCTGTAGACCGGGTCAGGGAAGCGGGTGGTGTCCCGCTCTGCCGGGCTGGCACGGTGAGGCATCATGGTCGGCGCCCCCCTACCCCTTCAGCCCGGTCAGGACGACGCCGCGGATGATGTAGCGCTGGAAGACCAGGAACACGACCAGGGTCGGGATCGTCGCCAGGCTCGCACCGGTCATGATCAGCTCCCACTGCACTTGCGCTTCGACCGAGAAGGACGCCAGGCCGACCGGGATCGTGTAGAGATCGGTGTCGGTGGTGACGATCAGCGGCCACAGGAACGCCGTCCAGTTGCCCAGGAAGACGAAGATCGCCAGGGCCGACAGGGCGGGGGTGACCAGCGGCATCGCCACCTGCCACCAGATCTGGAACTCGTTCAGGCCGTCGATCCGGGCGGCGTGAATGAAGTCGTCAGGGACGGATTCGAAGAACTGCTTCATCAGGAACGTCCCGAACCCGGTCATGATGCCCGGGAACATGATCCCCCAATAGGTGTCGAGCCAGCCGAAGCTCTGGGACATCAGATACCACGGGATGACCAGCATCTCCGTCGGGATCATCAAGGTCGACAGGATGGCGATGAACACCAGCCACCGGCCGCGGAAGTCGAACTTGCACAACACATAGCCGACCAGACTGTCGAAGAAGACCACCGAGACGGTCGTCAGGGTGGCGATCAGCAGCGAGTTCAGGAACCATCTGAAGAACCGGCCGTCGGCCAGGACGAAGATGTAGTTCTCCAGCGTCGGCTCGTTGGGGATGAGCCGGAGATCGTAGATCTCCCACGGATATTTCAGCGAGGTGGAGATCATGAAGATGAACGGCATCACCATCGCGATGCCGCCCATCAGCAGCAGCGTCCACATCACGATCCTGCCGGGGCGGATCGGCTTGTTGCCCCGGAACAGCCCGATCCGCGCACCGCTCTCATAGGCGTCGACGGGGGTGGCCTGGACGGTCATCACGTCGCCCTCAGGAGCCGGAGCTGCAGCAGCGTGATCACTAGCAGGATCAGGAACAGCACCACCGTCTGGGCGGCCGCGTAGCCCATGTCGAACACGTCGAACCCGGTTTCGTAGATGTAGAGGACCAGCGGCTTGGTCGAGTTGAGCGGGCCGCCATCACCCTGCGGGGTCATGTTGAAGACCTGATCGAAGATCCGCAGGAACCCGATGGAGCTGATCACCACCAGGAAGACGATGGTCGGCCGCAGCAGCGGGATCGTGATCTCCCGCAGGATCTGCCATTTGCCGGCCCCGTCGATCCGGGCGGCTTCGTAGTAGCTGTCCGGGATCGCCCTGATGCCGGCCATGAAGATGACGATCTGAAAGCCCAGCCCCGCCCAGATCGCCGGGGCCAGGATCGCCGGCAGGGCCTGGGTGGTCGACCGCAGAAAGGGCTGCGCCTCCATCCCCAAGGCGGACAGGACGTTGTTGAACACCCCGATCGGCACCGGCTGGTAGAACCACCGCCACACCCAGGCCATCGCCACCGCCGTGGTCAGGAACGGGATGAAGTACAGCGCCCGGATGAACCCGTGCATGAACCGCACCTGGTCCAGGTAGTAGGCGACGACGAAGGCGATCACCAGGCTGATCGGCGTGCCGAGAAACAGATAGGCGAAGGTGTTGCCGAACACCTTCCAGAACACCGGATCCTGGAGCATCCGGGCGTAGTTCTCGAACCCGATGAAGTTCGCCTCGCTCAGCAGATCCCAGTCGGTCAGGGAGATCCAGAACGAGTTGAAGGTCGGGTAGAACCGGATGATCGAATAGAACAGGACCGCCGGGATCAGGAAGATCCAGGCCCACATCGCCAGTTTCTGGCTGATGCTCATCCGGTGATAGAAGCCGGTGACCAAGGTGCGGTTCCCTCAGCGCTTCAGCAGTGGCCGAAAGCGGAAAGCTGCGGGGCGGCCCGGCCGTCCGGTACCGCCCCGCCCTTCATGGTCGCTCGATCAGTTGCCGTAGAAATCGTCCAGCAGCGCCTGCTCGGCGTCCGCGGCGATCTGCAGGCTTTCCGCCGGGGACATGTCTTCCAGCAACACCCGGTCGATCATGTCGACCATCAACTGCCGCTGCTGGCCTTCCGACACGAAGGTCGTGGCGTTGGCGTAGCCCAGCCCGCGGATGAACGGCCCGAACTCGGGGTGAGCCAGGTTTGCCTCGGTCAGGGCGGCAGCCTGCCGGGCCGGCAGTTCGCCGACCACCTCCAGCCAAAGCTGCATCGCCTCTTCGGAGGTGATGTAGGCCAGGAACCGGGCGGAGGCTTCGGCCTTCGGACCTTCGGCCTTCCGGGTGATGCCGTTGACCCAGTAGGAGGAGAAGTTGAACCGTACCCCGTCCGCATTGGCCGGCAGTTCGGCCACGCCCCATTGCAGCCCACGGGTGCCGCGCAGGGCGCCCAGGCGGAACGACCCGTCGATATGCATGCCCGCGCGGCCGGCCCGGAAGGCGGCCTGCGGTTCGTCCATGAAGCCGATGGCGCTGACACCCTCCTCCGGATCGAGCATGCCGAGATAGAATTCCAGCGCTTCGAGACCGCCGGCCTCGTCGTAGGTGACTTGGGTGTTGTCGTCGGAATAGGGCTGGCCGCCGAACTGCCGCACCAGCACTTCCCGCCACCAATGGTGATCCTGGGCGGTCATCCCGGCGGTCATGCCGACGGCGGTGAGGTTGCCGGCCCGGTCGCGCTGGGTCAGCGCCGCGGCGACCTCCATCAACTCGTCGAGGGTCTCCGGCGGGTCATCGGGATCGAGACCGGCCTGGTCGAACATCCGCTTGTTCCAGAACAGGGCCAGCGAGCGCACCGCCGTCGGCAGCGCGTAGTATTCGCCGTCGACCTGCATCGCCTGGACCATGGGAAAGAACTCGGCTTCGATCTCCCCGTGCGGGAACACGTCTTGCGGCAGCGGCTGCAGCAGGCCCGCATCGATATAGTCGAACAGCCAACCGTAGAAGAGCTGCACCACGTCCGGGCCTTCCCCGGCCGGGATGGCCGCCGCGACCCGGGTCCGGTAGTCGGCGTAGGGGAAATGGGTGTGGTTGACCCGGATATCGGGGTTGGCGTCCTCGAAACGCTCGATCAGCGCATCGATCGCATCGACCCGCGCCTGGAAGAAATACTGCCAGTAGTCGATCTCGACGACGTCCTGGGCCGCCGCGGGCCCGATGGCGAAACCGGCCAGCATGGTGCCGCCCAGCAGTGCCGCGAGTGTGCGTTTCATTCCGCCTTACCCCTTCCCTGTTGCCGTTGTGCACCGGGCTGCCCGCGCCCGCGATGGGCCGGCGCCCGGATCGGCCCGCGGCACGATCGATCGCCGGCTCGCCAGGCTGCCGCAACGACCGTTCGTTTCCGCCGGCTCACACGAGACATGTTGTCGGACGCCCCCGACCCGTGTCAATAAATGAATGGCGTTGATTTAATCTCCCGCCGGCCGAAAAACGGGATCCACACGTGACGCTTGCAGGGACCAACCAGGAACTCACCCGGCCCTTCAACCGCAAGGTCGTCCTGGAGTCGGTGCGCCGGCACCAGCCGGTCAGCCGGGCGGAGCTGGCGCGGCTGACCGGGTTGACCCCGCAGGCAGTCTCCAAGATCGCCGCCGAGCTGACCCAGGCGGGCCTGTTGCGGACCGTGGGCCGGCGGCGCACCGGCCGCGGCCAGCCGCCTCTGGACCTGGCGGTGAACCCCTCGGGCGGCTTCACCCTGGGTATGGAGATCACGCCGACGGCCGTACACGGCGTATTGGTCGATCTCGCCGGCAGCGTGTGCGAACGGGCGTCGATCCCGCTCACCGATCCCGCCCCGGTGGCGAGCGTGCCGCAGATGGCGGAGCTGGCACGGGCACTGGTGACCCGGTCGGGGGTGGAGGAGCGGCGTATCCTCGGCCTGGGCGTGGTCCGGCCGGGTGCGTTGGGACCGCCCGACCCCGATCACCCCGATCCGACCGTGCTGCCGGGATGGGACGGCGCCGGCGCCAGCGACGCGCTGGCCGAATCCCTGGGCATGCCGGTGACCCTCGACAACGACGCCACCGCCGCGGCGATCGGCGAGCAGCGCTACGGTGTGGCGGAGTCCTTGTCGAGCTACGTCTACCTGTTCATCGGCGAGGGCTTGGGTGCGGGGCTGATCGTCGACGGCCGGCCGATCAAGGGCGCCCGGGGGATGGCGGGGGAAATCGGGCACATCCCGGTCGTCCCCGGCGGGCGGAGCTGCTATTGCGGCAACCGCGGCTGTCTGGAGCGCTACGTCTCCCGCCACGCGCTGGCCGAGCATCTGGGCTTGCGCGGGGGCCGGGACCTGCCTGCGCTCGACCCGGCCGACCCTGCCATCGCCGCCTGGCTGACCGCGGCGGCAGACCCCTTGCGCGCCGCGATCACGGTGCTGGAGAACCTGCTCGACCCGCAGACGGTGCTGATCGGCGGCCACCTGCCGGCACCGATGCTCCAGGCCCTGATCGACCGTCTCGACCCGTTGCCGCCGTCACTGGCCTCCCACCCCGATCGGGCGGGCCCGCGGGTGATGCGGGCGACCGCCGGGGAGGATGTCAGCGCGCTGGGGGCTGCGGCGCTGCCCCTGTTCGAAAGCCTGTCGCCCCTGGCCGCACCGTCCACCGCCGCCGTCGAAGGCAGCGCTGTCCGGCCGCCCTGGGGCAGTACGGCAGCCGATCCGGGATGATCCCGATCACCGCCCCGGCATCGCCGACGCCGCTCCGCCCGCATTCGATCCGCAACCCTTGAGATCCGACCATGACGCCCGACCAACGCCGGCTGATGGAACACGCCGCCCGCCCCGCGATCGCGGAGCTGTGGAAGGCGCTCAAACCGCTGACCTCCGTCGTCACCGTGCTACAGACCGGGGCCCATCCCGATGACGAGACCACCCAGATGCTGGCCCGGCTGGTGTTCGCCGACGGCGCCCGGGTGGCCTATGCCTGCGCCGTCCGGGGGGAAGGTGGCCAGAACGCCGTCGGAACCGAGGCGCGATCCGTCCTGGGGGCCTTGCGCACCGGCGAGATGGCCCGGGCGGCCGAAACCATCGACACGGCCCTTTACTGGCTCAACGAGGCCTATGACGGGCCGATCAACGATTTCGGCTTCTCCAAATCCGGGCCGGAGACCCTGGCCCGCTGGGGACACGACCGGTTGGTCGAACGTCTCGTCCGGGTGATCCGGGAGGAACGGCCCGACATCGTCACCCCGACCTTCCTCGACGTCCCCGGCCAGCACGGCCACCACCGCGCGGTCACCCAAGCCACCGAGGAAGCCTTCTTCAAGGCCGCCGACCCGGCGGCCTATCCCGAGCATTTCGAGGATGGCCTTGTGCCCTGGGCCGCGTCGAAATACTACCTGCCCGCCTGGTCCGGGGCCGGCATGGCCTATGACGACGACGAGCCGCCGCCCGACGCGACGGTGACCGTCGACACCGGCGCCTTCGACCCGGTGCTCGGCGCGACCTACGCCCAGATCGGCCAGTGGTCCCGCGCCTACCACCGCAGCCAAGGCATGGGCCGTTGGGTCGAGGAAGGGCCGGCCAGCGTGGCGCTGCACCGCAAGCACGGCCCCGACGCCATCCCGGTCGAGGAATCGCATCCGTTCGACGGGCTTCCGGTGCGCCTGCGGGACCTCGGCCATTGCGTCGACGACGTCACCGCCGACGCGCTCGCCCAAGCTGACCGGGCGGTGGAAGCCGCCCTGGCGGCCTTCCCGGACGGCGGCAAGATGGCCACGGCCCTGATCGGGCTGATCGATGCGGTGGATCGCGCCCTGGCGGCGGGCGGCGACACCCATGCCCGCGTCGGTCCCCGCCTGGCCCTCAAGCGGCGGCAGGCCGAACGCGCCCTGGCCCTGGCCCTGGGCCTCGTGGTCCGGCTCGAAGGCCCACGGGAACCGGTTGCGGCCGGGGAGACCGCGGAGCTGCGGCTCAGCGTCTACGCCGGCCGGCCGGCCGACATGGCGATCACCGAGGCGGCCTTGGCCTGCCCGGAGGGATGGCCGGTGGAAACGCTGGAGACAGCGCCGGCAGGGCCGGTTCCGGCGGGGCAGACCTGGGCGATCCGCTTCCGGCTCACCATACCGGCCGATGCGGCACCCACCCCTGTCTACCGCTTCCGCCACGACCCGCTCCGACCGGAGGAACCGGTCACGGGCCGGATCTGCCTCTCGGTGGCGGGCTGCCCGGTCACCCTGCCGGTGGGAGCGAGCCCGTCCCTATCGGTCGTGCCGCCGGTGTCCGTGGTCCTGGCGCCCGACGGCGCGGTCTGGCCGACCGACCGGGGGGCCGAGCCGGTCACCGTCACGGTGACGGCACGCAATCACGGCAGCCAAGCCCGGCAGGCCCGGATATCGCTGCCGGCACCGGAGGGCTGGACCATCACCCCGCCCGTGGTGCCGGTGTCGCTGGCCCCCGGCGCGAGCCAGGCGGTCGTCTTCGAGCTGGTCCCGGCCGGCGCCACCGCGCCCGCCGGACGGTGGGATCTCGCACCCGACGTGACCCTCGACGACACCCCCCGGCCCGGCCAGCAGGTCCGCCGGATCGAGCATCCACACATCAGCGCACTGACCATGGTGACCCCGGCGCGCCTGCCGCTGCTCGGCCTCGACGTCACCTGTGATCGCAGCGTGCGGGTCGGGGTGGTCGAAGGCGGCTCCGACCGGATCGCGCTCTGGCTGGAGCGGCTCGGCCTGTCGGTCACCCGGCTGGGTCCGGACGACCTGGCGACCGGCGATCTGGACCGCTTCGACACCATCCTGGTCGGCATCTTCGCCTACGGCGCTCGGCCGGACCTGCGCGGTGCCAACGACCGGCTGAAAGCCTGGGTGATGCAGGGTGGCACCCTGGTCACCCAGTACCATCGGCCGTGGGACGCCTGGGATCCGGACACGACGCCGCCCCTGCGGCTCGAAATCGGCCAACCCAGCCTGCGCTGGCGGGTGACGGACGAAGGCGCCGCCGTCACCCTGCTCGCCCCGGACCACCCTCTGCTGACCGGACCCAACCGGATCGGTCCCGGCGACTGGGCCGGCTGGGTCAAGGAGCGTGGGCTCTACTTCGCCAGGTCCTGGGACCCGGCCTATGTGCCGCTGGTGCGCCTGGCCGACCCGGGCGAAGCACCGCTCGACGGCGGTCTTCTGTCCGCAACGGTCGGGCGGGGCCGGCACACCCATTGCGCGCTCGTCGTTCACACCCAGCTCGAAGGGCTGGTGCCGGGCGGGTTCCGCCTGCTGGCGAACCTGATCACCCCCGACGGCCGGCGATGACCGGACCGGCCGTGGCCGGCACACCGGGCCCGCGCAATCTCGAAGGCTTGGCCTGGCGGCTGGGGGACCTGCTGCTGGTCACGGTCAGCCTGGCCCTGGTGAAGCTGCTGGGGGAGGTCTATGCGGCGATCCAGCTCGTCTTCCTGCGCTCGGTGGTCGGCCTGCTGGCGCTGACCCCATGGATCGCGCAAGGCGGCTGGCGGCATATCCGCACCCGCCACCCCTGGCTGCATCTCTTGCGCGTGGGCCTGACCATCATCGCCCTGACCACGAGCTTCCATGCCCTGACGACGCTGACCCTGGCGGAGGTGATCACCATCAACCACACCCGGCCGCTGATCCTGACCCTGCTGGCCTGGCTGGTGCTGCGGGAGCTCGTCAGCCGGCGGCGTTGGACGTTCACGGCACTGGGCTTCGTCGGTCTTGTGGTGATGGTCGCCCCCGACCTCATGGCCGCCGGGCAGTCGCAGACCGATGCCGACAGGCTGCTCGCCCTGGGTTTGCTGACCCTGGGGGCAGCCTGCGGCACCGCGGCGGTGGTGGTGCAGAAGATCTTGTCGCGGAACGAGGGCGAGGGGGTGCTGATGCTGGTCTATTCCGTCGCCCTGGTGATCGTGGCGGCGGTGCCGGCCGCTCTGATCTGGATCCCGCCGAGCCTCGCCGACTGGCCGGTGATCCTGGCGGTCGGCCTGACGGCGATTGCCGGGCAATTCTGCTTCATCCGCGCCCACCGGCTGGCCGAGGCCTCCTACCTCGCTCCGGTCGGCTATCTGCACATGGTGTTCGGCCTGGCGATCGGCTTCCTGGCGTTCGGCGAGGTCCCGACGGCATCGATGCTGGCCGGTGCGGCGATCATCGCGGCCTGCGTGCTGCTCGGCAGCCGCGACCGGAGCCCATAGGGGTTTCGGCGCAGCAGCCCGATAGGCCGGGGAGAGCGCAAGCGAAACCCAGCCCATGGCGGCATGACGCCGGGGGTTCGCTTGCGCTCCCCCCAGCCTACGAATCGTCCCAACAAGCCGGCGCTATGCCGTAGGGGCGGGTTCCAGCATGTCGGCCCGCTCCGGCAGGCGTTCCGCCCCACCGGGCTGCTGCACGGTCCACGTACCGAGACGGACGCCGAGACGCATTGCCCGTTCCAGGGACCAATCGTGCAGGAGCCCGTAGATCAGCCCGGCATCGCACGCATCGCCCGCCCCGGTGGCGTCGACGACCGGCACCGGGGTCGCCGGGCAGGTCAGCCGCCGGTGCCCGTGCGCGGCCAGCAGGCCCTGCCGGCCCGCCTTGATGATCACCAGGGGCACCATGGCCGCCAGCGCGTCCAACGCGGCGTCGAGCCCCGCCGGCGATTCGTCGGTCCCGACCAAGGCGGCGGCCTCGGCCGTGTTGGGCAACAGCACGTCGGCCAGGCCGATCAGATCCCAGACCGCCGGACGGGCCAGGGCCGCGTTCGACCAGCCGGTGTCGATCGACAGGACCAGCCCGGCCGCTTTCGCCGCGGGGACCAGCCCCGGCAGATCGTCGAGCGAGGCGATGTCGCCCACATGCAGCCAGCGCGCCCCGGTCTCCGCAAACAAGGTGCGGTAGTCCGGCTCCCCGCTGGGGGGTGCGACATGGGTCACGAAGGACCGATCCCCCTCGGCCGTGGCGGCCGCGGTGACGCGGGGCAGCGGGCCTTCCACCCGGACCAGGCCACGCCGGTCGATCGACCGGCGATCGAGCTGCTCGGCGACGAGGCCGGAGAACATGTCCGCGCCAATATGACCGACCACCCCGGCACGGCCCCCGAGCTGGACCAGATGGGCGGCGGTGATGAAGGCGCCGCCGCCAGCCGTTACGGTCAACGCATCGGCGAACCGCTCCCGCCCCAGGACCGGGGGTGCGTCGAGGCCGGTGAAGATGAGGTCGCAGAACACCCGGCCGGCAACCAGGACGTCCAGCCGACCCGCCGGCCCGGCCGGGGATGATGAAGACTCCGCCATGGTTCAGATGTATCCTGCCGCCGACGCGGCTGTCCACGCGGGACGGCGGGGCCGACCGTCAAGCCGTTGCCGGCAGGCTCAACAGCGCCCGGGCCTCTGCCGCCGACGCGGGATGCCGGCCGTACTCCGCGCACAGGGCGGCGGCCCGTTCGACCAGGGCCGCGTTGGAGGGCGCCAGGGTGTGCCTGTCCAGCCGCACATTGTCCTCCAGGCCCGTTCGCAGGTGACCGCCATGGTCGAGCGCCCAGCGCTGCAGCGTGTCCTGGTGCCGGCCGACCCCCGCCCCGGTCCAGGTGGCGTCGGGCGCCAGCCGCTCAAGGGTCCGGACGTAGAAGGCGAACACGTCGCGGTCGACCGGCATGGCGTTCTTCACACCCATGACGAACTGCACGTGCAGCCGCCCGGCGATCCTGCCGTCCTGCGCCATCTCCACCGCCTTGAAGATCATCGACAGGTCGAACGCTTCGACCTCCGGCTTGACGCCATGGGTCCGCATCCGGTCGGCCAGCCAGTCCACGAGCTGTGGCGAATTCTCGTAGACCCGGGTCGGGAAGTTGCACGACCCGGTCGCCAGGGACGCCATGTCGGGCTTGAGGGGGATCATCCCGCCCCGCTCCTCGCCCGCGCCGGACCGGCCGCCGGTGGAGAACTGCACGATCATGCCGGGGCAGTGCTTGCGGATGCCCTCGAGCAGGCGGCCGAACCTATCCGGATCGCTGGTCGGCGTACCGTCGTCGTTGCGGACATGGGCGTGCACCAGGCTCGCCCCGGCTTCGAAGGCCGCCTGGGTCGATTCCACTTGCTCGGCGACGGTGATCGGCACGGCCGGGTTGTTGGCCTTGGTCGGCAGCGAACCGGTGATCGCGACCGTGATGATGCAGGGCGTGGTCATGGCGAGGATCTCTGAACGTCGGAACTCCGGCGGGACGTCCGGAATGCCCCTCGCAATCCGGGCCGTCCTGGCCTTCCGGTGCCTTGCATACCGGGGGAGGGTCCTTCGGCAAAGGGAGCGGCGCCGGCGGCGGCAGGCACGGTCTCGCCGAAGGGACGGCCGACCGTCCGCATCCTATCGGTCGGGCCGGGATGGGTGGTGCGGTGCGGTCAGGCCGTGGGCACCCCGGGCCGGGCCGCCGCGGCCTTGGCACGGCCCCGGAACTTCGCGTCGATCTGCCAGCGCCGCAGAAAGGAGAAGCCGTCGATGAACAGTCTGCCGGCGAAATGATCCTTCTCATGCTGCAGGCAGACCGCCTCCATGCCGACCAGTTCGCGCTCGAAGGGGGTGCCGTCGCGGTCCTGCGCGCGGACGCGGATCCGGGTGTCGCGGATCACGTTGCCGGAGACGCCCGGCAACGACAGACAGCTCTCCTGGACGAAGCCGAACGCACCGTGTTTGCGCAGGATGTCGGGATTGATGTAGACGCGGTGACCCTCGCCATCGCCGGCATCGATCACCGCGACCTGCCGCCGATCGTCGATCTGCGGGGCCGACAGGGCGAGGGCCCGGTGGGCGCGCACCGTGTCCAGAAGGTCGTCAACGAGCCGTGCCAGATCGTCGTCGAACACGGTCACCGGTTCGGACGGCAGCCGCAGCTTCGGGTCGGGATACTCCAGGATCGTTCGCGGAGCCATCGATCCCTCCTTTTCGGTCATCGGCCTGCGGCATCCGCCAACGGCCGGTCGTCCTTCAGGCCGGGGGCGTCCTCGGCAGCGTCGGCCGGGCGGTCCCGGCCGCGGACGGACCGACGGACCAGCGGCAGCATGGCCAGGATGGCGACGACCAGCAGGACGATCTCCAGCCCGTAGACCACCACATAACCGGCCGCCGGGCCGGCCAGCGGCTGCAGGGCCTCGACCGCCGCCAGCATCGCGTCCACACCGTCGCGCAGCATGCCGCCCAAGGCCACGGCGACGCCGGCGGCGGTGGCCTGAACGGCACCCCACGCCCCCAGCGCCAGGCCGGCCTGGGACCGCGGCGCCGAACTCATGGTCGCGGTCAAGGTGGCATGGCCGAACACCGCCGCCCCGAAGCCGATCAGGAAGTTCCCGGCCAGGAACGCCGCCGGCAGGCCGGAAGGCCCGGCCAGGATCACCAGCACGAAGGCCGGGATGCCCACCACCGCGGCATCCCGCGCCAGCCGATAGGGATGCCCGCCCCGGGCCAGGACGCGCGAGGCGAAGGCGAAGCCGACCAGCCCGCCGAACGCCAGCAACGCCGTCAGTTTGGTGGTGGCGGATACGCTCCAGTTCAGGATCTGGCCGCCGAACGGCTCCAGCAGGACATCGGCCATCGCGAACGCCATGGTGCCCAGGCCGATGATCACCAGCCGGCGTACCGTATGCTCGCCGGCACAGAACCGCGCCCAGGATTCGGCGAAGCTGGGATCGGGAGCCCGCACCGCCCCGCGGGGCGGTCGCCGCGCCTCCTGCTTCCACAACGCGATGCCGTTCAGCAGCACGCACGCCACCGCCGCCCCCTGGATCACCTGGACCAGCCGGCCGGGGACGAAGTCCTCCAAGAGCGCACCGAACAGGAGCGCACTGCCGATCATGCCGAGCAGAAGGGCTACATACATCAGCCCCACCACCTTGGGGTGGGATTCCGGCGGCGTCAGGTCGGTCGCGAGCGCCAGCCCGGCGGTCTGCACGACATGCGCACCCGCACCGACCAGGAGAAACGCCAGCGCCGCTGACGACAGGCCCAGCCAGTCCGGGGCCAGGTGCGCCTGGCCGGCATCCCCCAGGACCAACAGGGCGAAGGGCATGATGGCGAAGCCGCCGAACTGATAGAGCGTGCCCTTCCACACGAAGGGCACGCGCCGCCAGCCGAGCTCGCAGCGATGGGTATCGGACTTGTATCCGATCAGGGCGCGAAACGGGGCGAACAGGACGGGCAAGGCGATCATCACGGCGACGATCGTCGCCGGGACGCCGAGTTCCACGATCATCACGCGGTTGAGCGTGCCGATCAGGAGCACCAGCGTCATGCCGACCGACACCTGGAACAGCGACAGCCGCAGCAGCCGCGACAGCGGCAGATCCGGGGACGTGACGTCCGCGAATGGCATGTATCGCGGGCCGAGGGATGCCAGGGTGAACAGCGTACGCCGTTTCAGCTTGCCTATCATGGTCCGCGGCCTCGATCGGCGGGCGTCCGGTCCGGAGGGAGCGGAAGGCCGGCGCCCGCGGGTCTTCTCTATTTCTTGTTGTTGCTGAGCAGTTGCAGACCGAACATGCTGGACAGCGGGGCCGGGTTCTTGCTCAGCAGCGGCAGGCCCATGCTGCTCCGCCATTCACCCGTCTTGCGCTTCTGTTTGGACAGGACTCTCAGGCCAAAGGTCGACGACAGCGGCGTTGCGGATTTTGACAGCAACGGCAGGCCGAAGCTGCTGGTCCGGTTCTTCTTGCTCTTCAGCAGAGTCGGGATACCGATCGGCGACGACAGCGGCGCTGCCGAATTGATCAACAGCGGGATGCCGAACATCCCGGACAGGCTGAACCCCTTGGCCAGCGACGTGCTCGACCGTACCCGGCTCAGCGTCGGTATGCCCAGGGCGTCCGAGAGCGGTGACGGATCGTGCGGCAGCAGGTCCCACTCCGGTGGGCGCTCGGCGTCACCGGCGCTTTCCATCACCGTGGCGGCGCCGTTGGCGGCACCGAAATAGGCGCTGGCGGCGAGCAGGAACGCGCCTTCTTCCAGGTGCTGGGTGAACAGCCGGACCTGCGACGCCGGAATGAGCCCGGCGCGAGCAGCGGCTCGAACGGCGTCCTCGCCTTCACCCGGTCGCAGCACCCGGCGCCGGGGGAAGCCGGCTTCGGCCAGACGGGAATCGGCGGCCATGACCGCGTCCTCGGACCGGTAGATGCGTACAATCTCTGATGATCCCGAGGCCATCGTCGCCCTCCTCCATGTCTGCGTGCAGATACGCCGTCATCCTGCGGCGATCGCGCACCGCGGATGAGCGAGAGTTGAGGCAGAGCCCCAACTCTCGGATCAGATTGCTTCGCGGTGGTCGGCGTGCGTCAGCCGGCCGCGCCCTGGAAGAACGCGGGGAACCACGTCGTGTTGTCCAGGAGTGCGAAGTGCACGACGAACGAAATCAACGCCACCGCACCGAGGAAGAGCGGCAGCCCCACCGTCGGATTGACGACACACCAAATCCGTCCCTGGTTCATGATCGGACCTCCTCTCAGCCGCCCCAAGGCGTAAAGGCATACGCCAGGACGTGCGCGACCAACGAAATAACGAAGAACACGCGCGCGCCGTCGATGACGTGCTTGTGCAGTTCCTCGGATTCTCTGATCGTCAACCCAGTCGGCCAAATCCGGTCCGGATCGTCCAGATCGGCCGTTTGTTTGTCGTAAGCCATGCGGATGCTCCCTTCCGGCACAGACCCGTCCGCAAGCCCATCCTGCGGACGGGGTCACAATGGCGCACCCCCTGCTAATGTGTCAAGCAAGCGGGACGTGATGTAAGTCAAGAGAACTTGACACTAGAGCCGAATGGCGGGGCCGCCGGATCGGTCCCAGACCCTCCCGGCGCGCCGAAGGCCGGCGTTCCGGCCGCACGCCGGACCGATGTCCGAAGCGACCAGCATAAGCGATGATGTCCGGCAGCCGCTTCGGATCCCGGACACGCCGGCGCGGTACCCATCGGGCGAGACCGCGGCGGCGGGACCGCCGGTACCGGTGACACCGAACGGGTGCTGCCGCCGGTCCGAGCAGCGGTCAGCGGCCCGGCTGTACGACCTCGACCAGGCGGTGCTGGCGGTAGCGGCGGGGCGGCTCCCCATAGGTGCGGGCGAACAGCCGGTAGAAATGGCTGAGGTGCTCGAACCCGCAGTCATGCGCGATCTCGGCGACGGGATCGTCGGTCCCGGCCAGGCACCGGGCCGCATAGGCCATCCGCAGACCGTTGACGTAGTCGGTGGGCGTCTGGCCGAGATAGCGCTTGGTCGCCCGACAGACATGCTCGTGGCTGCGCGCGGCGGCACGGACGAACCCGGCGGCCCCCTGCCGGAAGATCTCGGGCGTTTGGGCCGCCGTGCAGGCCGCCACCAGCCAACGCGGCGCGTGCGGCGGCAGGGCCTGGCTCTCCGCCAGCACGCCGGTCAGCAGTTCGATCAGGAACCCCTCGATCCGCGCCAGGGTGCGGCGGCCGAGTTCCAGGTTCCGCTCCAACCGACGCAGGTCCCCCATCCGGACCGGATCGACCTCCATCATCGCCGGCTGCGGTTCGCCGTACCAGAAGTACCGGCCGGCGAACTCGTGGCCGGGGCCGCCTACCCCGGTGACCGGCTGGAGGCCGCCTGGAAGACGGTTTGCCTCAACCAGTTCCACGACATCATTCCGGGCACGTCGATCGGGGCGGTGTTCGCGGATGCCGAACGGGACTACCGCGACGTCGTCGGCGAGGCCCAGGCGGTCCGCGACGACGGCTTCGCCGCCCTGGTCGCCGGCCTGCCGCGGACGGCCGTGGCTTGCGCGATCAACGCCACCGGCTTCACCCTCGACCGCCTCGCGCACATGCCGGAGCGATTGCCGCACGGGCTGTGCGACTTGCGCACCGAAGCACCGCTGATGACACAGCCGGTGGCGGACGGAACCCTGGTCGCGATCCCCCGATTCCCCGCCTTGTCGAGATTGGCGCTGGGCCGCTCCGCCGAGGGATCGCCGGCCACCGGCTTGCGGGTCGAGGAGACCGACCGCGGCGCCGTCGTGGAGACCGATCTGATCCGGGTCGAGATCGCCCGCACCGGGGAGATCATCCGCCTGACCGACAAGGAGGTCGACCGCGAGGTCCTGGCCCCGGGCAAGACCGGTAACCGGCTGCTGGCCTTCGAAGACCGCCCCATGGTCTGGGACGCCTGGGACGTCGATATCTTCTACGAAGACCGATGCGAGCAGATCCGCGATGCGGACGGTTTCGCCGTCATCGAGACAGGCCCCTTGCGCGTCGGCATCAAGGTCACCCATCGCTATCGCGGCTGCACCATCGCCCAGCACATCTATCTATTCCACGATTCCAAGCGGATCGATTTCGGCACCTGGATCGACTGGCACACCAGCCACATCCTGCTGAAGGTCGCCTTCCCGGTAAACGTGCTGAGCCCGGTCGCCACCTACGACATCCAGTTCGGCAACACCGAGCGGCCGACCCACCGCAACACCTCCTGGGACTGGGCGCGGTTTGAGAGCGTGGGTCACAAATGGGCCGATCTCAGCGAAGGGGACTACGGCGTCGCCCTGCTGAACGACTGCAAATACGGCTACGACATCCATCGGAACGTGCTCAGGCTGTCGCTCCTGAAGAGCGCCACCATGCCCGACCCCAAGGCCGATCAGGGCCGCCACCGCATGGCCTACAGTCTTCTGCCCCATACCGGCGACTGGCGGGGCACGGTGCCGGCCGCCGCCTACGACCAGAACGATCCGGTGTTCCTGCGGCCGGTTTCGGGCGGCCGTGGCGGCCCGGCGGTCCAGCAGCTGGTCGGAATGGACCAGACCCATGTGATCATCGAGACCGTCAAACGGGCGGAGGACGGCCGGGGCCTGATCATCCGGCTCTATGAGAACGAGCGCAAGCGCGGGACGGTCACCTTGCGCTTCGGCGTGCCGATCACGGCCGTGTCCCGATGCACCTTGCTGGAGGCGGAGGAGCAGCCTCTGACGATACGGCACGACGCCGTGGCCGTGTCGGTCCGGCCGTATGAGATCGTGACGCTGCGGGTGACGTAGCCGGAGGGCCGGTTCGGGGAAGGCGTGCGACCGGTCACCTGCCATGCCGGCTTACGCTGAGGTGACCTCATCTCACACCGTCCTCTACGTTCAAGCGCCCCACCAGACTTCACTTCGCATAAGCTCGGGCGCGCTTGCCGCGTCGCGACGAGCCTTCCTCATCGCCCTTTGGCACTACCCTTTGCCGACGATGCGGCGGAGTTCGTCGACCTCCTGCTGGGTCTGATAGTGGCGCTGGCACGGCTTGTTCAGCACCAGGAACCGCACCACCACGCCCCTGTCATCGGCAAAGGGCAGGATCAGCCGACGCCATTCCCGGTGCGCCATCGGCAGATGGGAGTGGTGGACCACCATCAGCGGTTCCCGGCGCAGCGCCACCGCCAGGTAGCCGGATCGGTAGAAGACCGTCTCCCCCGACTGGGTGATCGCGGTCATCTCGCTGATCGTGAACCCGGTCCAATCGCGCCCGGCGGGTCCGGCGATGCCGCTGCCATAGACACGGTATCGGGCATCGAGCCCGCCGTCGATCGCCTCCAGCAGGATGATGAACGCCAGGTGGCGGGCGAACCGTTCGGGATCGATCGCCTCGATGCTCGGCAGCAGTTCGCCGGCCCGGGCCGCATCCCAGAACCGGTAGAGGTCGCAATGCGGCTCGGGCAGATCCACGGTCGGTCCGACCCAGGTTCCGGCAACATAGGGATGAACCGGGGAAGCGAAGGCCGGTGCCGGAATCGTGACGGGGTGACGGATCAGGTCTTCGGCGACGGCCCGCACCCGCTGATCGGTGTCGTGACGACCGGCTTGGCTGCCCGACATCTGCATCGGCCCCATTCTCCGCCCCGCGCCCGCATCCCGGGTAGGTGGGTATGCCCGGCGCGCCCGTCCACCCGGTCCTGAGTGCCGCACCGCATCCGTCAACACGGCACCGTGGCTCAGGCCACCCGGCCCTGCGTTGCGCTTACGATTCCAGTGATCTGCCCAGGCGGTGCCGGATCTCTTCCAGCTCGGCCCGGGACTGATAGTATCGCTGGTCCGGCTGGTTCAGGACCAGCAGCCGGTCGACGGATCCCGGGCCCTCGCCGAACGGCAGGATCAGCCGACGCCACAGCGATACCGATAACGGGACGGGGGAGCGGTGCGCCGCATACAGGGCACGGCCTTCGGTCACCACCGCGCGATACCCGGCCCGGTAGTACAGTTCCATGCCGGCCTTGACCGTGCGGGTCATCTCCTTGACCGTGACCCCGGTCCAATCCCGACCCGCCGGTCTGGCGATGCCGCTGCCATAGACGCGGTATCGGGCATCCAGGCCCCGGTCGAGCGGTTCCAGCAGGATGATATGAGCCAGCATCCGGGCAAAACGGCTTGGATCGATGGCCTCCGCCGACGGCATCACCCGGTCGCCGCGCGCCTCGTCCCAGTAGCGGTACAGCTCCGCATGGCGGGGCGGCAGCGGTTCGGGCCCCGACACCCACCGCGCCGCCTCGATCACCAGATGCGGGGTCTCGAAAGCGCGGGCGGGGATGACCTCGTCCTGGCCGGCGAGGGCGCGGGCGACGCCGTCGACGCGGTCGTCGGCCACCGCGGCGGTGCTCCAACGGTCAAGCACGTCCAAGGACATCGTGGTTCCCTCTCCTGACCCGGCCGATCGTCGATGGCAGACAATCCACCCCTCCCTGCTGCGGCAGTCGTTTGCTCGCAGCACGCACGATCGGACCAAGATTTCACAGCGTTCGTATCGACAACGTGAGGCAGGCGCTGTCACCGGTCAAGTAAGTCTCGGCAATCAATGAAACACAACCGTTACAAGAGTAAACTGTTCTTCTCAAAAAGCTGTTCGACTTCATTCAATATTGAGAATCTTCTGCATTTCCTCAACCACATGCATCAGATGCGCCGTAGAACAATGGCGACAATCGGAAAAAAAACGGCCCCGACGGCAGTGCCGCCGGGGCCGCATTCGGCAAACCGATCAAGCTTCATTCCGAAGCGGTGGCTTCCCTCAGAAAGGCGATCAGGTCGGCCCGATCCTGCGGGTTCCGGACACCCGCGAAGGCCATCCGGTTCCCCGGCATGAACGTGCGCGGGTTCTCGAGATACGGTTCGAGCGTCTCTGCACTCCAGACGACGCCGGAATTCGCATTGGCCGGCGAGTAGCGGAACCCTTCGACGGTGCCCGCGGTCCGACCGAACAGGCCGTACAGCGATGGACCGACCCGGTTCTGGCCTTCCACCAGCGCATGGCACGCGGCGCAGACGCGGAACACCTGCTCGCCGCGGGCGACATCCTGAGCAACGGCCGGCGTCAAGGCGGCCAACGACAGCGTCAGGGCCACACCGATACCGGCGACTTTGGTCTTGGACAGCACTGGGTCCTCCCTTTCAAATGAACGAGCAATACTCGCACCACCTTGGTATTGAGGTACACCTAGGGCGCGGCGGGGTGTTTGCCACCCCTTGCGGAGACAATCCAAGACCGCTTCGCGATCGGGGTCAATATGCCGCGCGAGGCGATGACGCCAAAGGACAGACTGCCCGGCGGCGGGGTCGACCCGCCCTCGTCGCGCCCGCCGCTAGAGCGGCTTATCGGCGTTCATATGAGTCCATCTGAACGCCGATTGCTCTACACCGCGCCCGCGCATCTGGCCCGCAGTCGGATGAGCGCTTCGACCGTATCGATGGTGGGGGTGGGCACGCCGACCAACCTGCCCATCTCCGCCACGGCCGTGACCAGCGCGGCGATCTCCATCGGCCGGCCGCGCTCGAGGTCCTGCAGCATCGAGGTCTTGTGCGGACCGACCTTGGCACCGCCCTCGATCCGTCGGTCGACCGACAGCGGGAACTTGACCCCCAGGGCTTCCCCGATCGCCTGGGCTTCGACCATCATCGCGCGGGCGACCGCCCGGGTACCGGGGTCGGTGCACAGCACGTCCAAGGTGGCATGGGTCAGCGCACTGATCGGGTTGAAGCTGAGATTGCCCCACAGCTTGACCCAGATCTCATCCCGGATCGCGGGCCGGACCGGCGCCCGCAGGCCCGCCGCGCTCAGGGCTGCGGCCAGCGCCTCCGCCCGAGCGGATTTCTCGCCCGAGGGCTCTCCCAGGGAGAAACGGTTGCCCTCGATATGACGGACCACGCCGGGCTCCACGACCTCCGCCGCCGGATAGACGACGCAGCCCACGACCCGCTCGGGGCCGATCCCGTCCCACTGCACGCCATGCGGGTCGACCGTTTCCAGGCGCCGGCCCTCATACGGGCCTTCGAGCTTGTGGAAGTACCACCAGGGCACGCCGTTGACCCCCATCACCACGGTCGTCCCGGGTGCGAGCAGCGGCTGCATCGGCCCGACCACGCCGGGCACGGAATGGGCCTTCAGCGTGATGACGACATAGTCTTGAGGGCCGAGCGCCGCGGGATCGTCCGAAGCGGCCACCGGCACCGTGACCCGCTCGCCCGCCTCCTCCAGGGTCAGGCCGCCGGCCCGCATCGCTTCGAGGTGCGGACCGCGGGCGACCAGGCTGACCTCCGCCCCGGCCAAGGCCAGCTTCGCCCCCATATAGCCGCCGATCGCACCGGCACCATAGATACAGATCTTCATGCCGACAGCCCCAGTTTCTCCGCCAGGCCGATGCGCTGCAGCTTGCCGGTGGCGCCCTTGGGGATCTCCGCCAGGAAGAGGATCCTGCGCGGCACCTTGAAGTCCGCCAGCCGCTCGGCCGCGAAGGCCTTGAGGTCGGGCTCGCTCAGGCTCATGCCGTCCCGCAGCACCGCGGCAGCCGCCACCTCCTCGCCGAGCTTGGGGTGCGGCATCGCGAAGGTGACGACCTGCTGGACGGCCGGGTGGTCCATCAGCACCTCGTCGACCTCCAGCGGGCTCACCTTTTCGCCGCCGCGGTTGATGATCTCCTTGAGCCGGCCGGTGATGCGCAGATAGCCCTCGGCATCGAACCGGCCCTGGTCGCCGGTGCGGAACCAGCGCCGCCCTTCGGCCTCGAAGAACGCCGTGGCGTTGGCGTCCGGATTGGCCTCGTAGCCCGGCGTCACATTGGGGCCGGAGATGACCACCTCCCCCAGGCCGTCGCCGGCGATCAGCCGGTCTTCCCGCTGATCGGCGAGGCGGACGAGCGGTCCGGCCGCCCGTCCGACCGACCCCGGCTTGCGCGGCGCCGGCGGCAGCGGGTTGGAGGTCATCTGGTGGGTCGCCTCGGTCATGCCGTAGCTTTCGATCACCGGGGCGCCGAACGTCCCCTCCAGCGCCGTCATCACCTGGGGCGGCAGGGAGGCCGAAGAGGAGCGGACGAACCTGAGCTTGGCCCCGGCCACGATGTCCGGGTTGCGCGCCGCCCGGGCGAGGATCGCCTGATGCATGGTCGGCACGGCCGTGTACCAGGTCGGCTCGGCGGTCTTCAGCCAGCCGAACACCTTGAGCGCGTTGAACCCGGGCGAACACCAGATCGACCCGCCGGCGGCCAGGGAGCTCAGGACCGCCGCGATCAGCCCGTGGATGTGGAACAGCGGCATGATGTTGAGGCACCGGTCCGCCGGGCTCAACGCCAGGGTCCCCCCGATATGCCGCGCCGAAGCGGCCAAGTTGCGCTGCAACAGCGGCACGATCTTGGGCCGCGACGTCGTACCGGAGGTATGCAGGACCAGGGCGCCGTCGTCCGGCCCCGAGGCGCTCCCGCCGATCAGCGGCCGCTTGTCGGCCCGTGCACCCTCGGCGATCAGGACAAAGGCCCCGGCCGGCATATGGGGTGCGTCGACCAGCCGAATGATCCGCGCACCCAAGGACCGGGCGACGCCGATCGCGGGGCTGTCGTCGCCATCGGCGACGACCAGGGCCTTGGCCTTGAGGTCCTCGAGATAGAAGCGGAACTCCTCCTCCCGATACGCCGGGTTGAGCGGGGCGGTAGTGGCGGCCGTGGCGATCGAGATGAAGGCGGTGGCCATGGTGGGTCCGTTGGGCAGAACGATCGCCACCCGATCGCCCGCACCGATCCCTTGCTCGGCCAGGATGATCCGGGTGTGCGCGGCCAGGTATCGCAGATCCCCATAGGTCAGCCACCGGCGGTCGAGCCCGCCGATCACGGGAGCGCCGTCGGGATGGCCCGACAGCAGGTCCAACACGGTATCGGTCATCAATCCCTCTCCGGCCCCCTCTGGCCCTCTCCGGGCGATCCTGAGCACCCGGGGTGCTTCGGCCGCCGGGCGCTCTGCGCGGGCCGAGCCTAGGTCAGGTTGCGGCCGCGGCAAAGGGGACGGTCGGGCGGAACACCGACGCCATGACGGGTTGCCGGCCGCCGGCGCGGCGCCTAGAGCGTTTTCAGGGAATGCCGGGTGGATCTGCCGAGGGGGATGGGCCCTGATGCCAGGAGCGAGGAGGAAGGACATGCCGGGGCCTATTCGACGACGAGCGACGCCGCAGCGGGGCCCATCCGC
>JANQKE010000200.1 GCA_028281265.1 Alphaproteobacteria bacterium | reverse complement strand
TCGAATATGCCCGGGCATGTCCTTCCTCCTCGCTCCTGGCATCAGGGCCCATCCACCTCGGCAGATCGGCCCGGTATTCCCTGAAAACGCTCTAAGGTTCGCCTTCGGCTCTCCCAGCCACGATACCATGACCCTGCGTACCGCCTCGACCCACCCGTTCCCCGCCGTTGAGTGCCGGCCGATGGCGCCGGAGGATGTGCCGGCCGTCCTGTCGATCCATGCCGACGGGATCGCCACCGGCCTTGCGACCTTTCGTGAAGCCGCGCCGCTGTGGGACGGGTGGGACAGCGCCTTCCACCCGGAGCCCCGGATGGTTGCCGAGCGAGACGACACCGTCGTCGGCTGGGCGGCCGTCGCCCCGACATCGGGGCGCCCGGTGTATCGCGGTGTGGCGGAAGTGAGCGTCTACATCCGGCCGGACCTGGCGGGCGGCGGCATCGGTCGCGCCCTGATGGCGGCCTTCGTCCCCGCGACCGAGGCGGCCGGTTTCTGGACCTTGCAGGCGGTGGTCTTCACCGCCAACGCCGCCAGCCGGAGACTGCACGAGCGGGCCGGTTTCCGGCTGGTCGGCACCCGGGAACGGATCGGCCTGATGGCTCACGGCCCCTTGGCCGGGCAGTGGCTGGACACCGCCCTGTACGAACGGCGCAGCCCGGTCGTCGGCGGGTAGCGACAAGGGTGGCGGCCCCCCCCATCCGGGAACGGGGCTCTCGATCGGTCCGGTGGCGCGCCGTGCCGCCGCGCGGATCTGCTCCTGTCCGCCCGGTCCGGGGCGGCTCTCGCGGGGACAGCCGACCCGGAACGCGCAGCCGCTCGTCGCGGTGCCCGAAGGATGCCGACCTATACCTGGCCGACCTGCCGCAAGAACGTGGCGAGGTCTTGGCCCGGCAGGTGGGGGAACGGCGTCCGCTCGACCTCCAGGGTGCGCATGCGATCGGGTCTGAAGGTGCGGAAATCCGCCCGCATCGTGCACCAGGCGGCCAGCAGCCAGATGCCGTTGAACAGGGACAGCCCCAGAGGGTGGATGCTGCGCTCGCTGACCGTCTCCTGCCCGTCGCTGTAGACGATGTGGAGCGGCAACCGCTCCCGTATGGCGCGCCGAACATCCTCGAGCGATACCGTCATCGGTCCGGCACACCCGTCGGCGTAGGCGCCGAGCGCCACGCCGTCGATCGCCATCGCCCGGCTCTCCGGCAAGACGGCCTGGGCCTTGGCGAGGACATCCGCCGCCGCGCGCCGCAGGGCGGGATCGCCATAGGTCTGGACCATCCGCACGCCCAGGACCAGGGCTTCGATCTCGTCCTGGGTGAACATCAGGGGCGGCAAGTCGTAGCCCCGCCGCAGCAGGTACCCCGCCCCCGCCGCACCGTCGATCGGCACGCCCGTGGCCATCAGATCGGCGACGTCGCGGTAGACGGTACGGGTGCTGACCTCCAGCTCCGCGGCGATGGCCGAGGCGGTCACCAAACGGCCTCGCCGCAGGATCTGTACGATCTGGAACAACCGATCCGCACGGCGCATGACCAAGCACGGTCCTTTTCCGGCTGTGGACTTTCAACAGGTTGTCACTCAGCTTCCGGGTCAGTCCGTGCAGCGCGCCCCCGGAGAGAGACGGCCATCTGGCGCCGGGCTGGCTGAACGATCCGATCGTCGTTCCGGGCTGGCTGACCCCATAGCGCCGGGGCCAGCTGCTCTCACAAGAATGCCAGCCGGCCCTACTAAGTTCTTGATTTTATTGGTGGAGCCGAAGGGAGTCGAACCCTCGACCTCTAGAGTGCGATTCTAGCGCTCTCCCAACTGAGCTACGGCCCCACCGCGACCGCCGGCGGGTCGGGTCCGGCCGGCGGCGAGCGCGGACTATTGTCATGCCCCCCAGCGCTGTCAAGTCGATGCCGGCCCGCCGGCATGCATCGATATGCGTCCACGGATGCACGGTCCGGTGAGGCGGGACGCCGGGCCGCCCCAGCGGTCGCCTCTCCGCCCCCCCGGGCCGGCCCATCGCCCGCCCCACCGGCGGGCACCGGCGCTGCCGGAGCCGCCCCCGGTGCGGGTGCCGGTCGTCCCGGGGGGCGAGGGGGCACGGTCCCCCTGGTCGAGCGGCGGTCGATCGGCTACACCGCGGGCACAGGGTCGGCCCGGCGCCCGCCGATGGCCCGCCCCCCGCCCGCGGCCCCGAAGGTCAGGACCCCCGCCCGCCCATGCATGTCATCCTGTTGCCGCTGTTCCAAGTGATCGACATCGCGCTGAGCCTGTACACCTGGATCATCATCATCTCGGCGATCCTGAGCTGGCTGGTCGCGTTCAACGTCATCAACACCAGCAACCAGTTCGTCTACCAGATCGGCAATGCCCTGTACCGGCTCACCGAACCGGCGCTGCGGCCGATCCGGAGCGTCCTGCCCAATCTCGGCGGGATAGACCTGTCGCCGGTCGTGCTGCTGCTGATCATCGTCTTCCTGCGCTCGGTCCTGCAGCAGATGCAGTTCGGCCTGCTCGGCACGTATTGACCGCGGCCTTCCCGCCGGTCACGGCATGGCAGGGTTCGACGGCCGCGTGTTGCGAATTCTTGACTCCGGTCGTCCCGAGCCGTACTAACGATCGCCGTTGTTGAGGGATTGGCTGTGGTCGAGCCGTTATCGGGTCGGCCAAACGCAGTCTCGGCATCGCGTATGGCGGAAGCTCGGCTCGTCCTGGCTTCTTCGGTGCGCGGGTCGACCCCCACAGAGTTCTGCGGGGGTTTCTTTTTGCGAGGGCTTCGGGACGGTCGCGCCGATCCGCAAGCCGGCTCGCAATTTCCCGATACCAACCGCATGGGACGCCAGCGCGCGGCACCGAGACAAGGCCGCGGGTCGGGGTCTTTGTTTTGCGCCTGGTCGCGATGTGCGCCGCGTTGCGCGGCAACCGTGGTTCGCACCTCTCGCCGGGTCTCTACAGGCCAGGAACCGTTTGATCATGGAAAGCCAGAATATCCGCATTCGCCTCAAGGCGTTCGATCACCGGGTGCTGGACCAGTCGACCTCGGAGATCGTGTCGACGGCCAAGCGCACCGGGGCGCGGGTGCGCGGTCCGATCCCGCTGCCGACCCGTAAGGAGCGGTTCACCGTCCTGCGCGGCCCGCATATCGACAAGAAAAGCCGCGACCAATACGAGATCCGCACCCACAAGCGGCTGTTGGATATCGTCGACCCGACCCCGCAGACGGTGGACGCGCTGATGAAGCTCGACCTCGCCGCCGGCGTGGACGTCGAAATCAAGCTCTGAGGCGAAAGGGCAGGCAGATGCGTTCCGGAGTGATCGCCAGGAAGCTGGGCATGACCCGCGTGTTCGCCGAGGACGGCCGGCACGTGCCGGTGACCGTGCTGCAACTCGATGGCTGCCAGGTCGTCGCCGTGCGGACCGAGGACGCGGACGGGTACACCGCCGTCCAGCTCGGTGCCGGCAAGGCCAAGGTCAAGCGCACCAGCAAGGCCCAGCGGGGCCATTTTGCCAAGGCTCAGGTCGAGCCCAAGAAGAAGGTCGCTGAGTTCCGCGTCAGTGCGGACAATCTGCTGACCATCGGCGACGAGATCACGGCCGACCATTTCGTGCCGGGGCAATATGTCGACGTGGTCGGCCAGTCGATCGGCAAGGGCTTCGCAGGTGCGATGAAGCGGCACAATTTCGGCGGCCTGCGGGCGTCGCACGGGGTGTCGATCTCGCACCGGGCGCACGGCTCCACCGGTCAGTGCCAGGACCCCGGCCGGGTGTTCAAGGGCAAGAAGATGGCCGGCCATATGGGGGACGCGCGGGTGACGGTGCAGAACCTGCCGGTCGTCTCCGCCGATCCGGATCGCGGTATCCTGCTGGTCCGGGGGGCGGTGCCGGGCAGTGAAGGCGGCTGGGTGCTGGTCTCCGATGCGGTGAAGAAGAAGCTGCCCGACGGGGTGCCGATGCCGGCCGCGGTGCGCAAGCCGCACGCCGAAGCGACGGCGACGGACGCCCAGGCGCAGGAATAGGGGCCTCCGAACGATGGAACTGACAGTCAAGACGCTCGACAACGGCGAAGCCGGCTCGATCGCGCTCGATGAGGCGGTGTTCGGGCTGACGGCCCGGCCGGACCTGCTGCACCGGGCGGTGACCTGGCAACTGGCCAAGCGCCGTGCGGGCACCCACAAGACCAAGGGCGTGTCCGAGGTCAGCGGCCGCAAGGGCAAGCCGTTCAAGCAGAAGGGCACCGGCCGGGCCCGCCAGGGCAGCGTGCGCATGCCGCAGTTCCGCGGCGGCGGCCGGGTGTTCGGCCCGGTGGTGCGCGATCACGGGTACGATCTGCCCAAGAAGGTGCGCAAGCTCGCGCTGAAGCACGCGCTGTCCGCCAAGGCGCAAGACGGCAAGATCATCGTGCTCGACGCCGCCCGGGCCGACAGCCACAAGACCAAGGAGTTGCGGGTCAGGCTCGAGGCGCTGGGCGTCGATCGGTCGGCGCTGTTCATCGACGGCGGGGCGATCGACACCAACTTCTCCCTGGCCGCCCGCAACCTGCCGATGATCGACCTGCTGCCGACCGACGGCGCCAATGTCTACGACATCCTGCGTCGCGACACCCTGGTGCTGACCAAGTCGGCCGTCGAGACGCTCGAGGAGCGCCTGAAATGAGCGCCAAGAAGCCGACCCCCTCGATGGAGCGGATGTACGACATCATCCGCGCGCCGGTGATCACCGAGAAGGCGACCCTGGTGTCCGAGCACAACCAGGTGATCTTCCGGGTCCCGATGGACGCCACCAAGCCGGAGATCAAGGCGGCCGTCGAGACGCTGTTCAAAGTCGATGTTAGAGCCGTCAACACCCTGATCCAGAAGGGGAAGAACAAACGGTTCCGGGGCGTCGCCGGGCGCCGGCCGGATGTCAAGAAGGCCGTGGTCACCCTGGCCGAAGGCCACACCATCGACGTGACCACCGGGGTCTGATCGCCATGGCACTGAAGCACTACAACCCGACCACCGCCGGCCAGCGCCAGCTGATCACGGTCGACCGGTCCGGTCTGCACAAGGGCGAGCCGGTCAAGAAGCTGACCGAAGGCCTGACCAAGAAGGGCGGCCGCAACAACACCGGCCGGATCACCGCCCGGCGGCGCGGCGGCGGCCACAAGCGCCTGTACCGGATGGTCGACTTCAAGCGGAAGAAGTTCAACGTGCCCGGCACCGTGGAGCGGCTGGAATACGATCCCAACCGGACCGCGTTCATCGCGCTGATCGCCTATGAGGACGGGGAGCAGGCCTACATCCTGGCCCCGCAGCGGCTGGCCGTGGGCGACACCATCGTCGCCGGTGCCAAGACCGACGTGAAGCCGGGCAACGCGATGCCGCTCAAGGCGATGCCGATCGGCACGATCGTCCACAATGTGGAGATGAAGGCCGGCAAGGGCGGCCAGATCGCGCGGTCCGCGGGGACATATGTCCAGCTCGTCGGCCGCGACGGGGCCTATGCCCAGTTGAAGCTGTCATCGGGCGAGCTCCGCCTGGTGCGCGGCGAATGCATGGCGACCGTCGGCGCGGTGTCCAACCCGGATCACAGCAACACCAATATGGGCAAGGCCGGCCGCAAGCGCTGGGCCGGCAAGCGCCCGTCGGTGCGCGGCGTGGTCATGAACCCCGTCGACCACCCGCATGGCGGGGGCGAAGGCCGGACCTCCGGCGGCCGTCACCCGGTCACGCCGTGGGGCAAGCCGACCAAGGGCCGCAAGACCCGCTCGAACAAGGCGACCGATCGGTTGATCATCCGCCGCCGGAACAAGAAGTAAGGCCTAGGAGAGCGCATCAGATGGCACGCTCCGTCTGGAAGGGGCCGTTCGTCGACGGCTACCTCCTCGAAAAAGCCGACAAGGCGCAGTCGTCGGGTCGCAACGAGGTTATCAAGACCTGGTCGCGGCGATCGACCATCCTGCCGCAATTCGTCGGTCTGACCTTCGGCGTTCACAACGGGCAGAAATTCCTGCCGGTGCTGGTGAACGAGAACATGGTCGGTCACAAGTTCGGCGAGTTCGCGCCGACCCGGACCTATTACGGGCACGCGGCCGACAAGAAGGCCAAGCGGAGGTAATCATGGGCAAATGGGCTCAAGAACGCCGCTTGGCCTATAACGAGGCGCAAGCGGTCAACACCCTGATCCGCACCAGCCCGCAGAAGCTGAACCTGGTCGCGGCGATGATCCGCGGCAAGGCGGCCGACAGGGCGCTGGCGGATCTCACCTTCTCCAAGCGGCGGGTCGCCGGCGAGGTCCGGAAGACCCTGCAATCGGCCATCGCCAATGCCGAGAACAATCACGATCTGGACGTCGACCGGCTCTACGTGGCCGAGGCGTTCGTGGGCAAGAGCTTGACGATGAAGCGGTTTCGCGCGCGGGCCCGGGGTCGGGTGGGGCGCATCGTCAAATCCTGGTCACGGCTGACGGTCATCGTCCGCGAGCGCGAGGAGTAAGCCTGATCATGGGTCAGAAGGTCAATCCGATCGGCCTGCGGGTCGGCATCAACCGCACCTGGGACAGCCGCTGGTTCGGCGGCAAGGGCTTCGCCGACCAGCTGCACGAGGATCTCAAGATCAAGAAGTTCCTCAAGGAGCGGTTGAAGCAGGCGCAAGTCAGCCGGATCATCATCGAACGGCCGGCGCGACGGGCCCGGGTGACGATCTACACCGCCCGCCCGGGTGTGGTGATCGGCAAGAAGGGGGCGGACATCGAGAAGCTCCGCAAGGAGCTGGCCCGGATGACGGGCGGCGAGGTCAGCCTGAACCTGGTCGAGATCCGCAAGCCGGAGATCGATGCCACGCTGGTGGCCGAAAGCATCGCGGGCCAGCTCGAACGCCGGGTGGCGTTCCGTCGCGCGCTCAAGCGGTCGGTCCAGAACGCGATGCGCCTGGGGGCCGAAGGGATCCGGATCAACGCCGCCGGCCGGTTGGGCGGGGCGGAGATCGCCCGGACCGAGTGGTACCGCGAGGGCCGGGTGCCGCTGCACACGCTGCGGGCCGATGTCGACTACGGCACCGCCGAGGCGCACACCACCTACGGCGTCTGCGGTATCAAGGTCTGGGTCTTCAAGGGTGAGATCCTGCAACACGATCCCACGGCTTCGGAACGGCGCCTGACCGAAGGCGGCGCGGCCAAGGCGCGGTGACCGGGCGGGATAGGAGGCACTGAGCCATGCTGAGTCCGAAGCGGACCAAGTTCCGCAAGATGCACAAAGGCCGCGTCAAGGGCGTGGCCAAGGGCGGTACCGATCTGAACTTCGGCGCCTACGGCCTGAAGGCGATCACCCCGGGCCGGATCACCGCGCGCCAGATCGAGGCCGCCCGGCGGGCGATCACCCGTCACATTCGCCGGCAAGGCCGGGTGTGGATCCGGATCTTCCCCGACGTCGCGGTGTCCCAGAAACCGGCCGAGGTCCGGATGGGTAAGGGCAAGGGATCGCCGGAATACTGGATGTGCCGGGTCAAGCCGGGCCGGATGATGTTCGAACTGGACGGCGTCGCACCGGATCTCGCCAAGGAGGCGTTCCTGCTGGCCTCGGCCAAGCTGCCGGTCGATACCCGTTTCGTCACCCGCATGCACCAGCAGGAGGCGTGATCATGGCCAAGGCGAACCAGGCCCAGGATCTGCGGGCCAAGACCGACGACGAGCTCGGGGACCGGCTTTTGGAGCTGAAGAAGGCGCAGTTCAACCTGCGCTTCCAGGCGGCCAGCGGGCAGCTCGAGAACACCGCCGAAGTCCGCGCCGTGCGGCGCGAGATCGCGCGGATCAAGACCATTCAGGGCCAGCGGACGACGGCGTCCGCCGGCGCCAGTTGAGCGGAGAGGGGCCGAGGATGCCCAAGCGTATTCTGCAGGGTCGTGTGGTCGCCGACAGCCTCGACAAGACCGTCACGGTCCTGGTCGAGCGGCGCATCATGCACCCCGTCTACAAGAAGTTCGTCAAGCGCAGTAAGCGGTACCACGCGCATGACGAGGACAATGCCGCCAAGGTCGGCGACGTGGTGTCGATCATCGAATCGGCCCCGATGTCCAAGACCAAGACCTGGCGGCTGCTGCCGCCGGCCGCCGAAACCGGCGACGTCCGCGCCTCGGCCGAGTGATCGGCGTCCGGCGTGGTCAGAGATAAGGAAGCAATCCGATGATCCAGATGCAGACGAACCTGGACGTCGCCGACAATTCCGGCGCGCGCAGGGTGCAGTGCATCAAGGTATTGGGCGGGTCGCACCGGCGTACCGCTTCGATCGGCGACATCATCGTCGTTTCGGTCAAGGACGCCATTCCCCGCGGCCGGGTGAAGAAGGGCGACGTGCACCGTGCCGTGATCGTGCGCACGGCCAAGGAGCTGCGGCGCCAGGACGGCACGGCGATCGCCTTCGATCGCAACGCCGCGGTGCTGATCAACAAGCAGGGCGAGCCGATCGGCACCCGCATCTTCGGGCCGGTCACGCGCGAGCTGCGGGCCAAGAAGTTCATGAAGATCATCAGCCTGGCCCCGGAGGTGCTGTGACATGACCCAGCCCAAGCTGAAGATCAGGAAGGGCGACCGGGTCGCCGTGCTGGCCGGTCGGGACAAGGGCAAGACCGGTGAGGTCCTGAAGGTCTTCCCGGCCGAGAACCGGGCGCTGGTGCGCGGCGTGAACATCGTCAAGCGCCACACCCGTCCCAGCCCGCAGACCGGTGAGGGTGGGATCGTGGACAAGGAAGCCCCGATCCACATCTCCAACCTCGCCCACCTGGATCCCAAGGACAACAAGCCGACCCGTGTCGGCACGGCGTTCCTGGAGGATGGGCGCAAGGTCCGTGTGGCCAAGCGCTCCGGTGAAGTTCTCGATCGGTGAGGCCGCAGATGACCATCCGACTGAAAGAGCAGTACGAAAAGAAGGTCCGGCCGTCGCTGACCGAGGAGTTCGGCTACGAAAACCGGCTCCAGGTGCCCCGGATCGAGAAGATCGTCGTCAATATGGGTGTCGGCGAAGCGGTCGCCGATTCCAAGCGGCTGACCAACGCCGTCGCCGATCTGACCAAGATCGCGGGACAGAAGCCGATCGTCACCCGGGCCAAACGGTCCATCGCGGGCTTCAAGCTGCGCGAGGGCATGGCGATCGGCTGCAAGGTGACCTTGCGTGGCCAGCGGATGTACGAGTTCCTCGACCGCCTGGTGAACATCGCGCTGCCGCGGGTGCGCGACTTCCGCGGGCTCAAGGGCGACAGCTTCGACGGCCGCGGCAACTACGCGCTCGGCATCAAGGAACAGATCGTCTTCCCCGAGATCGACTACGACAAGATCGATCAGGTACGCGGGATGGACGTGATCATCGTCACGACGGCGAAGACCGACCGGGAGGCCAAGTCCCTTCTGAAGGGCTTCGACTTCCCGTTCGTGAACTGACGGGGGAGCCAGCAGCCATGGCCAAGAAATCCGCCATCATGAAAGACAAGCGTCGCCGGGCCGCCGTGACGCGCGACGCCGACAAGCGGGCCGCGCTCAAGGCGATCATCAACGACCGCGACGCCTCCCCGGAGGAGCGGTTCGCCGCGACGCTGAAGCTGTCGGACCTGCCGCGCGACGGCTCGAAGACCCGGATGCGCAACCGCTGTGAGCTGACCGGTCGGCCGCGCGGCACCTATCGCCGGTTCCGGATCAGCCGGATCGCCCTGCGCGACCTCGCGCAGACCGGGCAGATTCCCGGCGTGACCAAGTCGAGCTGGTGAGGGAGGGCGCCGAAGATGCAACTGTCCGATCCCTTGGGTGATCTGCTCACCCGCATCCGCAACGGCCAGATGACCGGCAAGACCATGGTCGAGAGCCCGGCATCCAAGCTGCGCGCCAACGTCCTGGATGTGCTGGAGCGCGAGGGCTTCATCCGCGGCTACAAGACCGTGGACGTGCGCCCCGGCGTGCAGAACATCGAGATCGAGTTGAAGTATCACGACGGCACGCCAGTGATCCGGACGATCAACCGGGTCTCCAAGCCGGGCCGCCGCGTTTACTCCAAGATCAAGGATCTCACCCCGTATTACAACGGGTTGGGGCTGAAAGTGCTGTCGACGCCCCAGGGCGTGATGGCCGATCACGAGGCCCGCGCCGCCAATGTCGGCGGCGAGGTCCTGCTCGAAATCTTCTAACAAGGGGCCGAGCATGTCGCGAATTGGCAAACTGCCCGTGACGGTACCGTCCGGCGTGACGGTGTCGATCGCCGGCTCCACGGTCACGGCGAAAGGCAAGCTGGGCGAGTTGTCGGTCACCCTGACGGACGACATCGCCATCGAGCAGGCCGACGGTAAGATCACCGTCACCCCGCGCTCGCAGCACAAGCGGGCCAAGCAGATGTGGGCGACCGGCCGCACGCTGGTCAACAACATCGTCACCGGGGTCAGCC
>JANQKE010000151.1 GCA_028281265.1 Alphaproteobacteria bacterium | reverse complement strand
GCGCTGATGCGAGGAGCGAGGAGGAAGGACATGCCGGGGCATATTCGACGACGAGCGACGCCGCAGCGGGGCCCATCCGCCCGGCCCTTCGGGTTGGGGTGTGCCGGCCGCCCGCTGCGTTGGGCCGCTGGCCCGGTGGCACCGCATCGCGCGGCGCGACGCGCCTTGCGGATCGATCCGGCACACGCCAACAGATCCACCCGGTATTCCCTGAAAACGCTCTAGACATGGGAGCCATCGGCGTGTCGCCCGTTCAGCCGCCCGCGGCGCCCAGGGGCCGCTTCATCACGGTCGAGGGGGGCGATGGGGCCGGCAAGTCGACCCAGACCCGACGGCTGGTCGACCGTCTCCAGGCAGCCGGAGTGGGGGCGATCGCGACCCGGGAGCCCGGCGGGTCCACGGGGGGCGAGGCGATCCGCGGCCTGCTGGTGTCCGGCGCCCCCGACCGCTGGGACGGGGTGACCGAAGCCCTGCTGATGTCCGCGGCGCGCCGGGACCATTGGATCAAGACCATCCAGCCCGCCCTGGCACGGGGGGTATGGGTGGTCAGCGACCGGTTCGCCGACAGCACCATGGCCTATCAGGGTTACGGCCAGGGTATCGGCCGCGGCCCGGTCGAAGACCTCGCCCGGTTGGTGCTGGGGCAGGCGCGGCCCGACCTGACCCTGATCCTCGACGTGCCGACAGCCACGGGGCTCGCCCGTGCGGGGGAGCGGGGGGGGGCGAACGGGTCGGCCGACGACGATCGGTTCGAGCGGATGGGGCAGGGGTTCCACGACCGGCTGCGAGACGGCTTTCTCGACATCGCCCGACGGGAACCCGACCGGTGCGCTCTGATCGATGCGTCACAGCCGGTCGACACGGTGGCGGAGGCGATCTGGGAAACCGTCGCGCACCGGCTGGGTGTGCGTGACCCCGACACCGCGGCGAGGACGGCGGGGTGACCCAGGCGTCCGGCGCGTCCGAGACGTCCGACGCTCCGCTACCCCGGGTGACGGCGGATCTGCTCGGCCAACAGGCGGCGGAACGGCAGATGCTGGAGGCCGCGCTGTCGGGGCGGGTGCCGCATGCCTGGCTGCTGACCGGTCCCGCAGGCATCGGCAAGGCGACCTTGGCCTACCGCTTCGCCCGCTTCCTGCTGGCCGGGGGTGCCGACGCGCCGGCAGGCGGCCTGTTCGGGGACGAGCCGACCGATATGGCCGTGGCCATCGGCGACCAGACCGCACGACTGGTCGCCGGCAACGCCCATCCCGACCTGTTGGTGATCGAGCGACCGGTGCATAGGGAAGACGTCGACAAGCCGGCACCGCTTCAAAGGTTCACGCGTGACTTGCCGGTCGAGGAAGTCCGCCGGATCGGCCCGTTTCTCAGCCTGACACCGGCCATATCGGCATGGCGGGTGGTGGTGGTCGACGGCGCGGACGGCATGAACCGCAGTGCCGCCAACGCGGTTCTGAAGCTGCTTGAGGAGCCCCCGGCGCGGGCGGTGATCCTCATGACCTCGGACAGCCCAGGCCGGCTGCTGCCGACGATCCGGTCGCGCTGCCGGGTCCTGGCCCTTGCGGCGCTCGCGGATCGCGCGGTGGTGGACTGGCTGTCCCTTCATCAGCCCGATCTCGGCGACACCGACCGGCTGACGATCGCGCGGCTGGCCGAGGGCAGCCTGGGCCGGGCGGGCCGGCTGGCTCGGGCCGGCGGGCTCGCCCTGTTCCGGGAGTTGATCGCGCTTCTGGAGCCGGCGCCGGGGATCGATATGGATGCGGTCGGCAAGCTCGCCGCACGCTTGGGTCCGGCTTCGGCGGAAGCGGCGTACAGGCTCTTCATCGAGCTGTTCCGGTGGTGGCTGGCCCGGCTGATCGGGGCGATCGCACGCGGGCAGGTGCCACCGGAAGCGGTCGCGGGGGAAGCGGCTCTGCTGTCGCGCCTGGCGGCCGGGGCGAGCCTTGAACGCTGGATGCAGGTATGGGACAAGACCGGCCTTCTGCTGGACCGGGCGGACAGTGCCAATCTCGATCGTGGCCTGGCGCTGATCGAGACCTTCATCTGCCTGCGCGGCGCCTTCCGCTAGAGTAACCCATCTGCCTCGGAAACGGCGCAGACAAGCTGCTCCAGAGCGTTTTCAGGGAATACCGGGCCGATCTGCCGAGGGGGATGGGCCCTGATGCCAGGAGCGAGGAGGAAGGACATGCCGGGGCATATTCGACGACGAG
>JANQKE010000068.1 GCA_028281265.1 Alphaproteobacteria bacterium | reverse complement strand
GGAGCCGGGAGCCGGGAGCCGGGAGCCGGGAGCCGGGAGCCGGGAGCCGGGAGCCGGGAGCCGGGAGCCGGGAGCCGGGAGCCGGGAGCCGGGAAGGATCGGCTGCAAGGACGGTATGTCAACCCCCGGAGGGCCGCGGCATCCCTGATGGGAGGCGATCGCTCTAGACGATCCGGCCGGCAGGCCGAGCCTGTCCGCTTGACGGCGCACGCCAGGCCGCGGTCTACACCGGTGTCGAGCCGGTACCGGCAGCCGGGCAGCCGGCCGCGTTCCCTCGAGGGGCGCGGGTCCGCAGCGGGGGGTCACACTCCGGCCGATGCCGCACGGGCCAGGCCGGTGCTGCGCCCGGCGGGGCGTCGCGGGTCGCACCCAGACGGGGCCGGTCACACATCTGCCGGTTGCTCACACCGCAGCGCAGGATTGCCGGCGGCCCGCCGATCCGCCCTTGCGATGGGAAGACGCACTCGCTAGCGTCCCGCCTTGTCGCCGACCGCAGTCCGCGGCGAAGGGACCTCTGTGGCGGTCCCCGGTATGAGGGGCTCGGGCGATGACCGGGCCGCTTGCTTGGAGAGGTGCCGGAGCGGTCGAACGGGGCGGTCTCGAAAACCGTTGTGCGCGCAAGCGTACCGAGGGTTCGAATCCCTCCCTCTCCGCCATCACGCTGTCATTGGCACCGCATCCCGCGACCGTGGTAGCTGTAAAGCCCTGAAAGACCAGGTTCCCTCGGTGCCGATCGTTGCCTGCCGGTGACCAGGCTACCCGCCTGTGCCCATTGTTTTGGGGGGTAGGTAGGTGGTATGGGGATGTAGGTGGGAACGGTCGGGTACGGACGGGTATGCCCAGACGGGCCAGGGGACTCACGGCCTCCGCGCTGAAAACGCTGCCGGCCGGCCGGCATGCCGATGGCAGCGGCCTGTATCTGGTGGTTGCCGCTTCGGGGGCGCGGTCCTGGCTGTTCCGCTATCTGAGCCCGGCGACCGGCCGGCGGCGGGAGATGGGGCTCGGCAGCCTCGACGCCCTGTCCCTGTCCGCCGCGCGGGAGCAGGTCACCGGACCTGACGGGCTGCGCCACCAGGTCACCCGGGGCATCGACCCGCTCGATGCGGCGGTGGCGGACATGCGCGCCCGGCATCCGTTCCGCCAGGTGGCCCAGGCGCATATCGCGGCCCAGACGCCCCGCTGGCGCTCCGCCAAGCATGCCGGACAATGGACCGCGACCCTGGAGACCTATGCCTATCCCCGGATCGGCGACACCGGCGTGGCCGACATCTCGGTGGACGACGTCGTCGCCGTGCTGAGCCCGATCTGGTCGGCCAAGCCCGAGACCGCCGCCCGGGTGCGGCAGCGCATCGAGGCGATCCTGGCCGCCGCCATCGCCCGCGGCTGGCGGACGGCTGCCAACCCGGCGGACGCCGCCGTGATCCACGCGATCCTGCCCAGACGCGCCAAGCGCACCCGCAGCCATCACGCCGCCCTGCCGTATCGCGCGGTACCGGCCCTGTACCGCCGGCTGTCCGTCATGGACGGCATGGCGGCCCGAGCCCTGCGGTTCGCCATCCTGACCGCCGGCCGCACCGGCGAGGTCCGGGAGGCGGTGTGGGACGAGATCGACCCGGCTGAGCGGCTGTGGATCGTGCCAGCCACCCGGATGAAGGCCGAGCGCGAGCACCGGGTACCGCTGTCCGGCCCTGCCCTGTCCCTGCTCTGCGACCTTGAGACCATCGCCCGGCCGCCCTTCATCTTCTGGGGTCAGGCCAAGGATCGGCCGCTGTCCACCATGGCGATGCTGCAACTGCTCCGCCGGTTGGAGCTCGACGTCACCGTACACGGCTTCCGGTCGAGCTTCCGCGACTGGGCGGCCGAGCAGACCGACCACGCCAACCATGTGGTCGAGATGGCCCTGGCCCACACCATCCCGAGCCAGGTCGAGGCCGCTTATCGCCGCGGCGAACTCCTGAACAAGCGCCGCGCCCTGATGGCCGATTGGGCGGCATTCGTCACCCCGCCTTCGACCCCGGACCCTGGCCCCGCCCACGATCGGTCGGCGCAAGGCCTGCCCCCTCCTTGAGCTTGGTGCGCACGCCGGTCAGCAGGCGCCGGGACCCGTCGGATCCCTGAGCCTCCGGGACATCCCGGGTCGGGTACAGCACGGCCAATGCATGAGCCGTCCGGCGCCGCGGCGGTCAGCCCAGCCGGCGGCGGCGGACGGGGCCAGGGCGGCCACGGGCGGCGGGCGGCGCGGAATCGGCGGACACCCGGCGGTCGGACAGGGCCGCTCCTGACGCAGCCCTGCGTCGGGTGGCGGGAACCTGCCGGCATTGGGCGACGAAGGCGGCCGGCGTACAGAAGATCATCCAGCGACCGCCGACATCGCGGACGTCGAGACGCTCCCACAGCTCGGGTCGGCGTTCCCGCCATTTATAGAGCGTGCGGTGGTTGACCGGCCAGGGCAGGGCCGCCGCGAACTCCCGAAACGTCCAGCACCGCTGCTGCACCGCGCCGCCGGTCCTGACCGGGGGGCCGGCGGCGGCCTGGGAGATGTGATCCACGTACTCGTCCGGCAGAGGTCCCCTGCCGGTGTCGAATGCCGATACGTCGGCAATCATGCTGCGATCTCCTCAGACAAGTCGTCTATGCTCGCCGACACCTTGGGGGCACTGAAGATCGGCGGGTGTTCGCTCACGATGGGTCATCCTCTCGATGAAGCGCGAACCCTCTCCGGCCGAGGGCCTTCAGCAGCCATGCCGCCCTGTGCCGCCAGGCCCGCTTGCGGTCGTCGTCCGGCAGGTCGCGCCAGAGCGGGCGGATCATGCCGCATCGCTCGATCCGCAGGACCTCGGCGAGGACGTCCTGCGCGGATCTCGGGACGTCGGGCCGCGACGCGTTCGGCGGACATCCGTGGCTCACCTGCGGGACTCCTGTCGGCCGGTTCGCCCCCGCATTGCGCCGGGTGCGGTACCGGCCGCGAAGGCCGACCGGGCCCGGTCGGACCAGCGCTCGGCTGCCGCCTTGGCCTGGTCGAGGGCGTAGTGCCGCTCCGGCCAGGTGGTCACCACGGCATGGGCGCCGCTCTCGCCTGGGTTGCGGGCGCGGGCGATGGCCGCGATCTCGAACCCTGGCCCTGACGGCACGATCGCCACGGCGCGGCCGGCATGGGCGTGGGCCGTGATCACCCGGCCCCGATCGATCCGCAGGCGGATCACCTGCCAGCCGTCGCGATCCGGCGGGCTCGCCTCGGGCAGCGCGGGAAGCATTCCCCCGGTCACGGATGGTCCGTCCCGCCGGGTAGGGGTGGCTTGGCCGCCCGATCCCGATCCGTGGCGATCGCCAGCGCCTGTTCGAGGGCTTCGGCATGCCAATAAACCCGCAGCCGGCTGGGGTCGCTGGCGATCAGCCCGGCTTCCCGATCGCCCAGGGCGGCGGCGAGGATCTGGCCGACCGATCGGCCCCCGCGGACATGGGCGGGCAGGAAGGTCGTCCGCGGTCGTGGGCCGTAGGCGGTGAGGAAGGCCTCCCGCCCGCCGCCCTGCCACAGACCGCGATCGACCAGCGCCTTGACGCGGTCCCAGTCCTGCTGCTGGTCCTGGCGGCGCAGATCCGCCTCGGCCGTCTGGATCAGCGCCCGCGGGCTCAATCGGCTGGGCTCGGTCCCATGAGCGATGAGCATCCGGGCTTCGGTCTGCGGGGCCTGCCGGGTCTTCGGCAGCCGGGCCGGATCCGCGGGCGGCGGCATCAGGACGAAATCGGGCTGATCGGTGGGGGTCATGGTCTCGGCTCCCTCCTCGGTCGATCGGGCCGGGTGCTAAGGGCCTGGTCAGCCGTCCCGGGCGATCAGATCGACCCGATCGATCTGAACCCGAACCGTCTTGATTCTGGGGTTGCCGGTGGTGCGCCAGGGATCGTAGCCATCGGCGAAGCGCAGGGTCACCGCCCGTTTCCGCGGCCAGATGCGGGTGACGACGCCTTCGACCTGCCGACCGTCGAACCGACCGCTGAGCCTGGCTTCGACCCGATCGAACGGCTCGACCGCGTAGTCTGTATCGGGGTATCGGAGCGGCGGTGCGGTCATGACGAGTCTCCCACCACCCAGCCGCCAGCCGGTTGCCAGAAGAACGCCGCGCCCGCCCCGGCGGTCACGACCGCGAGCCCGCTCCATGCAAGCCAAAGGGCTGCGTTCATCAGCCGTCCGTTGCGCCGCATCCGCCGCCGGTTTCCCCGGATCATGTCGCTGTAGTGCGCGGCCATCTCGGCGAGGTTCGCGTGCAGCGACTTGTCGAGACTGCCGGCCCAGTTGGCCGGCCCGTAATCGGCCGGATACGCTGCCAGCATGACCAAGGCCTTCAGTTCCCGATCGATCTCCGCCTGCAGCGCGCGGAGCGTCTGCAGCCGGGCTTCGGCCGGCAGGTCGGTCATGCCGAACTGGTAGGCCGTGTGCCGGACCCCGTCCGACGACGCCACGGCCA
>JANQKE010000067.1 GCA_028281265.1 Alphaproteobacteria bacterium | reverse complement strand
CGGGAGACGGGAGACGGGAGACGGGAGACGGGAGACGGGAGACGGGAGACGGGAGACGGGAGACGGGAGACGGGAGACGGGAGACGGGAGACGGTCTGGCCTTGTCGAAGGCTGTCAATCAGTTATTTCCTGGTTCCTGGTTCCTGGTTCCTGGTTCCTGGTTCCTGGTTCCTGGTTCCCGTCTCCCGGTCCCTGGTTCCCGTCTCCTGGTTCCCGTCTCCCGGGGAGGGCGGTGTCGGCATCCGCGGTGCGTTCGAGCACGGCGACGAAGAAGCCGTCGGTGCCGTGGCGGTGCGGGGTGAGGCGGAGGGCGGGGGCCGCGGCCAGATCGGCCGGGGGCGGCGTGCCGACGGCGTCAGGCCAGATCTCGGCGACGGGCACCGGGCGAAGACCGGGATCGGCGGCGAGCAGCCGGTCGATCTGCGCCTCGTTCTCCTCTGGCAACAGGGAGCAGGTGGCGTAGACCAGCCGGCCGCCGGGCTTCACCAGCCGGGCGGCACGGTCGACGATGCGGGCCTGCAGGGCCGTCACCTCGGCCAGATCGACCGGGCGCCAGCGGCTGTCTGGGTTGCGGCGCCACGCCCCGGTCCCGGTGCACGGGGCATCGATCAGCACGCGGTCGAACTTGCGCTTCTGCCGCTTGACCCAACGGTCCCGCTCGCTGTCGAGCAGCTTGGGCTCGATATTGTCGATGCCGGCGCGGCGGATGCGTTCCTTGGCCCGGGCCAGCCGCCCTTCGGAGACGTCGCAGGCGACCACCCGGCCCTTGCCCCGCATGCGGGCGGCGAGCCCCAGCGCCTTGCCGCCCGCACCGGCGCAGAAATCGGCGACCTGCTGGCCGGGTCGAGGATCGGTCAGCAGGGTGACGAGTTGCGAGCCTTCGTCCTGCACCTCGATCGCCCCGGCTTTGAACAGCCGGTGACCAGCCAAAGGCGGCCGCCCCGAAACCCTTAGGCCGAGAGGGGAAAGCGGGGTCTCGGTGACGGTCAGGCCATCGGCGCGCAAGGCGGCCGCCACCGCCGACCGCTCGGCCTTGACCTCGTTGACCCGCAGGTCGAACGGCGCCTCTTCGGTCAGGGCGGCGAGTTCCGCTTCGGCCCGGTCGCCGAACAGGGCATTGAGCGACGGCCAGGCCCAGTCCGGGCATTCGGCTCGGACCTCCAGCGGCAGGCTGGGATCGGCATAGGCGCCGTCGCGGGCGAGCCGATCGAACAGCATGCGTTCGTCGTCGGTGAGCGCGGCGGGCCCATAGGTGTCCCCGGTAAGCAGTGCTTCGAGCTGGTCGGTCGTCCGCGCCTCCCCCACCAGGGCGTGGCCGAAAGTCCAGGCACGCGCGATGGCGGCGGGATCGGCCGCGGCGGCCTCCTTCCAGCCGGCCCGGGCCAACAGGCGGCCCAGGCGTGCCCGGTGGCGCAGCACCGCATAGACACGGCCCGCTATGTCGGCCCGATCCTTCGAGCCGACATAGCGCCGCGTACGGAAATAGGCCGACAGCACCCCGTCGGCCGGCCGGCGTTCGGACAGGATCTCGGTCAACGCCTCGATGGAGGCCGCCAGCCGGGCCGCTGGGGTCATGGGGGTCGCACACTCAGCTACAGGATCGGAAGGCGGTCAGTGTGGCCCGGATCGGACCGGGGCGGCACCCCGACGGCTCACAGCCCTGTGTGGCGCTGGCGTCATCGGCGGTCAGCCAATGTCCCCCCATCGGTGCAAGGCCTTCGGTCGGCTCATCGCGACGTCGTGCCGGCGGCGTCGAACCGGCCACCGCGGAACCCTTGGGCGACGACGTACATTTCGGAGCTGTCGTCGCGGCTGGCGGCGGGCTTGGCGTGGCGGACGGCAGCGAAATCGGCCTTGAGTCGGTCGAGCAGCTCCCGTTCCGCCCCGCCCTGAAACAGCTTGGCGACGAACCCGCCGCCGGGCCTCAGCACCTCGGCGGCGAAGGCGTAGGCCGTTTCGGCCAAGGCCATGATGCGCAGATGGTCGGTCTTGGCATGCCCGGTGGTGGGGGCGGCCATGTCGGACAGCACCAGATCGGCCGGGCCGCCGAGCGCCGCTTTCAGCACCGCCGGCGCATCGTCGTCGAGGAAGTCCTTGGTGACGACCGTCGCACCGGCCATCGGCGCCAGTTCCAGCGAGTCCAGGGCAACGACATGCCCGGCCGGGCCGACCTTCTGCGCGGCCACCTGCGACCAGCCGCCGGGTGCGGCGCCGAGATCGACCACCCGCTGCCCGCGCTTGAGCAGGCCGAACCGCTCATCGAGCTGGATCAGCTTGAACGCCGCCCGGGAGCGGTAGCCCAGGCGCTTGGCTTCGGCCACGAACGGATCGTTGAGCTGGCGCTGCAGCCAGCGGGTGGAGCCGGACTTGCGGCGCTTGGCGGTCCTGACCCGGACCGACAGGTGACGGCTGCCGGAGCCGGTGGTCTTGGCCATGGGCGGGTATCCTGTGATGCGGACAAGGCCGGGCAGGCCGCGGTCGCCTTCCCGATCGAGGGCACGCACCCGATCGGCAGCCCGGAGGTGCGGGGGTCGTCTCGACGGCTTTACGGGTGGGGCCGAGGGTCCGGTGGCCGCCTCCGCTCGGCCGGGGGGCGCCAGCCGGCCATCAGATCGAACAGGATGCCTTCGCGCACCCCGCGGTCGGCGATCCGCAGTCTGGCGACGGGCCAGGTCCGGCAGATCGCCTCCAGAATGGCGCAGCCCACCACGACCAGATCGGCCCGGTCGCGGCCGATGCAGGGGTGCAGCGCGCGCTCTGCCGCCGTCATGTCCCGGATCGCATGGCTGACGGACAGCGCGGTCGGTACGTCCAGCAGGCTACCGTCGATCACCGAGCGGTCGTAGCGCGGCAGCTTCTTGATCACCCCGGCCAGGGTCGTGACGGTACCGGAGGAGCCCAGCATCTGCACCGTGCCCTCGGCGATCGCCTGGTTGATCCGGTGCCGCCGCTCGAACTGGATGAACGCCTCGGCCACCTGGCCGACGACGGCGCCGTAGGCGGTCGCCGGCAGCGAGCCGTCATACCGTTCGGACAGGGTGACGACCCCGAAGGGCACGCTGAAACTGTCGATCAGGGCGGGGGCACGGCCGTGGTGACCGGTTGTCATCCACATCACCTCGGTCGAGCCGCCGCCGATATCGAAGACGAGCGCGTATTCGATCTCCGGGTCGAGCAGCGGCGCACAGCCCGTGAGGGCCAGCCGCGCCTCCTCCTCCGCCGGGATCAGGTCCAGGTCGATCCCGGTTTCGTGCCACACCCGCCGGCGGAACAGCAGAAAGTTGCCGGCCCGCCGGCACGCCTCCGTCGCCACGGCGCGGGTGCGGCGCGCATGCCGGCGGCGCAGCTTGCCCGCACAGACCCGCAATGCGGACAGCGTGCGATCCATCGCCGCGTCGGACAGCAGGCCGGAAGCGCCCACGCCTTCTCCCAACCGGACGATCCGGCTGAACGCGTCGATCACGGTGAAGCCGCCGACCGCCGGCCGCGCGATCAGCAAGCGGCAATTGTTGGTGCCCAGATCGATCGCCGCATAGGCGTTGCGGTCTCGCGGCACCGGGTGGCGGTGCAGGCTCGACGGCGGATCCGCTCGCACCGCGTCCGCCATGGGCTCCGCCTCGGGCCCGAACACCGGCCGGACCGGACGCCCGCCGGGGGGCCGCAATCGACCGGCGCCGCACGGATGGATCTCGGCTGCCGGATCGAGCCCGGCACCTGGGCATGACCAGCCTTCCGGCGCCCGCACGGCCGAAAACCAATCCCGATGTGCCCCATTGGCCCCCATGCTCGGCAGATCGCCTCGGCGCTACGGTCGGGGGGAGCATCGTCCGGCCGGCACGGGCGACCCGATGGCAGCCACGGCGGTCCGGGGATCTTGCAACGCTCCCACCCTGGATTACGTATGCTAGTCGGCTTCGCGCGGACAGCCAAGCACCGCCATTGGTTCATATCTGGGGCGAGGGGATGGCGGGCCGATAGCATTGGCCCGTGGGCCGGTATCTGATATGCCCTGCGCTCGGGCGTGGTGGGGGATCGTCTAGCGGTAGGACAACGGACTCTGACTCCGTCAGCCCTGGTTCGAATCCAGGTCCCCCAGCCATTTGATCTTGTTGGGCTCTCACAGGAAGAGAGCAGGGGCTATGAGGGCCATTTGGGAGATCATTTGGGGGAATCCGTTCTCGAAATGGCCACCACGGGGGCTGTTTCGGCAAGGTGGCGGCGGCCGATATAGTCCTCCAGGGCGCTGACCTCGCTGAGGGTATGGCCGGTGATGCTGGCCACCTGTCCCTGGGTGTAGCCAAGTGCCAGCAGGCGGGTGACGGCTGTGCCCCGCAGGTCGTGGAAGGTCAGCCCGGTGATCTGGGCCTTCTCGGCCGTCTTCTTCCACATCGATCGGAAGCCGTTGGGCTTCCAGGGCTGGCCTTGCTTGGTCGTCAGGATCACCGGCGACGATCGGGGGGCCTGGTCCAGCGCCGTCTTGAGCACCGGCGCCACCGGGATCGACACCCGTGCCCCGGTCTTGGATTGGCGGATGCGAATCCGCTGGCCGTCATATCGGGACCAGGCCAGTGTGAGCAGATCGGACTGACGCTGTCCGGTGTAGGCGGCAAGCAGATAGGCCAGGCGGATCTGCGGGTTGGCGACGGCGAGAAACGCCGCCTCGTCCTCCTCCCGCCACAGCGCATCGGCTCGCTGTGACCGGTAGAGCCGACCGATCCTTTCCAACGGGTTGCCCGCCACGACCGCGCGGTCGTGGGCCCACGCCAAGGCTCGCGCGAACACCGAGAAGGTGTAGTCGGCCTGCCGGCGGCTCTGGACCGCCAACTCGTCGCGCCAGGCTAGGAACACACCCCGGGTCCGGCGATCGGTCAGGCCGGCGGTCGGGAACGAGCCGAACCGCCGTTCGATCCGCTTGATGTGGGTGATGTAGTCGGCCCGGGTCCGCGGAGCCAAGCCGGTGAACTCCGCCGAGCGCTGGTAGGCGTCCAGGATCGCCTGGAGCGTGCCCGGCGGGGCCTTGGAGCGGGCGCGGTGGGCGGCCTCGTAGCTCTGGACGAACTCCGGCGATCCGGGTTCGCCGTCGAGCCGGGGGCCGCCTTTCCAGGCATAGTAGTAGGTGACCGTCTCACCACCGCCGCGCCGGACCCGGGTTCTATTGATGCCCTTGAGACGTACGCGCACGCGCCTGGTCCTTGGCCAACCACTCGTCCAGCGCCGTTGCGGCGTCGACGTCTGCATCGGTCGTCCCCGCCCCGGCCGGGTCGGGGACGGCGACGACCACGATACGCCCATCGGGCAGAATCTCCACCCGGCCGACCGGCAGCCCCGCCGCGGCGGCGCCGCGAATGGCCCGGCGCACATCGGCCTGGGTGAAGCGGGCGGCAGCCCGGGGCATCACTGCGCCCGCCCGCGGTCAACCGGCTGGGCCGCCAGCACGACCAGGGTCTTCAGTTCCCGATCGATCTCCGCCCGCAGCGCGCGGAGCGTCTGCAGCCGGGCTTCGGCCGGCAGGTCGGTCATGCCGAACTGGTAGGCCGTGTGCCGGACCCCGTCCGACGACGCCACGGCCA
>JANQKE010000024.1 GCA_028281265.1 Alphaproteobacteria bacterium | reverse complement strand
ATGGAGGCCGGTCCGGGGGGAACGCCGTCCCGGCCGGGTTCCCGGCGGGGACGGGTGGCCCGTCAGCCGGGGCGCCGGGCGGCTTCCTCGATGCGGTCGGTCGCGCCGGACAGTGCGGGCAGCGTCTCGCCGGCATGGATGCGGGCGAGCAGGTCGATCTCCCGCTCCTGCATCGCCAGCGCCCGCCGGGCGACCGGATCGACCTGGTCCGGCTTGAGCACGAGCACCCCGCTCTCGTCGGCCAGCACCGCGTCCCCGGGCTCGACCACCTGGCCGCCGCAGCTCACCGGCACGTTCAGCGCGCCGGACAGGCCGAGAAGCTTGGTCGTGATCGGCGACGGCCCGCGGCACCACAGGGGCATGTCCTGCTTGCGGATCTCCCCCAGATCGGTGGCCGCCCCGTCGATCACCGCGGCCGCCACCCCGGCCTTGCGGGCGGCATGGGTCACCACCCCGCCCCAGCAGGCGTGGCGCGTGTCGCCCACCCGATCGATGACCAGCACGTCGCCCGGCCGCACCAGGCCCAGGGCATGGTGCAGCAGGGTCGAATCGGCCCCCGGCAGCCGCAGGGTGACGGCCGTGCCGGCCACCCGCTTGTCCGGCAGGACGGCGCGGACCGCCGGGTCGACGAAGCCGTCGTGCAGGAAATGGCCGACGGTGGCGGTTTCCACCCCTGTCAGGAGCGCCAGCTGCGATGCCGGCACCGGTGCGGGCATGTCGTTCAGCACGAACATCACGCCACCTCGCGCGTCGGGGCCGCGGGCCGGTCGAGCACGTGATGCCGCATCACCGGCATCTTCGCCCGCACCGCGTCGACATAGCCGGGATCGATCCGGGCGGCGATCGTGCCGACCTGGTCGGAGGCCTCGGCGATCACCGTCCCCCACGGGTCGACCACCATGGAGTGGCCGTAGCAGGGCTTGCGTCCCCCGTCATGGGTGAACACCTGGCCGGCCGCGATCAGATAGGTCTGGGTCTCGATCGCCCGGGCCCGGATCAGCGGCGCCCAGTGGTCCTTGCCGGTCAGCAGAGTGAAGGCCGCCGGCAGCACGATCGCCTTGGCCCCCTGGTCGCGCAAAGCCCGGAACAGCTCCGGAAAGCGCAAATCGTAGCAGATGGCGCAGCCGATGGTCACGCCGTCGAGATCGTAGGTGACCACCGCGTCGCCGGCCCGCATGGTGTCCGACTCCCGATAGCTCTGCCCCCCCGGCACGTCGACGTCGAACAGATGGATCTTGCGGTAGCGCGCGATCAGCGTCCCGTCCCGGTCCCAGACGGTGGTGGTGTTGTAGCACTTGTCCCCGGCCGCCTCGGCCAGGCTGCCGGCATGGATCGCGACCCGATGGGTGCGGGCCAGCGTCGCCATCAGCTGGCAGGCCTCGCCGTCGGGGATCGTCTCGGCATTGGCCCGCTGCCGGGCCCGATCGCCGGTCATCGAGGTGAAGGTCTCCGGCAGGACGATCAGATCCGGCCCGTCCTCGGCGACGGCACGCTCGATCAGCGTCCGCGCCGCGGCCAGATTGGCGGGCTTGTCCTCCTGGGTGTTCATCTGGACGACGGATATCTTCACCGGGGTGTCTCCTCGGGTGACGGGGAACAAGGCGGGCGGCCGGTCAGTCCGGGCCCATGATCAGGTCGGGCAGCCACAGGGACAGCTGCGGCACCGCCGCCAGCAGCAGCAGCACCAGCGTCAGGGGGATGAAATAGGGCAGGACCGAGCGGACCACATCCTCCACCGGCACCGCCGCGATGCGCGAGACGATGTACAGGCCCAGACCCAGCGGCGGGGTGGCGAGCCCCAGGATCAGCGACATCTGCATCACGATGCCGAAATGCACCCGGTCGATCCCGAACGCGTCGACCAGCGGCAGCAGGATCGGGACCAGCAGCAGCTTCGCCGTCACCCCGTCGATGAAGCAGCCGACGATCAGCACCGAGACGATCACCACGCACAGGAACACGAACGGGTCGTCGATCACAGCACCGATCCCGCCCGAAAGCTGCTGGGGGATCTGCTCGATCGCCAGCAGCCAGCCCATGCCGTTGGCGAACCCGATGATGATCATGATGATCGCGGTGATCGTCATGGTGTCGGTGATCGCGTTCCAGATCAGCGACCAGTCGAGGGTCCGGTACAGCGCCCCCAGGAGCAGGGTGTAGGCGCAGGCCAGGATACCGGCCTCCGCGGCGGTGGTGGTGCCGGTCAGGATGCCGACCATGATGATGCCGGGTGCCGCCAGGGCGGCCGCACCGTCGAGCGTGTGGCGCCAGATCTCCCCGAGGGTGGCCGGCTCCTGGCTGGGGAAATCCTGCCGGGTCGCCAGATAGCGGTTGAACAGCATCAGCGCGCCGGCGACCACCAGGGCCGGGACGATCCCGGCCAGGAACATCCGCGCCACGGAGGTGTTCGACAGGAACGCGTACACCACCAGCGGGACCGAGGGCGGGATGAACGGCGCGACGATGGCCGACACGGTGGTGATCGCCGCGGCGAAGGACGGCTTGTAGCCGCGCTCCCGCATGGCTTTGATCTCCACCGTCCCCAGGCCTGCGATATCCGCCACCGCGGCCCCGGTGCCGCCGGCGAACAGGACCGAGGCCAGGACGTTCACCTGGGCCAGGCCGGCCTTGAAATGGCCGACCAGGGCGTTGGCGAGATTGAAGATCCGGGCGGTCATGCCGACCGCGTTCATCAGGTTGCCGGCCATCACGAAGAACGGGATCGCCAGCAGGGCGGCGTTGTCCACCCCCTCCAGGACCTTGAGCGGGATGATCCACAGCGTGTCCTGGAAGCCGGCGGCCACCAGGGCGGCCAGCACCGCCAGGCCGATGGCCATGGTGATCGGCACCCGCAGGGCGATCAGCAGCACGAAACCGGCGAATAGCGCGACGGCGGTCATGTGGAGCCACTCCCCGGCGACGCGGCCGCCGGCGCGCCGTCCGCGGCCGGCCCGGCCATCAGGTCCTTGACGAACTGCAGGGCGATCAGGGCACAGGACAGATAGAACGGCACCGCCAGCCAGTAGCGCTGCAGGCCCACCAGGTCGAGCTCCCCCACCTGGCGGGGCAGCAGTGTGGGCGCCTGCAGCAGGATCGTCGCCAGCAGGCCGAGGATGATCACGTCGACCAGCCGCTGGACGGCGCGCTGCCATCCAGCGGAAAGCCGTTTGACCACGAAGTCGACCGTGATGTCCTTACCGCGCCGGTAGACCACGAAGAAGCCGAAGAACACCATCCAGACGAACATCACGCTGGTCCACGGGAACACCCAGATGATGCCGACATCGAACAACAGCCGGGACAAGATGTTGACCAGGTTGATGCCCAGCATGCCGATCAGAAGGCCGTTGGCGACGACCAGGAACACCCGTTCCGCCGCCGCCAGGCCGGTTTCCAGCCAGGCGGAGATCCGCATCGCTCAGTCGGCCGCGCGGGTGGCGTCCACCGCCGCCAGGAAGCCGTCCGGCAGCTCCCCGCGGGCGTCCATCTCGGCGTACAGCTCCCCCATCCGCGCGACGAAGTCGGCCGTGTCGGGAGCGGAGAAGGTGACCCCTTCCGCCGCCATCCGAGCCATGGAGTCCTCCGCCGCCGCCGTCATCAGCGCCACCGACTCCGCGGCCACCTCCGCATAGGCGGCCAGCACCTGCGTCCGGGTCTCCTCGCCCAGCCCGTTCCACATCCGGGCGTTGGTCATGAACGCCATGCCTTGCGGATACTCGTTGTGCCGGATGACATGGGGGGCGACCTCGTAGAACCGCATCGGCTCCACCAGCGCGATCGGGCTGTTGACCGCCTCGACGATGCCGCGGCCGATCGACTCGTAGACTTCCGTCCAGGCCAGGGTGCGGACCTCCGCGCCGAGATGGCGCCAGGCCTGGGCGGCCAGGTCGTCGGGATGCAGGCGCAGCTTGACGCCCTGCATCTCGTCCAGGCTGGTCCAGGGATCCCGGGTCACCATGACGCGGTAGGGGCCGCGCACGAAGGCGGTGGGATCGCCGATGACCGCCACCCCGGCGTCGCGCTCGATCTCCTCGAACCAGCCCTGCACCAGGTCGGAGGCCATGAAGCGCTGCCAGTGCGCACGGTCGTCGAACAGGAACGGCGCGCTGACCAGCCGGACATCCGGCACCCATTTCTGCAGATAGCTCGACCCCTCAGGATAGATGTGGATCGTGCCGATCTGTAGCTGTTCGAGGATGACGTCGTCGTTGCCGAGCTGCTCGTTGGGAAACACCTGGACCGAGATCGCACCGTCGGTATTGGCCTCGATCCGGTCGGCGAAGCTCTGGAACAGCCGGCCTTCGATCGATTCGGCCGGCATCTTGTGGGCCATGCGCCAGACCTCGGCCGAGACCGGGGCGGCCAGCACGGCGCCGGCCAGGACGGCCGCGGCGACCGATGCCGCTATCGGACGGAACATATAACCTCTCCTCGCGCTCTTGTTCTTTCGTTGCGCGATCGTCGGGGCAAACCCGCGCGATCGTCCAATTCGATTTTCTTCACGATCCCGATAAAGGTTGGTTATCGTCGTCGGCGGGGGGCAGGGCTTTGTCCATCCCCTTCTCCGCGCTGAACCGGGCCGCCTCCTCGCGGGCGAACCGGGCGACGGTCGACGGCAGCGCAGCGGGGGGCCGATCGGCGTAGCAGGCGGTGAAGCGCAGGCTGGGAAAGGCCTGGCGCACCGGCAGGCGGACCAGGGTGCCGGCCGCCAGCTCGGTCTCGATCACGGCCGGCGGGATGGCGGCGATCCCGATCCCGTCGACCGCCAGCCGGACCAGGGAGGCCAGGGAGTTCGAGCAGTTCAGCAGGGGCTGGCGGCCGCGGCTGGCCTGGAAGCAGCGCTCGATGATCCGGTAGGGCTGGGAATGGCGCGGATAGCTCAGGATCGGGTAGGCGGCGAGCTGGGCAACGTCGATCGGGCCGTCGAAGGCGAACCGGCGGGGATTGGCCACCCAGGCCATCGGATAGCCGCCCAGATCGAGGTTGACGAGGCCGTCCTCCTGCACGGGACCCATCAGCAGCGCCAGATCGATCTCGCCGGCGCGGAGCTGGTCGGCCAGACTGATCGAGGTGTCGGCCGTCAGCTCGAAGCCGACCTGGGGATAGGTGGTCCGCAGCCGCTCGATCAGCCGCGGCAGCCAGGAATGGATGATCGTGTCGATGACCCCCAGGCGCAGCAGGCCCTGCAGCGCCTGGGTCGAGGACAGGCGCTGGCACATATCGGCGTTGAGCTGGGCGATCGCCCGGGCGTAGCGGACGGCCTCCACCCCGGCCGGCGTCAGCCGGACGTCCCGGCCGCTGCGGTCCACCAGCTCGACGCCGAGCAGGCCCTCCAGCGCGCGGATCCGCGCCGACACGGCCGGCTGGGTGGTGTGCAGCCGGGCGGCCGCCTGCCGGAAGCTGCGCAGCTCGGCGACGTAGACCAGGGTTTCGAGGAACCTCAGATTCATCCTGGTCGCCATGGGGTCACACCATGCGGGCGTACACAAGGGGAGGCGACGAAAAACCCGTCGCCCCCCCATGAATGTGGACAGGGGAGGCGGAATCGCCGCGCCGAAGCCTGTCGCCGACCGTCCCGGGCATCCGGACGCCCCCGGCCGGCTTGCTCCTCGACACCGGCCAAACGGCCCGCGCCGCTTCTGGCGGAGGTCTCCGGAGACACCACCGTCAAGTCCACACTGCCCGTTTTCACGATAGAGCGCCCAACATAGCCATTTCTGGAATTAGACTGCAAGAATGAATAAGGTTTTATCTTGCAATAGGTCATCGCGATACGAATAAATTCAAATAATTATACCATACTTCACGCACAGTGTGAGGTTTCTATATATAATCAATTTCCCATGATCGCCGTTGAGGGGCCTGCTGGCGCATATTCTCACATAGGGGCGTCATCTCTTCATATGATCTTCATATGACATCCTGATCACCTGATGCGCCCGATATCCGCCATAAAATCACTGCCCTAGGCGATTGCGGGGTGGTCAGGGGCGGGTGGTGCGATAGGATGGGACCGCCCCGGGTTTCGGGGCGGGCGCTATGGCTACGGCATCGACCGGCCGGGATGCCAAGCAAGAACAGAACACCCCAGGGAGGGACGTTTGATGAAGGGTACCAAGCTTGCGGCCGTCGCTTCGGCGGCCTTCCTCGCCGTCAGCACCGGCGCTTCCGTCTCCGCGCAGGATCTGCCGTCGAACATCCACTTCCTGATCCCCGGCGGGGCCGGCGGCGGCTGGGACGGGACCGCCCGCGGCACCGGCCTGGCGCTGGTCGGGGCCGGGCTGATCGACAGCGCGTCGTACGAGAACCTGTCCGGCGGCGGCGGCGGGGTGGCGATCGCCCATCTGATCGAAACCGCCGACCAGCAGCACGACACGATGATGGTGAACTCCACCCCCATCGTGATCCGCTCGCTGACCGGCGTGTTCCCGCAATCCTTCCGCGATCTCACCCCGATCGCCGCCACCATCGCGGATTACGGCGCGCTGGTCGTCGCCGCCGATGGCGGGGTCGAGAGCTTCGACGATCTGCTCACCGCTTTCCGTGAGGACCCGGCCTCGGTGAAGGTCGCCGGCGGTTCGGTCCGCGGCGGCATGGACCATCTGGTCGCGGCCCTGGCCTTCCAGGCCGCGGGCGAGGATCCGCTGTCGGTCGCCTACATCCCCTACGACGCGGGCGGCGACGCGATGACCGGCCTGTTGTCCGGGGAGACGCAAGTGCTGTCGACCGGCCTGGGCGAGGCCCTGGCCCAGCGGGAGGCGGGGCAGGTCCGCATCCTGGCGGTGACGTCGGACGAGCGGGTGGCCGAGGCGGCCGACGTCCCGACCCTGACGGAGATGGGCTACGAGATGGTGTTCGCGAACTGGCGCGGCTTCTTCGGCGCGCCGGGCATGCCGGAAGAGCGGGCGGACGCGTTCGCCGAGGTGCTCGGGCAGCTCTACGACACCCCGGAATGGGAAGAGGTCCGGGCCCGCAACGGCTGGGTCAACCTCTACCACCCGCGGGCAGCGTTCGTGGAGTTCCTGGAAGCCCAGGAAGCCGCCGTCGGGGATCTGATGCGCCGGATGGGCGTGATCTGAGGATCGCAGGAGGCTCGGGCCGCGGAGCGTCGCACTCCGCGGCCCGAGGCCCCGCCGGTTCCCGCCCCCTTCCCCCTGACCGTTCGCACAAGCCGGAGCCCTGGACCATGACCAAGGACCGGATCGGAGCGCTGTTCTTCCTCGTCCTGTCGCTCGCCTACGGGCTGGAAGCGCAGCAGATCCGTCTGTTGCCGTTCGCCACCGGCGAGGCGTTCACCCCGCGCACGATGCCGACCGCGCTTGCCATTGTCGGGGGTGTCATCGCGTTCCTGATGCTGGTGCTGCCGGCCAAGGACCGTCCCAAGAAGGTCGGCGAGGGCGCGTTCGCCGGCTGGGGCGGTTTCGCCTGGGTCAAGGTGCTGGCGTTGGGCGTGCTGATGGCGGTCTACGCCTATCTGCTGACCCGGGCCGGCTTCATCGTCGCGACCTCGCTGTTCCTGCTCGGCGGCTTCCTGGTGCTGGGGGAGCGGCGCTGGCCGGTCCTGCTCGGCGCCTCGGTCCCGGTGGTGGTGGCGTTCTGGTTCATCCTCAGCCAGCTTCTGGGGATCTACCTGACGCCGGGGTCGTGGTGGGTGGCGTTCGGCGGGGGTGGATAGGGTGATTGTTCCAAGCCGATCCCCGGGTCACGGGCGGCTTCGCCGCCGCTCCGCGGTTGCACCCTTGACCCGGGGATCGGCTTGGAAACACTGGCCTCCATGGGCTTAAGGCAGCCTCTGCCTTAAGCCCATGGCAGCACGGGCGAAATCTGGGCCGGGGCGGGCCAGGCGGTCCTGCTGTAGCCAAACAACAACAAGAACAACCGACTAGGGAGTCTCCGCCGATGGACGCAATGCTGACCGGGATCGGGACCGGCCTGTCCACCGTCGCCCAGCCGATCAACCTCTTGATGGTGATGGTCGGCTGTTTCGCGGGCACGTTCATCGGCATGCTGCCGGGCCTGGGTCCGATCAGTGCGATCGCCCTGATGATCCCGATCACCTACGGCTTCGATCCCGCCTCGGGCATGATCCTGATGGCCGGGGTCTATTACGGCGCGATCTTCGGCGGCTCGACCTCCTCGATCCTGATCAACGCGCCCGGCGTGGCCGGCACCGTTGCGACCTCGTTCGACGGCTACCCGCTGGCCCGGCAGGGCCATGCCGGCAAGGCGCTGGCGATCGCCGCCTATGCCTCGTTCTCCGGCGGCACCATCGCGGCGATCTTCCTGCTGCTCGCCGCCCCGGCCCTGGCCTCGGTGGCGTTGAGCTTCCAGTCCTCGGACTATTTCGCGCTGATGGTGCTGGGGCTGACGGCCGTCGCCGCCTTTGCCGGCCGCGGCAACTTCCTCAAGGCGATGATGATGACCGTCCTGGGGCTGATGCTGTCGACCATCGGCTCGGACCCGGCCGACGGCATGCCGCGCTTCACCTTCGGCCGGATCGACCTGCTCGACGGGATCTCCTTCCTGCTGCTGGCCATGGCCACCTTCGCCCTGTCCGAAGCGATCATGACGGTGCTCAAGCGGGAGAAGATCGCCGACAGCGCGAAGGCCGCCGCCAAGGGCCATATCGGATCCCTCAAGCTGTCCCGCGCCGAGGTCAAGGAGATCGCACCCAGCATCGGCCGTTCCTCCATCCTCGGCTTCTTCATCGGCGTGTTGCCGGGCGCCGGCGCCACCATCGCCTCCTTCCTCGCCTATGGGATGGAGCGCAACGTCGCCTCGTCGGAGAAGAAGAAGCTGTTCGGCAAGGGCTCGATCCGCGGCCTGGCGGCACCGGAGACCGCCAACAACGCCGCCGCCTCGGGCTCCTTCGTGCCGCTGCTGACCCTGGGCATCCCGGGCAGCGGCACGACGGCGGTGATGCTGGGGGCGCTGATCTCCTATGGCGTCAATCCGGGCCCTCAACTGTTCGTCGACCGGCCGGAGGTGTTCTGGTCGGTCATCATCTCGATGTATATCGGCAACATCGTGCTGCTGATCCTCAACCTGCCGCTGATCCCCTATATCGCGCGGCTGCTGACCATCCCGTCCCATCTGCTGGTGCCGCTGGTGCTGTTCTTCAGCCTGATCGGGGTCTATCTGGTCAGTTTCAACACCTTCGACCTCTACATGATGGTGGCGGTGGCAGGGCTCGCGCTGATCCTGCGGCTGTTCGACTACCCCATGGCGCCGATGATCCTGGGCTTCATCCTCGGCGACATGATGGAGACGAACCTGCGCCGGGCGCTACAGATCAACGACGGCTCCCTGTCCTTCCTGTGGGAACGGCCGATCACGCTGGCCATCATGCTGCTGACCGTCGTCATCGTCGTCCTGCCGCTGGTCGGCTACTTCCGGGAGCGGCGGGCGCTGGTCCGTGCCGGCGAGGGCGGCTGACCCGCCGCGACCGCCGTTAAGCGGATCGAAAGGCGCGCGAGGCCATGGATCGCCCATGGCCCGCTTCATCCCGTTCGTCCTGGCCGTGCTGGCGCTGGCGATCATGGCTGTCCAGCAGCAGGTGTCTGCCCAGAGCCGGTACGACCCGTTCCAGGTCGCCCAAGGCCTGGCGCGCGCCGTGACCGGCGACGTCGTCGCCGTGGGCGGGCGGGAGATCCGCCTGCACGGCCTCGACGCGCCCGATCCGGGGCAGACCTGCGTCAGCGCCCGGGGACAGGCCTATGACTGCGGCGCCGTCGCCCGTCGCGTCCTGGCGGCGTTGGTGGAGGGCCGGACGTTTCGCTGTACCCTGTTCAGCCGCCTGTCCGGAGGGCAGGAGGTCGGCGTCTGCGAGGCCGACGGCTACGATCTCGGTGCGGCACTGGTCGTGCGCGGCTGGGCCTATTCCGACCGGGCCCTGTCCAACCGGTACGAGGGGGTGGAGGCACGCGCCCAAACCCGGCGGGCCGGGGTGTGGGCGGGCCGGCACGAGCGGCCCTGGGTCTACCGGCAGCGCCGCTAGATCATCCTGCGTTCAGATGGACTCATCTGAACGCAGATAAGATGCTCTAACTCTTTGAAGTCGATCAACCTGCGTTCAGATGCGCCCATCTGAACACAGGTCGGTCCGGCAAGTCCGGTAGCGTCAGGCCCGGAGGCCGAGGGCGTCTGCCAGCGCCGGGATCTGGTGCCAGTCGCTGACGACGGTGACCGCACCGGCCCGGTGCAGGGCGTAGGTCCGGCCGGGTTCGGTATGCGCCGCCCCGATGAAGCCGATCACCACCGCCCCCGCCGCGACCGCGGCGGTGACGCCGGTCGGGCTGTCTTCGATGACCATGCAGGCGTCCGCCGTCAGGCCGAGCCCTCGAGCGGCGAAGTGATACAGATCCGGGGCCGGCTTGGGGCGCGGCACCTGTTCGGCGGCATACAGCCGGCCGTCGAAGATGTCCGCAAGCCCGGCCAAGGCGACCGACCGTTCGATCCGATGCCGCGGGCCGTTGCTGGCGACCGCCTTGCGGCCCGGCATCGCCGACAGCGCCTCCCGTACGCCGGGGATGAAGGCCAGCATCTCCGCCAGGGCCGCATCGATCGCCGCTTCCATGCGGTCGACGATGTCCTCGGGAAAGCGCACACCGGTCTCCGCGGAGACGATGGCCACGATGTCGGGGTCGCTGACCCCGGTGAACCGCTCGCCATTGTCGAGCACGGTCGAACCGGGCGGCAGGAACGACCCCAGAACGGCCGTGTTGGCCGTATGCGCCACGATTTCGGTGTCGACCAGCACACCGTCGCAGTCGCAGATCAGCCCCGAAACCGGCTTTGGACCGCCATGCGGCATCGCCCCGTTCTCCCCGTCAGATGGTCAGGCCCAACGCACCGGTGGTCCCATCCCACAGCAGCTTGCAGCCGGTCGCGAACAGGAACCCGTAGCACAGGGTATAGAACAGCTCCTGCGAGATGCGGGTGTGCAGCCAGATGCCCAGATACATGCCGATCGGGGCCAGCGGCAGCAGGATCAGCGATGTCGGCAGCGTGCTGCCCTCGAACAGCCCCAGCCAGCCATAGGGGATCAGCTTCACCCAGTTGATGGTGAAGAACAGGATCACCGTCGTGCCCGCATACAGCGTCTTGTCCAGCCGCTGCGGCAGCAGATAGACGTTCAGCGGCGGCCCGCCGGCATGGGCGATGAAGCTCGTGAACCCGCACACGGTGCCCCAGAACCCGCCCTTGACGGCGCTTGCCTCGGTCTTGGGCGACACCCGGCCGATCCGCTTGCGGATCCAGTAGTCCAGGGTGAACCACACCGCCAGCGACCCGATCATCAGCCGCAGCATGTCGACGGACATGAACTTGAAGGTGACCGTTCCGATCACCGTGCCGACAAAGGCCGCCGGCACCAGGATCGCCAGGTTGGTCCGGTCGAACCTCTTCCGATAGGCCCAGATGCCGACCAGATCCATGGTGCAGAGGATCGGCAGCAGGATCGCCGCGGCCAGGATCGGGTCGATCACCAACGCCATCATCGGCACGCCCAGCATACCCAGACCGCCGCCGAAGCCGCCTTTTGAGATCCCGACCAGCAGGATGCCGATGGTGGCGGCGACGTAGAACAGCGGGTCGGTGATCACGGGGGCGGGTGGGGGCGATCGACGGAACCCAGGCGGGCCACGCCGGTCGAGAGCCGACCGCAGCGCCCTTGGGCGGGAGAGCCACAACCCTGCGGGCAGGCCCCGACCGGGTCAAGCCATGTCGGAGCCGTGCGGTCCGTTCCGCTCGCCCTGCTCTGGCCGCAAAGCCCGGCTTTGGTGTAGTCACGGCCCACCCCCCTGTCGATGCGCGCCGGAGACCGTCGCCCATGGATCGCAGAACGTTGCTGACCGCCCTTGCCGGGACGCTGACCGCCGGGCTGATCGCCCGCCCGTCCCGCGCGCTGAGCCCGTTCGAACCGTCGGTCGAGGTGCGGGAGGACTACGCGGCCGCCTGCGGCGCGCGCCAATCCGTCCATACCGCCATCATGGATGAGATCGACAGGGTCTTGCGTCAGAACGCCGGGTCCGACGCGGTCTTCGAGTCCGTGTTCTCGACGGCGGAACGGGAGCGGCTGCTGCGGCTCGTCACCTGCCCCTATTGCGGCTGCGCGGCCGCGGAGTTCTGAGCGGCCGGACGGACGCCGGGTTCAGCCGCCGGTGACACTCATGTGCCGGGCGACGGCGGGGCCGGTGTTGTCCCGGTCGATGACGAAGTCATGGCCCTTGGGCTTGCGGCCGATCGCCTCGGCGATGGCGGCGTCGAGCGGGCCGTCTTCGTCGGCGGCGCGCAGGGCCGCCCGCAGATCGGCATGGTCGTCCTGACCCAGGCACATATAGAGCTGACCGGTACAGGTCACCCGGACCCGGTTGCAGCTCTCGCAGAAATTGTGGGTCAGCGGGGTGATGAAGCCGAGCATCCGGCCGGTCTCCTCCACCCGCACATAGCGGGCCGGACCGCCCGACTTGTAGGGGATGTCGGTCAGCGTCCAGCGCTCACTGAGATCGCGACGAACCTGGCTCAACGGCAGATACTGGTCCAGCCGGTCCTCTCCGCCGATATCGCCCATCGGCATGACCTCGATCAGGGTCATGTCGAGACCTTCCTCACCGCACCAGGCGAGCATGCGGTCGAGTTCCCCGTCATTGACGCCCTTCAGCGCCACCGCATTGATCTTGACGGCCAGTCCCGCCGCCTGGGCCGCGCGGATCCCGGCCATCACCTTGTCGAACTTGCCCCACCGGGTGATGGCGGCGAACCTGTCCGGGTCGAGCGTGTCGAGGGAGACGTTAACCCGGCGGATGCCGAGATCCGCCAACTCATGCGCGAACCGGGAGAGCTGGCTGCCGTTGGTGGTCAGCGTCAACTCCTCCAGCGCGCCGGAGCGCAAATGTCGGCTGAGACTGCGGAACAGGCTCATCACGTTACGGCGAACCAGCGGCTCCCCGCCGGTCAGGCGCAGCTTGCGCACCCCGTGGCGGATGAACGCCGTGCACAGCCGGTCCAGCTCCTCCAAGGTCAGGAGCTCGACCTTGGGCAGGAAGGTCATCTCCTCGGCCATGCAGTACACGCAGCGGAAGTCACAGCGATCGGTGACGGAGACCCGCAGATAGCTGATCGTCCGGCCGAACGGGTCGACCAGCGGCGCCCGGTCGGCCGCGGCCAACCCCATCGGCGCAGCGTCCACGGGCAAGGCGTGGGGATGGGCGATGCCGATGTCCATGAGCAGCCTGTCAGTTCCGTCCGAACGGTCTTCGACCCAGACCGCATTCTGCGTGCGGCCCGCAGGTCGACTATAGGGTCGGCCTGGCGTACGACCAAGGGGAGGCTGGCGAATCGCTGACGATGACCCCAGAGCCGATAGGGAGTAGGATGCAACGCCTGGTGGATCGGCTGCCGCCGTCACCGCCTAGGCCGAACCCGCACGCAGGCCGGGGACGAGCAAGGGACGAGGGGCCGAATGGCAGGCAGCAGCGCACGCGGCGATCCTCGGGCGCCGGGCAAAGGCACGCCGCAGACGGTCGTCGTCTCCATTCTCTTCGTCGCCCTCGTCGCGGTTGCCGCGATGACCGCCCTGCGGCTCTTGACCGGGACGGAGGATATCGTCCGTGACCGGCTGACGGAGGTGCTGGGCGGCAATGGCGGCCTGCGCATCGAGTCGGTGGAGCGGATCGCCGGGGGGCTGAGCCCGGTCTACCGGTTCTCCGGTATCGCGGTGGAGACGCCTGGGGGGCTGCCCTGGCTCACCGTCGATCAGGCTGACGTCACCGTCGACCAGCTCGACAGCGTGGTCGGGGGGCCGGCCTTGCAATCGGTCGTGCTGATCCGCCCCACGGTCCGGCCCGACTTGCTGGCCGAGGCCGTGATCGCCGCACCGGACCGGCTGACCGATGATGTCATCACCGTCGACGTTCGGGATGGCACCATTGCCGGAGGCGGCCGCCTCCGGGACATCGACCTGACCCTGCGCGTGGACTCGGAGGGGATGCGCGGCCGGGGCGACGGCCTGTTGGGAGACTGGCCGGTCGATCTGAGCGTCGACACGCTGGGCGGGACACCGGCGCTGACCGCCCGGTCACCGGGTCAGTCGCTGCGGTTCCGCAACCCGGGCAACGGCCGCCCCTGGACCGCCCGGGTGGAGATCGACGATCCGGCGGCGCTGGAACCCTGGGCGGACAGTCTCACCGTCCCGGTGCCGGACGGCGCGGTGCGGGCGCTGCGGACCGATCGCCTGGTCGTCGAAGGGGTGCCGGTCACCCTGGCCGACGGTGGCGGCTGGGGCCTGCGGGCGGCCTGGACCGAACTGGCCGGGACGATCATGACCGGTGAGCTCGAACTGGATGACAGGGATGGTCTGCCCCGGATCCGCGGCGCTCTGGAGACCGATCAGCTCGACCTGGGCCGTCTGGTGGCCACGGCGGGCGGACTGACGGCGGGCTGGAATGTCGAGCGTCTGGCAGGCTGGCTCGCCGACATCTCGATCCAGGCGGCGGCGCTGGACGTCCTCGGCACCCGGCTGGAGGACGTGCCGATCCGTATCCGGGTCGAGGATGTCAGCGCATTCGTGACCGTCGGGCCGGCTCGGCTGGGCGGCGGGCATGTGCTGGTCCAGCTTTCCGCCACCCAGGCACGGGGCCTGCCACGACTGGGGATCGCCGTGCGGGTCGAAAGCGTGCCGGTCTGGACGATGCCGGTGCTGGCCCGTCTGGTCGGCGGGATGCGCGGGCAGATCAGCGGCAGCCTGAACGCGACCACCAGCGGCGAGCGGGTGGAGACGTTGCTGGCCGGGGCGATCGGCCAGGGCACGCTGACCATCATCGACGGCGCCTTCGGCAGCCTCGTGCAGTTGCGTGGTGGACAGGGGGCCTTCGGCACCTTCGAGACCCGGATGGAGATCGATCGCGGGGTGGTCACATTGGTCGACCTGACGATCGACGACAGCATCGGGGCCGGCTGGCTGGACCTGACCCAGGAGCAACTGGCGGTCCGGCTGGTCGACCCGGCACGCGGGACCGTCGACGTGACGGGGGCGTGGGCGTCACCGACCGTGACGCGGCGCTGAACCCGGGTTTCGCCGGCCCCCGGCTCCCCGCCGATGTCCCGGTATCCCCTGACCCCCGCCTTGCCGATCGATCCCGTGCTGCCGGCGATCCGGGACGCGCTCGACACCGTCGGCCGCGCCGTCCTGCAAGCGCCGCCGGGGGCCGGCAAGACGACCCGGGTGCCGCTTGCCCTGCTCGACGCCGATTGGCGGGGGACGGGCCGCATCGTGATGCTGGAGCCGCGCCGTATCGCGGCCAGGGCCGCCGCCGCTCGCATGGCCGAAAGCTTGGGCGAACCCGTCGGCCGGACCGTCGGCTACCGCACCCGGCTGGACAGCAAGGTCGGCGACCGGACCGCGATCGAGGTGGTGACGGAAGGGATCCTGACCCGCCGGCTGCAGGCCGATCCGGAGCTCGGCGGCGTCGCCGCGGTCCTGTTCGACGAGTTTCACGAGCGCAGCCTGCAGGCCGATCTGGGCCTCGCCCTGACCTTGGAGGTGGCGGGCGCTCTCCGGCCCGATCTGCGCCTCCTGGTGATGTCGGCGACCCTGGATGCCGATCCGGTCGCCCGATTGCTCGGCGGGCCGCCGGTGATCACCAGCCGAGGCCGCGCCTTCCCGGTCGAGACACGCTATCGCCCCGTTCCGCCCAAGGGCCGGATCGACCGCGCGGTCGCCGCCGTGGTGCGCGAAGCCCTGGCCGAGGAGAGCGGCGGTCTTCTGGTCTTTCTGCCCGGCCGGGCGGAGATCCGCCGCACCCTGGCCAGCCTGGAGGACGGGCCGCCGCTGCCGGCGGATGTCCGTCTCGCCCCGCTCTATGGCGATCTGAGCGCTGCCGACCAGGACGCCGCCATCCGGCCGGCCGCGCCCGGGACCCGCAAGGTGGTGCTGGCGACCGCGATCGCGGAGACCAGCCTGACCATCGAGGGGGTGCGGGTGGTGATCGATGGCGGGCTGGCCCGCCGACCGCGTTTCGACCCGGCCCGGGGGATGAGCGGACTGGTCACCACCCGGGCGGCCCGGGCCAATGCCGATCAGCGCCGGGGCCGGGCGGGCCGGACCGGGCCGGGCGTGTGCTACCGGCTCTGGTCCGAACCCGAGGATCGCGGCCTGCCCGCGCATCCGCCGGCGGAGATCACCCAGGCCGACCTCGCGCCGCTGGCGCTCGATTTGGCGGCCTGGGGGACCGAGGCCGCGGCGCTCGCCTGGCTGACCCCGCCGCCGGCCGCCGCGCTGGGGCAAGCCCGGGACCTGCTGAGCGCGTTGGGGGCGCTGGATGCGGCCGGGCGGATCACCCGGCACGGCCGGGCGATGGCGGCGTTCCCGCTGCACCCGCGGCTCGCCCACATGGTGCTGACGGCCGGAGCCCCCCCGGATCGGACCGCCTCGGCCACCGCGTGCGTCGCAGCGGCCCTGCTGGAGGAACGGGACATCCTGCACGGGGATCAGGCCGGGGTGGATTTCACGACGCGTCTGGCGGCAGCCCGGGCCGCGCTGACCGGGCGCGGACGCACGTCCGGGCCGATCGGCCGGACCATCGAGGCCGCCCGGCAGACCGCCCGGCGGCTCAAGGTCGGGATCGCCGCCGAAACGGTCGAGCCGGCCCTGGCCGGCCGGCTGCTGGCGCTCGCCTATCCCGATCGGGTGGCGCAAGCCCGCGGGGCGACCGGGCGCTTCCGCCTGGCCAATGGCCGGGGGGTCGTCGTCGATCCGGCCGACGGTCTCGCTGCCGCACCCTTTCTGGCGGTCGGGGAGGTCGGTGGTGCCGCCGCGGCCGACGGCCGGGTGTTCTCGGCGGCGGCGCTCACCCGGGCGGAGATCGAGGACCTGTTCGGCGATCGGATCGTCGACACCGCTACGGTTGCCTTCGATCCCAAAGACAAGACCGTGCGGGCCGTCCGGCAGCGCCGGCTGGACGCCGTCGTGCTTGACGAAGCCGCCGATCCCGCCCCCGATCCGCAAGGGATCGGGGACGCGCTGATCGAGGCCGCCCGGCGGGCCGGCCTGCACCTGCTGACCTGGAGCCGGGCGGCGATCCAGTTGCGCGACCGTGTCCGGTTCGTCGCCCGCCACCGGCCCGACGGTGTCGACGGTCGGCCGTGGCCCGACTGCTCGGAGACGGGTCTGCGCGACGGCCTGGCGGACTGGCTGGGCCCCTACGCGGCCGGGCTGACCCGGTTGGAGCAACTGGCCGAGATCGATGTCGCCGAGGCCCTGGCGGCCCGGCTGGACTGGCCGCAGCGCCAAGCCCTGGACCGGCTCGCCCCCACCCATTGGACCGCCCCGTCCGGCAGCCGCATCGCGCTCGACTACGGCGACCTCGACAAGCCGGTGATCGCCGCCAAGCTGCAGGAGCTGTTCGGCCAGACCGCCACGCCGACGGTGGCCGACGGGCGGGTGGCGTTGACCGTGCATCTGTTGTCGCCAGCGGGCCGGCCGCTGCAGGTGACCCAGGATCTCGCGGGGTTCTGGCGTACCGGCTACCCCGAGGTCGCCAAGGAGATGCGCGGCCGCTACCCCAAGCACCCGTGGCCGGAGGATCCCCTGACCGCACCGGCGACGCGGCGTGTCAAGCCGCGCGGCTGATCACGCCGCGACGTTCTCGGCCGGGACGGCGGTGCCGTCGGCGGCCGGGACCAGGCCCTTGGGCATCTTGCCGCCGATGATCATCCCCAGCACGGCGTCATGATCGACATCCTGGGGACGGACGACACCGACGATGCGGCCGTTCTTCATCACCGAGATCCGGTCGGACAGGTCGAAGACGTCGTGCAGGTCGTGGCTGATCAGGAAGATGCCGATGCCTTCGGCCTTGAGCTTGAGGATGAGCTCGGAGACCTGCTGGGTCTCCTGCGGGCCGAGAGCGGCCGTCGGCTCGTCCATGATCAGGATCTTGGCGTTGAAGTAGATCGCCCGGGCGATCGCCACCGACTGCCGCTGGCCGCCGGACAGCCGCGCCACCGCTTCCTTGTAGCGGCGGAAATTCGGGTTGAGGCGGTTCATCACCTTGCGCGCCTCGGCCTCCATCGCGGCATCGTTCAAGGTGCCCCACGGGGTCATCACCTCCCGACCCAGGAAGATGTTGCCCGAGGCGTCGATGTTGTCCGCCAGGGCCAGGGTCTGATAGATCGTCTCGATCCCGTGGGCCTTGGCATCGCGCGGGTTGCCGATATGGACCGGTCCGCCATTGATCTTGATCTGCCCGGTGCCCTGGTAGGCGCCCGACAGCATCTTGATCAGGGTGGACTTGCCGGCACCGTTGTGGCCGACCAGGCCCACGACCTCCCCCTTGTAGAGGTTGAGCCAGGCGTCATCGACCGCCTTCACCCCGCCGAAAGCGATCGACATATGCGCCATTTCGACCAGCGGGGTCTCACCGGACCGGTCGGGTTGCGGTTGCGTCTGCGGCATGGGCCTGTCCTTCCTTATCGGCGGGCCGGCTATTTGCGGCGCTTCTGGTAGATCGTATCGACCCAGACCGCGAGCACCAGCACCAACCCGATGACGATGTTCTGCAGCGGCGTGTCGATGTTGAGCAGCAGCATGCCCGACTGCAGGCTCTGCATCACCAAGGCGCCGAGCAAGGCGCCCGCGATCGTGCCGACCCCGCCGGCCAGCGACGTCCCGCCGATCACCGCCGCGGCGATCGCCGAGAGCTCGAGCAAGGTGCCGGTCGCGTTGGCCCCGGCGTTCAGGCGGGCGGACTGCACCGCACCGGCGATCGCGCACAGCACCCCCATCAGAACGAAGATCAGGAAGATCACGCGTTTGGTGTTGACCCCTGCGAGTTCGGCGGCCTCGGGGTTGCCGCCGATCGCGAAGATGTAGCGGCCGAACTTGGTGGTGTTGGCCATGAACGACATCGCGACCGCCACCCCCAGCATGATCAGGACGGGCACCGCGATGCCGCGAGGGATCTGCGGCAGATCCTCCCAGTCGGCGAGGTCCCGGATCAGCCGGCGCGGGTTGACCTCGGGGTCGGCCAAGCCGGCCTGGACCGATGGGGGGAAGGTCGCGATCAGCGCCCGGGTGTCCGCGGAGACGGCCGCCAGATCGCCACCCGCCGCATCGCGTTCCAGCACGATCGGGTCGATCAGCGCGGCGGCGACGGTGCGCTCGGGCTGATAGTAGCTGTTCATCACCAGGACGAAACCGACCACCCCGGCGAGGGTGACGCCGGTGATCGTGACCTCGGCCCATATCGGCTTGGTCGGAAAGCCGTAGCGCTTGCGCGCCTGGCGGCTGCGGACGGCCATGATGACGATCGCCACGATGGCGACCGCGCCCACGATCCAGGACCAGAACTCCCCGATCGACCCGGCGATACCGCCGCCGAGGATCTGGAAGTTGGTGTCAAGCGGGGCGACCGTCCGGCCGGAGGTCACCCACCAGGCCGCCCCGCGGAAGATCAACAGACCGCCCAGGGTGACGATGAACGCCGGCACCTTGGCATAGGCGATCCACATGCCCTGGAACGCCCCGATCACCGCACCGGCCAGGATGCCGAGGACCAGCGTGATCAGCCAGATCATCGGATGCTCGAAGCCGAGGATGTCCGGCAGCCATTCGACCTGGACGACGGCCATGATCATCCCGAGAACGCCCAGGACCGAGCCGACGGACAGGTCGATGTTGCGGGTGACGATGACCAGCACCATGCCGGTCGCCACGATCGCCACCACCGAGGCCTGGACCGACAGGTTCCACAGGTTCCGGGCGGTCAGGAAGGTGCCGTCGGTGAGGAAGTGGAACCCCACCCAGATGATCGCCAGCGCGCCGATCATCCCGAGCAGACGGGTATCGACCTCCGTCGCCCGCAACAGGCCGGTGATCCCACGCTCCTTCGCCAGAGCGGGGTTGGACAGGTCGGGGCCGGTAGTGGTGTCGACCATGGGGAAGGCCTCGAATTAGGGGGACGGGCCGGGAGCGCAAGCGCTCGTCTCCGAAACGGAAGGCGGCTAGCCGGCAGGCACGGCAGGGGGCCGAGAGGACCCGGGCCGAAGGGAGAGGGCACCGCCTAGAGCGTTTTCAGGGAATACCGGGTCGATCTGTTGGCGTGTGCCCTCTCCCTTCGGCCCGGGTCCTCTCGGCCCCCTGCCGTGCCTGCCGGCTAGCCGCCTTCCGTTTCGGAGACGAGCGGT
>JANQKE010000012.1 GCA_028281265.1 Alphaproteobacteria bacterium | reverse complement strand
GGGTGGTCGGGGTCCACATGACAATCTCCAGGAAGCTTCGCAACTCCTTGGAATCAGATGAGCCTCGACCACTCAACCACTTTCGAAACGGCCTCTTAGCAACTAGAGCACAGTCCCAAGGCGGTATTGGATCCTGCGTTACGAAATAGGTCTGATTCGCATATTCGCCCTTCATTGGCCAAATTGGCGCAATCCAATCGCTACCGTCACGTACGATACAAGGAGAGTCGCCGACAACAATTATCGATGAGTGATCCTTCCCAACCAAGATGATTGAAATTGTGGTGGCAAGCTCTCTGGCAGGCAGGTCCAGTTGGTGCGACTTCTCAACAATTTGGCGCCGAATCTCAGCTAGCCAAGACTCAGATTGGTACCTGTCTAGCTTAGAGACTGCGTTTCCAGAGCCGAGATAAGCGCGAATCAAAGAGTGCGCCGCCAGACATCCAACACGAGCACCAACTTTACTCTTTGACGCAGATCCCGCACCATCGCACACTACTGTGACTAATACATTGCCCTCTATCGACGGGTATTCAGCAACGGCAGCGGAATCCTGTTTCGGTTCTCCGCACCTGTCATGAGATTTACCTCGGACCGACGCTCCCGCCCATGTCCAGTGTCGACCCAGTTCGTCCGAATGTTTGATCGGGGGCTCCGTCAAGTTGGCGCCATCCCCCAGCCGGATGGATTCTGAAGCGGGACTTCGTCTCCCGGGTTTGATCTTGAAACAGATATCAATGAAGATGAGAGCCATACGAATAACTCGTGAAACTTCAGCCCTCTCAACTGCAATGGATCGCGGATGCTAATCTCGCGAAGGCAACAGAAGTCAGCCCCCTCAACGCCGACACAGAAGAGCGCGAACTTCTTGTCGTGCTCGCCTTGCCGGATTCTCGCTACCGCGTCAGTCCACTGCTGGGTGTCGATGTCAGTCGGAGCACCGTCTGTGATCAGGAATATCCAGGGACGGTAGTACGCAATGCCATTCTTGCGATATGCTGTCTTTCGTTCTTCGAGCATATCCAAACCCCTCAGGATAGCATGGCCCATCGGGGTCGACCCATTGCTGTCAAGACGCGGTGGCTGAAAGTCTCTAGCCGAGATGAAGCCTAGCGGGACTTCAACGCCGTCACCAAATGTAACAATTGCAACTTCGACACGCTTGCTTGCAAGTGCATCATTACCAAGTTCAACTGCAAACTCCTCGATTCCGCGATTAAGCTCCTTGATCTTCGGGCCGCTCATTGAATAGGAGACGTCCAATAATAGAAGACAGGGGCACCGTGCCTCCTCAGGGTCTTCGATGATTGGAAGCTGATCGAAATCAGTCATTGGCACTTTCCCTCTTTAGTCTTTTTTGTTATTATTTTATCATTAATCCATATACTACTCAATACAAACCGGTGATGAGATACATATCTGGAAACAATCCTCATTTGTTCACACTTTTTCTTCACATCGATCATTCCGCGAGCATATTGCTCTTGGATATCTGCGATCTGACGAGCGCTCAAACCGCCAAGGGCTATGCTAGTGCCATTTCCGAGATTGAGGTGGGTCGGGATAACAGACCTACCAGCTGCGTCCCTTTGACCTAGGTTGCCAGGCAACCCACCGCGGCCGTCATTCTCAGCAGACATCACTCCAACCCACTGCATATTGGATATAGAGAATTAAGTTAACTCTCTATCGTCGTGCGCGTCAACGTTGCTGCACAACCTATTGAGTGCATAGTACGCGTCTGGCCGATAGACGCTTCAACTCGGCAAGCTGTGCCGACCGATGGGGAACTGTCAGCGTCTTTCGCAGACAATCAGCACACCCGGCTTCTCGGGGTCGTCAACGAACTCGATGCCTTGTCGCTCCAGGGCCTCTCTCAATGCCTCTAGTGTCCGATCGTATGGGCGCCTCTTGCCCGTCTCGAACTCAGCGATCGTCGTTACACTCACGCGGGAAAGTGCTGCCAGCTCGCCTCGTGAGATCCCGAGCAGCCCACGTGCGCCCTGACACAACCGGGGCGAAAGAGCCAAGGTAGGTGAATTTATATTGACTGGGTCGATCATGCTGGTGAATATGCACTGGCTTGATGGAAAAAGCCAATAGATGAAACGGGCCGGGACGGTGGTGGCTCACCGAACCCAGCCCTGACCACAACCGATCTGCATGTGGAGATCGACCATGGCTGAGACCGACCCTACCACCGCCCCACACACCTCGGAAGACCGGGCCCTGGAGGGCGACACGCCGATCCTCGCCCTGTTCCGCCGGCATCGCGCGATCGAGGAAGCCGCCCGCCGTCACGTGAGCACTGCCACCGGCAGGGCCGAAGACGAGGAGATGGAGCGGCTCTTCTACGGCCGCATGTTCGGCATCGAGCGGGAGATCATGGCGCGGCCGTCGACCTCGGCTGCGGATATGGCGGCCAAGATGCTCATCGCGCACGGGGACGGCGAAGGCTCGTGCCTGCACTCCGGCCACCCGGTCTGGGTCGAAGCCCGGCGCCTGGTCGGCATCGACGCGTGAGCGTCGACATCGCCATCATGGGCAGGAACGCCCCCAGACCCCGGGGGCGTCTATCCCCACGCCATCGTCGAGCTCGGACATGACCCAGACTGAGCCAGTCCCATACCTGTTCGACGGAGCGCCCGTTCGGATAATCGATCGTGACGGCATGCCCTGGTTCGTGGCGTCCGACGTCGCCAAGGTGCTGGGGTATGCCGAGCCGCACAAAGCCGTCGCTCGTCACTGCAAGGGTGGGGCGGATCATCCCATCCCCACCGATGGCGGCAAACAATCGATGAAGATCATTGGCGAGCCGGACGTCTATCGGCTCGTGATGCGGTCCAAGCTACCAGCGGCAGAGCGCTTCGAGGCTTGGGTGTATGGGGAGGTCCTCCCCTCCATCCGCCGGACCGGCCGCTACGCGGCTCCCGTCCCCGAGCCGGCCGACGCGGCCATGGCGGCGTTCGAGGATCCCAAGGACGTCACCGGCAGCCTTTCCCGCCGGATGCGGCTGGTCGAGCTCGCCCTCCGGATCAAGGGCCGCAAGGCCGCGGCCGAGCTGTGGCGCGCCCTCGAGCTGCCCGGCCACGACACCGTGATGCAGCCGGCGGAGCCCGGCCCCCGGCTCACCCTCGAGGCCGATGGCTGGCGTTGCCTGAGGACCCTGCTCGACCATCCGCTTAGCCCCGACCTCAGCGTGGCCGAGGCCCTGGCCCATCTCCGCCAGGTCGACCAGCCCGGCCGCTGCCTGGCCGAGCGGCTCGGCCGCACCGGCATCCGGGTCGATCCGCCCCGCGATCGCCGCCGGAGCCCTGCCGGCTTCGCCGTCTCCAACACCGCCGCCGGCCTGGAGCTGGTCTATCACCGGACCGAATGGTCGGGTCGCGGCTGGCGGCGGGCGCTGCTCGACCTGCCCGGTGCCGCCTCGGGCCCGGTGACCTGCTTCGGCAACGGCCGACGCTCGCGCACGGTCCTCGTGCCGTGGGCGTGCATGGATCGGTGACGGCGGCGCCTCACGTAGCCCGTATCGCCTGCATCACGGCGCGCTCACGTCGAAGCCATAGCTCTGTGCCGTGTGCACGCCGCGGGCGATGACCCTTCCGAAGAAAGGTAAGCCGGGAAATCGCTCCGCGAGCGCAGTGTTCATTTCCGGCGAGACGTTCCCCTCACGCCACTTTGCGGCCCGTCGCCGAAGACCGAGCATTGACCTTCACGTTTCATTCGGCGTATCTGATGAAACCGAAAGATATCGACTGACGGGGCGGCCGATGCGACGGCGGAATGCATCCGACAGCGCGCGCGGGCAGAGGGTCCTATGAGCCAGGCACAGCCAAGACCGGTCGTTCAGTTCATGGAACGGTTGCAGCAGACCGGAGGATTGAAAGGCACCGACATCGCGAACTTCGCCGGAGTGTCGAAAGCCACCGTGTCTCGATGGGCCAGTGGCCAAAAGACGCCGCATCCCAAGACCCAGCTCATCATGTCGGATTTGGCTTACATCGTGATGCGGCTCAGCGAGTACTATTCGGATGAGGAGGTGCGGGCCTGGCTCTATGCCCGGCATCCTCAACTCGATGGGGCACGCGCGATCGATCTGATCCATGATGACAAGTCGGAGCAGGTGATCGCCATTCTCGACCGCCTCGACGCGGATGCGTATCTGTGACGATGGCGGGTCGGACCGGCTCGACCCTCAATCGGCCGATCCGGGATCAGGCCTTGCTGGACGCCCTCGAACGGGTGCTCCAGCGGCCCTATGGCGGCACGGTCTGGCGGTCGGTGCGGGAGGGTCGTGATCCCCTGACCTGCTGGCGGTCGGGCGGCCGCTGGGACGATGGCAGTTTCGACGTTCTCTATACATCTGAGACCCGAGAAGCGGCACTCCAGGAACGGCGGTTCCATCTTTACCAAGGTCAACCGTTTCCGCCGTCGAAGGTCCGCTATGAGCTGTTCGAAATCCATGTGTCGCTGGAAGCCGTGATAGTGCTTGAGACTCCCGCAAGGCTCGCAGCAGTCGGCCTCGACATGGGCCGCTATGGACAGCTCTCTTACCTCGAACGCGAGCGGGAGTATCCCCGATCGCAAGAGATCGCCGAGGCGTGCCTGTTCCTCGGCGCGGATGGTCTTCTGGTTCCAAGCGCGCGGGACCAGAACGCCAATAATCTCATTGTATTCTGCGAACAAGACACCCGCATTGAGAAGAAAGTCATCAGAAATCATGGCGTTATGGACATCGGCGGGTAGTCTCGGTTGATGGCCGGCTCTGATAAGCAGAGCCTCATTCTCACCGAGAGATGGCATGAAGTGAGCCGCAACGACGGATCCCAATCGTCCGAAGGCCGCCGACCGTCAGCCCGCTGCCGGTTCTTCACCAGCCCGCCAGCGGCTTTGACCGGACAACGCCATCGGTGCATACAGAACCACCCCACACCCCAAACGTGCAGACTCCGGTTACAGACGGCTGTAACCGATAGTGCGGCTTGCCGGTCACAAGACGCTGTAACCGCGCGCTCGATCGGAGCGCCGAAAGCCGTTTGTCCGGACAACTCGCCTTGCACACATTCGCATGCCGACGCCCGATCGCCCGAAAGAGCTCTCCGCCAGGCCGAATTGTCCAACCCGGTCAACGCCTTCCCGGTGACAGCGACCCTGTAACCAATCAAATCCACCCCCCGCCGAAATCGCCGCTCAGAGGCCGCTGTAACCGCCGCTGTACCCTGCTGGATCAAGGCGCTATGGGTTACAAACCGCCGTAACCACGACCTGGTTACAGCCTTGTATCGCGTACCGCCTTGAAATAATTGGCAAGTTACAGATTTGGCCGGTTACAGAAAAAATACACAGCTATCTCCCCCCCTCCTTCACCCCCTCCCCACCCTCCTCATCTCCCCCTCTCTCTCACACGGGGGGGTATTTTTTCCATTTTTCCTGTAACCTGTAACTTCTTAACTAGATCATGGACTTAGACGTTACAAAACGGTTACAGGCTGTAACCGCTGTTACCGGCTTGACAGATGACTTGAGATGTGCAAGCCGAAGCAGCGGACGCGGCCGATTTTTACTTCAACAACAGCGTTTCCTGGCAGCCCGTGATAGGCTGCTTCCATGGCGAGCCCACACCGATACGGCGGCGTGACTGTCGACGCCGCACAGCTCAAAGAACTGCAGAAGCGCGCCGGCCTGTCCTCCGCCCTGCTCGCGGCCATCCTCGGCGTGTCCACAGAGGCCGTGCGGCTGTGGCGGGGCGGCCACCGACCGGTCCCGCGCTACGCCGTCGTCGCCATCCTGCTGTGGAACGAGGTCCCGATCGAACGCCGGGTGGCGCTGCACCAGTCGATCGTGTGGCAGCCGAAAAGGGATGGAGACGAAGCAGTGGATGCGAGACTCTCATGACCCCCGTCCCCTGTTGACGGGTGTGCCGATGAGGGTCCCATGGCAGCCAATCCGTTCGCGATCGATCCCGTTGACCGCGTCCAGTCGGCCGAGCGGTCGCGTCTCGAGGCCGATGCCGCCCGGCTGACGGCCGATCGACAGCGTCGCCCCCGAGTACTGCGCGAGCAGATGGCCCGGCTCCTCGATGCCGCCGGCTCCCCACAGCGGCGACCGATCGCCGTGTTCACCGAGATCGGCAACCGCCATCTTGTGCCGCGCACGATCCTCGCGGCCATCGCCGAGCGGCAGGGCGTCGATCCGGGTGGGGACGATCTGGCGCGCACCGTCGAGGCGACGGCCCAGGCCCTGGCGGCGCGGCGGGAGGCCGGGGAGGCCTGGCCCCAGGCGGTCCGCACCGTGCTCGGCCCTGCAGCCAACGACGATCTGGCGATGACCGTGCTGCGACGGGCCGACGCGATGACCCGGGCGATCGAGGCGCAGCAGCAACCCATCAATCCGCCGGAGCCAGAGCCGGAGCCCGAGGGGCTGATCGGCGGGACGGCCCGGCGGGTCGGCGATCTGGGCAAGCAGCTCGCGGCCGGGGCCGTCCAGGGCACCGGCATGGTGGCGACCGGCATCGACGCGCTGCTGTCGGCGCTGGAGCCGACCGAGGTTCGATCCGGCAGCGTCAGCCTGGCCGATCTGTTTCCGGGCGAGGCGATCGGTCGGGCGGCGAGCGGTCTGGCCGACGATATCCGGAGCAGCGTCAGCGAGCGCGGTCGCGCGGCACTGGCCGGAAGTCAGCCGAGTGGGGATCTGTTCCAGCCCTCGACGTGGAGTTGGGGCGAGGACCCGTCGATCGAGGGGATCGCGCTGCTGACGGTCGATGCGCTCGGCAGCATGGCCCCGGTCCTGGCCGCCGGTGCCGCGTCCGGCGGCATCGGCGCCGCGCTGGGCGGGACCGGCCGGGTTGCGGCTGCCGTCGGGGGAGCGACGGCCGGCGGGGCACAATCGGCCGGCGCCGGAGCCGAGGAGGGCGAGCACATGATCCGCCAGATGGCCGAGGATGGCCGCCTGGCGGACGAAAGCCGGTACTATCGCCGGCTGGTCGAGCAGGGGGTCGCGCCGGCCGAGGCACTGGAGCGGACGGTCGAGGCCGCCCGGCAGATGGGCGCGTTGTTCGCGGCCCCGGTCGGCGCGGCCGGTGGTGCCGCGACCATCGCGATCGCCAACCCGGCCGTGCGGATCGCCTCTCGCAGAGGGATCGTCGGCCGGACCGCGGCGCGCGCCGGTCTCGGGGCCGTCGAGGAAGGCACGCAAGAGGCTCTCGAGGGCGTTGCCGCCCGGTCGGGGGCCAATGTCGGTGCCGGCACGGACGAGTCCGTGACCGAAAGAACGTTCGGCGACGCCGTCCTGGGCGCCCTGGCCGGTGGAACCTTCGGGGGGCTGGCCGGCGCCACGAGCCGGCGGGAGCCGCTCGCTCTGCCGCCGCCAAGCGATGCACCGCCCAGCCCCGAAGCGGCCGGGATCGCGGCCCTCGAGGGCGAGTTGCAGCGAGCGGCAGCGGCAGCCCAGGCCGCCTCGACACCGGAAGAGCGCACAGCGGCCGTCGAGCGGGTGCGGCAATTGTATCGCGAGCTCGAGACCGCCAGGACGAGCGGGTCGGCACCGCCGGCCGGACCGCTGGGCCGGGCTGCGGCTTCCGGGCCCGCCCGCACCTTGCCGGCGATCGAGCCGGGCGAACGGGTCACGATCGAGGACGAGGCGTTCGAGCAGCCGGTCTCCGGCGTCATGGTGGCAGAGACGCCCGACGGACCGCTGATCCGCGCCGACGACGGCGAGGAGTTGGTCATCCCCCGGGCCGATCTGACGTCCGGGATGACGCGGGTTCGGGCGGAAAGCGCCGCAGAGGCGAATGCGCGGGTCATGCTGGGAGGCACCGGGGGCAACGCCGAGGCACGGTCGGTGGCACCTGTCGAGGCCGCGCCGGCGGCGACGACGTCGGGCGAGGTCCCCGGGCTGGATCGAACGTCGGGGCCGGCGGAAGGACGCTTCGCACCGGTGCAGGAGGCCGAGGCGACCGCACCTCCCCAAGCGGCCCCGGCAGCACCGGGTCCGATCGCCGCGGTTCCCGACATGGCACAACCGCAGGGTGGCGCAGGGGCAGCGCGCCGGGCTCATATCCCGGAGGACGCAGGTTCGATTCCTGCCCCTGCCCCCATCACCCCCGAGCAGGTCCCGGCGTCGGTCCCGGAGCCTGAGAGACTGCCGGACGCCCCGGAGCCGGCCACGTCAGCCATACCCGAAATCGTCGATCGGCCGGCGGCACAGCCCCAGCCGGTCGCACCGACGCCCGATCCCCTCGCAGAACCGCCCACCGTCGCCGCAGGATCGACCAGGACGGCCGAACAGGTCCCGACCCCCAACATGGCCTGAAGACCTCGGCGCTCCAGGGCGGCCAAATGATCGCGATCCAGACCTATCCGTTCCGAGACTCGATCTGAACTTCAGCGGCGAGGTCGGCCGATCGCGGCCGACGCTGTCGCCCGAGCAGAAGGCCGCCGCGACACGGGCCAGGGACGAGACGGTACGGCGCTTCGAAGCCGCGGCGGCGGAAGCGGAGAGCCGGCCGGGAAACAGGCGTCTGACCGCCTATCGCGCATCGGTACGGCAGGCTCGGGACCGCGCCGTTGCAAACCTCGCGAAGACGTCGCGTCGCGCCTCGGACTCCATCGAATATCGCGATCAGTTGGCCGACCGCTGGATGCAGGGGTTCGAGAACACCGACGCGCGGGTGTCGCTGCCGAACAGTTGGACCGGCCCGGAACAGCGGGCCCATGCGAAAGGGCGCGCCTGGCGCAGGGCCAATCCGCCGCCCACAGCCAGCGGACGGGTCCGTTTCGAGGTGGCCACCGCACGAGGCAATACGACCGGGTTCGACCTGCCGGCCGATCCGAAAGTGATCCGAGACGTCGGCGATCGGCGCACGCGCCAGGACCTGACGACGTTCTACGCCGTGCGGGATGGGCGGGAAACTGGGCCGTTCGGGCCGATCCACCGGCAATACCGGCATGACGCGCAAAGTGCGATCGGGCGGCTGACCGCGGACCGGACCGGTGAGGCGGTGGCGGCCCTTCGGCATCCGCAAGTGGGCGATATCGATCTGGTGTGGGGGGAGGCGCCGTCGGCGACCCGCGAAGGCTATGGCCTGGCGAAGATCGTCGCCAAGCACCCCGAGGTTCTGCCGGATCTGCAGGGGTTCCTGCTGCAAACCCGGGTCAACCACGCCAGGTCCGGCAAGAACCGGCTCCGTCTCGAAAGCGAGGATGGAGTTGGGGTCGTGCGGCTCGCCTGGGATGGCGAAGCGAAAACGTGGCTCTTGACGGCCTACGAGCACGACGCCGACAGCGGTGCTAGGACAGACACCACCGCTTTTTCACCTGCGGATGACACAGCTAGCCGCAGGGCCGGCGCTACCCCCACTGTAAGCGCTCGGAGCCGGGACAGCAATGCCGGCGCCGGCAGCGGCGCTAGGACGGACACCGCCGCTGTTGCCCCCGCGGCTGACACGGCTAGCCGCGAGACCGGCTCGACCCCGCTACCGGACAGCGACGCCGACGGCAACACCACGTCCATCCGGTCGCCGGACAAGCCGGCCGCCATCCGCGATCGCCCGATCGAACGCGAGGAGGTCGTCCGGCAGCTGAGGGAGCGCCTTCGGGAGCTCGGGCTCGACGAGTCCCTCAGCCTGGCCTTCCCGCCGCAGCTATTCGGCGAACCGACCGATGGCGGACCGCCGATCGTCCTCGACGGCGAGTACGTGGCCGAGGCCCGGCTGATCAAGATCGCGATGGACGCGGCCGATCCGCTGTCGATCCTCGATCACGAGGCCGTCCACGGGCTCCGCGATCTGGGCCTGTTCGACGATCGGGAGTGGGAGATCCTGGTCCGGGCGGCCAAGGCCCGCCGAGAACTGTGGGAGGCCGTCGAGCGGGATTACCGTCCCCACGGCTACACCGAGAGCCAGCTCGAGGAGGAAGTCGTCGCCCGCCTGGTCGAGTGGCGGTCCCGGCAGAAGCGGGCGCACCCGCAATCCGGCGTCGAACGGCTGCTGCAGCGGATCGGGGACTTCTTCCGGGCACTGGCGAACTGGGCCCGCGGCGTGGGGCTACAATCGCCGGAGGGCGTGCTCGAGTGCATGGACCGCGGCGAGATCGGGGCGCGCGCGCCAGAGGGAACCGCGGCCCGCTCAACCGCCCAGGCCGGGCCACCGAGCCGGGCATCGCGGACGCCGCGTGGGCCGCGCGTGGTCGAGATCCGTCGATCCGATGTGAGCGACGCGCGTTCGACGGCACGGTGGCGGTCGGATGCCGTGGCGGCCGTCCGCAAGCTGGCGGGTATGAACGTCCGGAACGGGGAGTTCACCCGCCCCATCCGCATTGCTCGCACCGGCATTGACCATACGATCATCGGCGCCGGCGAAGACCTTCTGGCGGCAGCCAGTCGGCTGCCCGACTTGATCCGAACTGCAGAGCGCACCGGCCCGCCGGAAACACCGAAAGCCCCAACCGGGCGGGACCGCGGGGTTCTTCGGGTGCATCGCCTGACCGGTCTGGTCGTCGTCGACGGGAAACGCTTCCAAACCTTGATTGTCGTCAAGGAGCGGGCCGACGGGAACCTGTTCTACGACCTGGCTTTGCTGAGAAGAGGCAACCTCCCCATAGACGGAGCGTTCCGTCTCAGGGACGGGGCCCACCGTAGTTCGTATGAGGAGGCGCCTGTACAGAATATAGCCCCAGACGGCCCGATCCGCAACGGATCGGAGGTCTCGGGGAACGGTGCCGTTAGGGGGCGTCGCCCCATCCCCAACGAGCGCTCCGGCGGGGTGGTCCCTGGCCATCCGTACACGGCGACGCCCGACACGAACGCTATCCCAGCAGCTCCCTCCGTCGAGGGTTCGCCGTCCCTCTACGCCCTGCGTGGTCCCTTCGCCCACAGCGGCGCGCCGGGCCCCCGCAAGGTGACGCGGTGGCTGCGGGAGACGCTGTCCCAGGCCAGCACCCAGCACCTGCACCGCCTGTTGCCGGCGATCCCGATGCGCCCGCTGCTCGAGGAGGTGGCCAAGGGCATGCCGTCGGCCCGGCGGTATCTCTACGCCAAGGAGCGGATGGACGCCCTGCGCAACCACTGGCACGCCAAGACGGCCGAGGTGGTGCAGGACTGGGCGGCGATCCGGGGTGCATCCAAGGCCGACAATGATGCGCTGATGCGGCTGATGCACGAGTCCACGCTGGCCCAGGTCGACCCCTCGCTCGCCCCCAACCAGACCATCCGCAAGGGCAATGAGGAGGATCGGCGGAACTACGCCCGGCTGCGGCGGCGGTGGGAGCGGCTCTCCCCCGAGGCCCGGGCGATGTACGCCCGCGTCCGCGACACCTATGGCGAGATGGCCGACGCCATGGAGGCGGCGATCGTCGCCAACCTGCGGGGGGCCGGCAACGCCGCGATGCGCAAGGCCGAGGCCGATCTCGAGGCGGAGCGGCAGCGGATCACGCGGGCGGACATGACGGCAGACGCGCGGGCCGAGGCGACGGCCAAGGCCGAGCGGCTCTACGCCGGCCGGAGGCGAAGGGCCGAGCTCCAGACCAACGCCCGGATCTACCGCCTGCGGCAGAAGTTCGAAGCCAACCGGCTGAAGGGCCCCTACTTCCCCCTGGCGCGGTTCGGGGACTTCATCGTCACCGCCCGGGACAAGAAGACCGGCGAGGTGGTGTCGTTCAGCCGCTTCGAGAGCGTGAAGCAACGCGACGCCCACGCGGCCGAGCTCCGCCGCGAGGGCTACGCCGTCAAGGCCGGCAAGCTGGTCGAGGGCGAGAGCCTGAAGTCGCTCGTCGACCCGCGTCTGGTCGCCGACATCACGGGCGTGCTGGAGAAGGGCGACGTCGATCCCGCGATCCAGGATCAGGTCTGGCAGATGTACCTGCAGACGCTGCCCGACCGGTCGCTTCGGACACGCCGCATCCATCGGAAGGGCCGCGCCGGCTACGACCAGGACGCCATGCGGGCGTTCTCCTCCCACCTGTTCCACGGCGCCCATCAACTGGCCCGGCTACGCTACGCGCTGCCGCTGAGCGAGCACCTGCGGGCGATGGAGACGGAGGCCGACGCCACCACGAACCCCGACAACGCGGTCACCATCGTCAACGAGCTCACGAAGCGCCATGCGTTCCTGATGAACCCGCAAGGCTCGCAATGGGCGCATATGGCCACCAGTGCGGCCTTCGTGTGGTTCCTGGGCGCGAGCCCGGCCGCGGCGACGGTGAACCTCACCCAGACGGTGGTGATGGGTGTTCCGATCCTGGCGGCCTATGACGGGCGGGGCAGCCGCTCGGTCGGCCGGGCGATCAAGGAGCTCAACCGCGCGCTGGTCGACTTCACCGCCGGCAAGGGCCATGCGGCGGCCTCGTCGCGGCTGACCGCCGAGGAGAAGGCCGCCCTGCGCCAGGCCTACGAGACAGGCGTGATCGACCGCACCCAGGCCTACGACCTCGCCGGCGTGGCGGAGAGCGGGGTCGAGTACCGGCACCATTGGCACACCTGGATGAGCCGGATCGGCTGGTTCTTCCATCACGCCGAGCGGCTGAACCGGGAGGTGACGTACCTCGCGGCCTATCCGATGTACCCGATCACCGCGGACAGCCTGCGCCGCTCGATCCGCTCCCGACTGCGGACCACCGCCCAGACCGACGGCGGCGTGCGGATCAACCCGAGGCTCCTGGCTGCGGCGCGGGAGACGGTGGCGGCACCGGTGTATTGAGGGCGGTCAGCGCCGCGATAGCACGATCGGCTCCGTGGCGTGGAACCAGCGGCGGAAGCAGCCCAAGGGGACCAGGGCCGTGCGGGCGAGGTGATGCCGGGAGAACCTCAGCGGATCGCCGCGGGTGGCACCGGGAAGGGCCAGGAGCGCCTGGCGCCAGCCGCGGCGGGCCCAGACCGTGCCGTGGTAGACGGCCTCGAGGCGCGGGCAGGTATTGGAGATCGCCATCGCGGCACGGCGTCGGGGTTCGACGCGGAGACCGAGCTGGCTGAGAGCCTTGGCGGCGTCGGCATGGAAGACGTCGACCATCGGGGATTGGAGATCGGCCAGCAGCTCGGCGACGGTGCCCGTGGGCAGGCGGTAGGCCATCAGCGTCGCAAGACAGTCCCAAGGAGCCTGCGCGACGACCGGCTGGGGCGGTGGCGCGCCCATGACCGTGTCGAAGCCCGGCAGTGCCAGTTGACGCCAAAGATCCTTCGCCGCATCGGGGCCCTTGATCTGCAGGGCGAGTTCGACCAATCTGATCTGCGAAGCGAGCGCTGCTTCGGGATTGGGTGCGCTGGGTGTGGCGTAGCGACCGGTCTTGCGGATCGAGGGTAACACCTCGCTTGTAACCCAGCGCTTGAACGCCCGCGCGGTCGGCCGGCGCGACGCGAAGATCGCCACGTACAGCCCGGACTCGTTGATGATCGTCATCGCCCGCGACTGGGTGACACCGTTCTGAGACCTGATACACTGAACCGTCCTGGGTTTCCCGGAGAGCTCGAGGCTCAAAAGTCAGGCTGCGTCA
>JANQKE010000228.1 GCA_028281265.1 Alphaproteobacteria bacterium | reverse complement strand
GGCCGCCCGCTGCGTTGCGCCGCTTGCCCGATGGCACCGCATCGCGCCGTGCTACGCGCCTCCACGGATCGATCCGGCACACGCCAACAGATCGACCCGGTATTCCCTGAAAACGCTCTAGAGCAAGAGGCAGACGTGAGGGTGACTCGCCCTCATGTCTGCCTCTTGCTCTCCAAGGTTATGGTAAGAGCGGGATGCAGACGTCATGCGCGATCGCGAGAGCGATCGCACCTAACGCCGTCCCGCTCTGGGGTCCCGCGCGTTCCGACCGCCCGTGCCGCCATACGAAGGCCCACCCCTCCATGACCAAACCGTACGATCTCTATTCCTGGGCCACGCCGAACGGCCACAAGGTCCATATCCTGCTCGAGGAACTCGGCGTGGCGTATGCGGTCCATCCGATCGACATCGGCCAGGGCGACCAGTTCGCGCCGGCGTTTCTGGCAATCAGCCCAAACAACAAGATGCCGGCGCTGGTCGACCCGGAAGGTCCCGACGGGACACCGTACCCGCTGTTCGAGAGCGGAGCGATCCTGATGTACCTGGCCGAAAAACACGGCCGGTTCTGGCCGCAGACCCACCCGGCGAAATACGAAACCGTCAAGTGGCTGATGTGGCAGATGGGCGGTTTCGGGCCGATGCTGGGCCAGGCGCATCACTTCCGCCAATATGCCCCCGACCCGATCGACTACGCCATCGATCGCTACACGAACGAGGCCGGCCGGCTCTACGGCGTGTTGGACAAGCGGTTGAGCGCGGTCGACTGGCTGAACGGCCAGGACTATTCGATCGCCGACATGGCCGTGTTCCCCTGGGCCCGCTCGATCGAACGCCAAGGCCAGAGCTGGGACGGTTTTCCGAACGCCAAGCGCTGGTTCGACAGCATCGCCTCCCGCCCGGCCGTCATCCGGGGCTGTGCCGTGCTGACCGATCAGCGATCGCCCGGCATGGACGCCAAAGCCAAGGAAATGCTGTTCGGCGCCAGCCAGTACCAGCGGCGCTGAGACCGGTTTGCGCCGAAGTGACCTCGCCTCACCTGGTGCGGCGTGCAAGCGCCGCGCGAGGCTTGCCCCGCACGAACTCGGGCGCACCGGCCATGTCGCGGTGAGCCTTGCTCATCGCGACGCGGCATGAGGCGGGGTCCGTTCAGGAAGTGCTGCCGCTACCAGTGCGGGGTTTCCTGCCAGATCCGGTCGGGCACGTAGCCGTGCTTGATGTTGATCCGCAGCAGTTCCTGCGCCTGGGCGGCGAACACGACGATCCGGAGCACCAGGCGGAGAAACGGCAATAGTGGGATGATCAGGAACCGTCTGGGCACGGGCTGACCGATCACATCCCGGGCGATCAGCAGCTTGATCAGGCTGAAGAACAGGCTGGTCCAGTACAGTACCTTCAGCAGCACCGCGATCTGGCTCGGTTCGGTCAGCAGGATGAACGCCGCGCCGGAGAAGTAGAGCCAGGGCAAAGCAAGCCGCAGGACATAGGTGTCCACGCCGACCAACCATGTCGCCCAGCCATAGCGGGGCACGAGCCGCAGCCGGCGCAGATTGGACCAGAAATCGGCGAAGACAAGCAGATCCCCCTGCTTACGCAGGCGGATCTTGATCATGTTCCGCTCCCACCGGCGCCGTTGGCGGTACAACGCCGGGAAGGTGGACGGCACGTTGGTCCAGCTCACCGCATCGGCGGCGAAGCGCAGTTTCCACCCCATCTTCCGGGCCCGTAAGGTGACGTCGGTATCGTCGCCCAGGCCAGTGTCGAACCCCCCGAGATCGTCGAACACCGCCCGGCGAAACAGGGCAAAGCCGCCCGGCATGATCCCCAACACGTTCAGGGCCGCGCGCCAGGATCGCGGGATCGACAGTCCCACAGCGTATTCGGCGTCCTGATACCAGGTCGCCAGGCTCTGTTCAGCGTTGTTCACCCGGATCACCCCGGTGACCGCTCCGACGTCCGGATCCCGCATCGGGCCCAGAAGATGCTGAAGCGAACCGACCTGGACCTCGGTGTCAGCGTCCAGGATCAAGACGAACTCGCCCCGTGCCACGCTCAGGCCGCGATTGAGGGCGCTGGGCTTGCCCGAATGCTGCCGCAGCGGGCAGATCTTCACCCGGGCGGAGGAGGCGAAGCGCCGCATCCGCGCCACGCTGTCATCGACGGAGCCGTCATCGACGACGATGATCTCGAGATTGGGATACCCGCAGGCCAAAAGGGACCGGATCGTCCTCTCGATCCGCGTGGACTCGTTGCGTGAGGCGATCACCGCACTGATCAGCGGTGCCCCCGCATGGTCATGCCAAGGCCGTCCACGAAACAGCTCCGGCCGGACCATGTTGAGCCCCCAGACCACCAGGGCCGGGACATACAACCGGGCGAAGGCAAACACGATCACCAGCCAAAACCAGTAGTGCCACGACCCCATCAGCACGGCGGTGGACTGGACCAGCATCACCAGTTGGACCGGGTCCAACGGGGCCAGAAAGTACACCAGGAAGTCCCGGAGCATCGCGCCGCTCCCCCGCCCGCCGGCGATGATCCACAGGGTCTCGGCCGGCACCGACGATCGGCAGCGGCCCCATCATCGGAGCACTGTGACGGCGACCGGTTCGGCCGGACAATTGGCCAAGCGGATAAATTTGCGGATAATAATCCGGACTAACCGAACGGATAGTTTAGTCCGTCGGCCGATAGTTATTGATAATCAAGAGGTTTCAGTCTTTTCCCAAACCTGTTTCTTACGATAGATGGTCGATGCGCTGATCTCCAGCATCGCCGCAGCCTTGGGGATATTGCCGTCGCAGACCTCGATCGCCTGCTCGATGGTGTCCTTCTCCACCAGCCAAAGGGGACGGATGTCCGCCGGTGTGCGAGGCTTGGGGGTGACGACGATGGGCTCCGGCGACGCGGGGTCGATGGCGGAGCCGTTGCCGGCAGGCACGGGCGCGTCGGCCCCGAACGGGTGCGCGACCATGGGGCCGCGGGGCGCGAACCCCGGCCCTTCGCCCCGATCGAGCGGCGGTGGCAGCATGTCCAAGGTGACTGCCTCGCCCTCGTGCAGCACCACCACGTTCCGCAGCACGTTCTGCAGTTGGCGGACATTGCCGGGCCACTGGTAGCGGGCCAGAACGTCCTCCACCTCCGCGGCGTAATGGGTAAAGGACTTGCCCTCCTCCGCTGCGTATTCGGCCAGGAACTGCTGAGCGATCGCGAGCACGTCGTCCTCCCGCTCCCGCAGCGGCGGCAGATGGACCGGGATCACGTGCAGACGGTAGAACAGGTCTTCGCGGAAACGGCCTTCTTCGACCTCCACCATCGGGTCCCGGTTGGTCGCGCAGACGATGCGGATATCGACCTTCTCGGCTTTGGTGGAGCCGACCTTCTGCACCGTGCCGGTCTGCAGGAACCGCAGCAGCTTGGTCTGCAGGGACAGATCCATCTCGCAGATCTCGTCCAGGAACAGCGTACCGCCATCGGCGTCCTTGGCCGCCCCTTCGCGGTCGGTCACCGCCCCGGTGAACGCCCCCTTGACGTGGCCGAAGATCTCCGACTCCATCAGGTCCTTGGGGATGGCCGCGCAGTTGATGGCGACGAACGGCCCCTTGGCCCGCGGGCTGGCATTGTGAATGGCCTGGGCCGTCACTTCCTTGCCGGTCCCGGACTCCCCGGTGATGAACACGGTCGCCTTGGAGGACGCAGCCGAATCGATGATCCGGTAGACGGCCTGCATCTTCAGCGACTTGCCGATGAAGCCGTAATAGTGGTCCCGGGCGATATCCTCCTGGTAGACCTCGACGATCTTCTCCAGCCGCACCCGGTCGAAGGTGTTCTTGATCGTCACGAGCAGCCGGTCGGCGTTGAACGGCTTCATCAGGAAGTCGTAGGCGCCGAGCTGCATCGCCTCGACCGCCACCTTGACCGATCCGTGGGCGGTGATCACCACGACGGCAATGGGCAGTTGCTCATCCTGGATCGTCCGCAGGATCTCCATGCCGTTCATGTCGGGCAGTTGCAGATCCAGCAGGATCAGCCCCGGCGGAGCAACCCGGATTGCCTCCAGAGCCGCCTTGCCGGTCTCCACACAGGTCGCGTCGTACCCGGCTTTCGCCAAGTACTGCATGTAGACCCGGGACAGCGACGGCGTGTCCTCGACCAGGAGTATCGGGGAGGCGGTGGTCACGATGCGATGCCGGCCTTCCGGCTAGAGCGTTTTCAGGGAATATCGGGTCGATCCGTTGGCGTGTGCCGGATCGATCCGCGAGGCGCGTAGCACGGCGCGATGCGGGGCCAGCGGGCCAGCGACGCACCGCTGCGGGCGGGCGGCACGCGCCACACCGAAGGACTGGACCGATGGGCCCCGCTGCGGCGTCGCTCGTCGTCGCATCGGCTTGGGCATGTCCTGCCTCCTCGCTTCTGGCATCAGGGCCCATCCGCCTCGACAGATCGACCCGATAGTTCCTGAAACCACTCTAGATCACCTTACCTGGGTTCAGATGGCCTCATCTGAACCCAGGTAAGGTGATCGACTTCAAAGAGTGAGAGCATTCTATCTGCGTCCGGTCGGACGCAGGATACCCTAGGTCCGCTACAGTCCACGGGTATTGGTAGCCGAGGTCCCCAGGCGCAGCAATCGCCCACCGGCCCGCCTCGACCCTCGACAGGAACCGGGTCGTGCGGGCATGGGTAACGGCGCCGTCCGCCCCCGACACCGCCACGAAACGTCCATGTCCGCCTTCGACTTGCTTCCCACCCCCGGTGCCACCCTGCTGACCGGTGCCGACTGGTCCGCCGAACCGGCCGACGGCACTCTGCCCGTGATCGACCCGTCGACCGGGGAGGAAATCTATCGCCTGGCCGCCGGGGGTGCGGCGGCGGTCGACCGGGCGGTGATGGCGGCCCGAGCCGCCGCGGACGGCCCCTGGGGGGCGTTGCCGGCGGTCGAGAAGGGACGGCTGCTGGTCCGGTTGAGCCGGGCGATCGAGGATCACTTCGAGGCGCTGTGGCACCTCGAAAGCCACGACACGGGCAAGCCGGTCAAGCAGGCCAAGGCCGACATCACCGCGTGCGCCCGATACTTCGAGTTCTACGGCGGGGCCGCGGACAAGCATCACGGCGAGACGATCCCCTACCAGGCCGGCTATTCGGTCCTCACCTGGAAGGAGCCCTACGGCGTCACCGGCCACATCATCCCGTGGAACTATCCGGCGCAGATCTTCGGGCGGACGATCGGCGGTGCCCTGGCGGCCGGCAATGCCTGTGTGCTCAAGCCCGCCGAGGATGCCTGCCTGACCCCGTTGGCGCTGGCCCAACTGGCCTTGGCGGTGGGCTTTCCGCCGGGCGCCCTGACCGTCGTGACCGGCCTGGGCACGGCCGCGGGTGCCGCCCTCTGCGCCCATCCCGGGCTCGATCACGTCAGCTTCACCGGCTCACCCCAAACGGCGGTGGCGGTGCAGACGGCGGCGGCCCGGCACAACCGGCCGGTCACCCTGGAACTCGGCGGCAAGTCACCGCAGATCGTATTCGCGGACGCCGACCTCGACGGCGCGCTGCCGTTCATCACCAACGCGATCGTGCAGAATGCCGGGCAGACCTGTTCGGCGGGCAGCCGTCTGTTGGTTCAGGAAGCGGTGGCCGACCGCTTCCTGGACGCGCTGTCAACCCGGTTCACCGCGCTGGAGGCCGGGCCGGCCGACCGCGACCTCGATTGCGGGCCGCTGATCAATGCCAAGCAGAAGGCCCGGGTTGACGGCTATCTCACCCAGGCAGCGCGAGACGGGGTCCGCACCCTGGCAAGCGGGCGGATCGCCGCCAACGCGCCGGCCGGCGGCACGTTCGTCGCCCCCGCCCTGCTCGACCGCGCCCCGGTCGACCACCCGGTCGCCCAGGAGGAGATCTTCGGCCCCGTGCTGACGGCGTTCCGCTTCCACGACGAGGCCGAGGCGATCGCGCTGGCCGACGCCACGCCGTTCGGCCTGGTGGCCGGGGTGTGGACCCAGGATGGGGGCCGGCAGTTCCGTCTGGCCCGGGCGCTTCGAGCCGGCCAGGTGTTCGTCAACAACTACGGTGCCGGCGGCGGGGTCGAACTGCCGTTCGGCGGTATGAAGAAGAGCGGCTTCGGCCGGGAGAAGGCGCTCGAAGGCCTCGACCATTTCAGCGTGACCAAGACCGTTGCCATCCGGCACGGCTGAGCCGCTACGGCCGGTCGGGGATCACCCCTCCGCCCGCATCCCCAGCGCCTGCAAGTAGAGGTCGACCAGTTCCTCCTGCTCGCGCCGGTCATGGTCTTCCAGCTTCCGCAGCTTGATCACCTGGCGCATGATCTTGGTGTCGAACCCCTGGCTCTTCGCCTCGGCGAACACTTCGCGGATATCGGCGGCGAGACCGGCTTTCTCCTCCTCCAGCCGCTCGATCCGCTCGATGAAGGAGCGGAGCTGTTCGGAGGCGACGCCGGCAACGTCATCGGCCATGGGGGGATCCTGTAGCGCGTGAGGTGTGAATGGGCGCCGGCCCGTGGAACCGCCGGCTGGAAGGCCCGGGTCTATAGGCCCGGGCACCGCGGATCGCAAGCCGGTCCCTGCCCGGAACGGTTGCCCCGGATCAAGGGCCCGATGGGCCTTGCGCAGCGGCAAAGGCCTGCTTCTGCGCGTCGGACGCCTCGGTCTGATGGGCCTTCTTCCACTCGCCGTAGGGCATGCCGTAGACGATCTCCCGCGCGCCGTCATAGTCGAGATCCACACCCTGCTCCTGGGCGGCGGCGGCGTACCATTTCGACAGGCAGTTCCGGCAGAACCCGGCCAAGTTCATCAGATCGATGTTCTGGACATCCGTGCGCTCCCGCAGATGCGCGACCAGCCGGCGGAAGGCGGCGGCTTCGAGTTCGGTGCGGGTGGCATCGTCGATCGGCGGCAGAGCCATGGGGCACTCCAAGTCTGGCGGGGGGGACGGACGCGGTACCGCCACCCGGTTGGCCTTGCGATGTAGCGCGGCCGGCACTGTCCGCAACCAGGGCGCCCGGTCAGGCCGGTGCCACCGCTTCCATCGGTACGCCGACCACCGTCTCGTCGATCAACCAGTCGACGACCGCCTGCAAGGCCTCGTGATGGCTGGCCCCGGCCGACACGGCGGCATTGTAGGTCCGCAACTGGTGGTCGGCCGACGGCTGGCGGCGGATGATGTCGCGGGCGTTCTCGACCTCCGCCAGGCAGCCGAGCGCTTGGGCATCTTCCCGCACCAGCTCGATCATCTCTTCCATCAGATCGGCGAACGGTATCCGTTCCTGCCGGCCGAAATCGATCAGCCCCCGCTCCATGCCGTAGCGCGCGGCGATCCACCGGTTCTCGTTCAGCAGGATGGTCTTGTAGGTGCGCCAACGGGCGTTCTGCCGCTTGAGCCGCCACAGCCGCCGCATCAGCGACGCGCACAGCGCGGCGATCGTCAGGCTGTCCTCCATCCGGGTCGGCAGATCGCAGATCCGGGTCTCCAGCGTCGGGAACCGCGCCGACAGGCGGATGTCCCACCACAGCTTCGTCCCGTCCTCGATCATGCCGGTGTCGGTCAGCACCGCCAGATGGTTCTCGTAATCGCGGTAGCCGCTGAAGGTCTCCGGAATCCCGGTCCGCGGCAACTCGTTGAACACGGACAGACGGTAGGATTTCAGATGCGTCAACCGCCCTTCCCAAAACGGCGACGAGGTCGTCAGCGCCAGCAGATGCGGCAGGAAGTACCGCATCTGGTTCATCAGATCGATGCGCAGGTCGGAATCGTCGATACCGACATGAATGTGCAACGCGCAGATCAGCAGCCTCTCCGCCGGCAGGCCGATATCGGTGCGCAACTGCTGATAGCGTTCCTTGTTCGACGTCTTCTGCGGCTGCCAGGAACTCAGCGGATGGGTCGACGCCGCGACGATCCGGCAGCCATGCGCGCGTGCCTCCTGGGCGATGGTGCTGCGCAGGCGGCCCAGTTCCCGCCGGGCGTCCTGGATGGTGGCGCAGACGGGTGTGCCGATCTCGATCTGGCAGCGCAGGAACTCAGGGCCGACCTGGGAGCCCAGAATGCGCTCGCAGGCTTCCAGCAGACCGGCCGGCGGGTCGGCCACCAGCTCCCGGGTGACGGGATCGACGATGAGATATTCTTCCTCGATACCGAGGCTAAACGCGGGGTCTGTGATCGGCATGGGCGCCCGGCTGAAACAAAACGTCGTCTACGGTGAGCGTGCCCTATAGAGGCCGGGGTCGTCCAGCAGCGGAATCAAGGCGTCGACCAGCCGATCGGCCCAGGCGATCGCGCCATCGTCGGTGCGCACCAGATCCTGCCGCGCTTCGATCAGCACATTGGCCAACCCGCGGGCGAGCGCGTGGGTCTCCACGGTGTACCCGTGCATGTTGCGGCCGCTATAGGGCTCGTTGTCGCCGATCACCAGATCGGGGTCGACCGCCGCCAGCCGGTCCATCAGCGGCACGCCCAGACGATCATCGTCGCCGTAGAGAATTCCCATCTGCCACGGCCGGGTGCGCCCGCGCATGATCGGGGTGAAACTGTGCATGGAGATGACTACCGGGGTGACCCCGCGCCGGGCGAACCTGTCCAGGGTGTCCGCGATCGCCCGGTGATAGGGATGAAAGAACCGGTCGGCGCGCGCTTGCATGTCGGCCGGGCTGAGGTCGCGGTTGCCCGGCACCACCACCTCGTCGGAGATGACGCAGATCGAGGTCGGGTCGCGCAGCTCCCGGTTCGGGTCGATCAGCAGCCGGCTGTAGGTGTGGATCAGGGCCGGCGCGTCCAGCCGCTCGGCCAGCCGGCGGGCCATCACGGCACTGCCCGGATCCCACGCGATGTGCCGGTCGAGCACCTCTTCGGTCAGTCCGAGCCGGCACAGCTCGGCCGGGATGGCGTTCCCGCCATGGTCGGCCACGATCAGGACGGGCGCCGTGCCGGCCGGGTTGACGGCGGTGAAGAGCGGTGGCGCGAACGGTGCGACACCCACGGGTGGGCGCAGACGGTCGTCCGCCCTCGGTTCAGGTTCGAGCAGAACAGATTCGGGATCAAGCGGGGTCATATGGCACCATCACGATCAATAGCATATCAAGACAACTATAAGGTCGGCTCAAGACACCTATAAGGTCCGCACGGATACCGGCCGGCCGCCTTTCCTTCACGGTCGTTCAGAAGTCCGTGCAGCGGCCGCCCACTTCCCAATCCCCGAACCGGGTCGGCTCGGGCCGGTCACTGCCGCCGGCTTCTCCCGGCTTCTGCTCGACCCCGAGGCTGCGCCGTCCGGTCCGGCGGTCGACGACCTCGTCATCGGCGGCGTTGACGATGGTCTCCACGGCCCGCAGTCGGGCGGGACTGGCTTCCAGCGGGGTCGGAGCAGCCGCAGCCCGGCTCACCGCCGGTTGCCGCACGGCCGTCTGAGGCGTTCTGCGTTCGGTCATAGGGGGGATATGGCGGCTGGCCGGGCGGCTGTCCAGCGGACGGCCCCGCCGGCCGGGGCCGCTTGAACCGGACGGGGCGCTCGCCACCTCTTGCTGCGGCGACGGCCGTTCCGGGTGCGCCGCAGCCGTCCCGGCCGCAAAGAACAAAGGGTGACCGCGACGATGGGCTATGTTCGCACCGCACTGCTGTTGGCGGGAATGACCGCCTTGTTCCTGGTCGTCGGCTTCCTTCTCGCCGGTGAGGGCGGGATCCTGATCGCGCTGGTGATGGCGATCGCGATGAACGCGTTCGCCTATTGGAACTCCGACAAGGTGGTCTTGCGGATGTACGGCGCACGGGAAGTGGACGACCGGTCCGCGCCGGACCTGGTGGGGTTGACCCGCCAGCTCGCCGACCGGGCCGGGCTGCCGATGCCGCGGGTCTACATCATCGATTCCGACCAGCCCAACGCGTTCGCCACCGGCCGCAACCCCGAAAACGCCGCCGTCGCGGCCACCACGGGCCTGCTGTCGCGGCTGAGCATGGAGGAGGTTGCCGGCGTCGTGGCGCACGAACTCGCGCATATCAAGAACCGCGACACCCTGATCATGACGGTGACGGCGACCCTTGCCGGCGCGATCTCGATGATCGCCAACTTCGCCCTGTTCTTCGGCGGCAACCGCAACAGTCCCTTGGGCCTCGTCGGGGTGCTGGCGATGATGGTCCTGGCACCGCTGGCGGCGATGCTGGTGCAGATGGCGATCAGCCGGTCACGCGAGTACGAGGCCGACCGCGTGGGTGCGGAGATCTGCGGCCAACCCTTGTGGCTCGCCGGCGCGCTCGAACGGATCCAGGGGTTCGCCAGCCGGATCGACTACCACGCCGCCGAGCGCAACCCGGCGACCGCACATATGTTCATCATCAACCCGCTGCATGCCCACAAGGTCGACAACCTGTTCTCCACGCACCCGAACACGGCCAACCGGGTCGCCGTGCTGCGGCAGATGGCCGGCGTTGCCGGCCCCTGGGGCTGACCGGACGCAAAGGCCAACCTCCCCCCCACAGGTCCAACTGCTTGTACGGACGACCGGTGGCTTGCATCCAAGGGTTGCCGATGTGGAGAAGCTGCGTCGGATGGCCGGGGCGGCGGAGACCTGATGCTGAGATCGCCCCCGGGCTGCCGCGGCGATCAGGGTTTCCGGCCGGCCGCTTGATCGGGGATAGGGCGGTGCCTATGGTGCCGCGCCGTGCCGGGCACCGCCGCCGTCCGGGCGGCGCCCGCTCCCCCTCCCCGACAGTCCGGTCCGTTCGATGGCCAGTCCCGTTGCGGTCGCTCCGCCGCCGAAGAGCTTTCAGGAGATCATCCTCCGGCTGCAGGTCTTCTGGGCCGAACAGGGCTGCGTGATCCTGCAGCCCTACGACCTGGAGGTCGGGGCCGGCACCTTCCATCCGGCGACGACCTTGCGGTCCTTAGGCCCGGACCGGGAGTGGAACTGCGCCTATGTCCAGGCCTCCCGCCGACCGACCGACGGCCGCTACGGGCAGAACCCCAACCGGTTGCAGCACTACTATCAGTTCCAGGTGCTGATGAAGCCGTCGCCGGCCGACAGCCAGGAGCTCTATCTGAGGTCGCTCTACGCCCTGGGGATCGACCCCGCCCTGCACGATCTGCGCTTCGTCGAGGACGATTGGGAAAGCCCGACCCTGGGCGCCTGGGGCCTGGGGTGGGAGGTCTGGTGCGACGGCATGGAGGTCACCCAGTACACCTATTTCCAGCAGGTCGGCGGTATCGAATGCGATCCGGTACCGGTGGAGCTGACCTACGGTCTGGAACGACTGGCGATGTATCTGTTGGGCAAGGAGAGCATCTTCGATCTGCCGTTCAATGCACCGGACGCGCCGGGTGCGAAGACGTATCGCGACGTCTTCCTCCGCTCCGAGAAGGAGTATTCGGCGTACAATTTCGAGCACGCCAATACGGAGGCCCTGCTGCAGCACTTCAAGGACGCGGAGGCCGAGTGCGCGTCCCTGATCGAGCGGCGACTGGCACTCCCGGCCTATGACCAGGCGATCAAGGCCAGCCACCTGTTCAATCTGCTCGACGCGCGGGGGGTGATCTCCGTGGTGGAGCGGCAGGGCTATATCCTGCGGGTGCGGGATCTGACCCAGCACTGCTGCCGGATGTGGGTGGACGCGGCCTGACCGCCCCTGCCCCTAGAGCGTTTTCAGGGAATGCCGGGCGGATCTGCCGAGGTGGATGGGCCCTGATGCCAGGAGCGAGGAGGAAGGACATGCCGGGGCATATTCGACGACGAGCGACGCCGCAGCGGGGCCCATCCACCTCGGCAGATCGGCCCGGCATTCCCTGAAAACGCTCTACAGCGCGGCAAGCGCCTGAAAACCGGCCCGGACGGCGGCGTGCACGCCATCCAGACCGACCGCCTGCATGGCGTCGTGCCAGGCCGCCGTGGCCGCGACCAGCCCGGCCCGCAGCGGGCCCAGCCAAAGCGGCAGGTCGAACGCCCATCGCGCCAGCTCGGCGGACCCCACCAGCGCCCCGGCCACACCGCCCCCGATGCACGCCAGCCAAACCGGGCGCAAGCGGTACGGCCGGGCGGTCGGGCCGATCTCGAGTTCGTGCCGGTGCCGCGCGAAGACGGAAGACGCGCCGTCCGCCTGCGGATCCGGACCGTCATCGATCACGCCCCTGCCCTCCTTTGCTAGAACTGGAAGTAGATGAACGGCGCCACGCCTTCCGGCCCCATGGCATCGATCACGACGATGGCGATGCCGCACAGCGCCCCCTGCAGCCAGAGCGGCACCGGCCGCAGCGCCCGCTCGACCCGATCGATGGTATCGCCGGGAATGAGGTGCATGGCAAAGCCGATCGCCAGCAGGCTCAACACCAGCGGTGTGGCGAACTCGACCGGCTGGTCGAACCGTGCGAACCCCAGGAGGTACTCGATCGCCCCGTCGAGATCCGCCGACCGGAAGAAGATCCAGGTCAGGCAGACGAAGTGGAAGACGATCAGGCCGGCCAATGCACGCCGCCACAGCGGTCGCTTCGCCGCTTGCCGGGTCCAGCCCAGCGCCCGCTCCACCACCAGCCCCGCCCCGTGCAACACCCCCCACAGCACGAAGTTCCACGCCGCCCCGTGCCACAGCCCGCCCAGCAGCATCGTCAGGAACAGGTTGCGCCGGGTCGCCCACCGGCCGCCCTTGCTGCCGCCCAGCGGGATATAGAGATAGTCGCGCAGCCAGGTGCTCAGCGATATGTGCCAGCGCCGCCAGAAGTCCCGCAGGCTTTCCGCCTTGTAGGGCTGATCGAAATTCTTCTGGAACCGGAACCCCAGCAGCGCCGCCACCCCGATCGCGATATCGCTGTACGCACTGAAATCGCAGTAGATCTGGATGGCGTAGCCGTACACACCGAGCAACAGATCCCCGGTGCCGTAGAAATAAGGGTCGAGGAAGATCCAGTCGACCATCTCGGTCGCCAGATAGTTCGCCACCACCATCTTCTTGAACAACCCGATGGTGATCAGGATCAGGCCCAGGCCGGCGAGGATGCGGTCGGCACGGGGCGGCTGCTCAATCTGCGGCATGAACACCGATGCCCGGACGATCGGGCCCGCCACCAATTGCGGAAAGAACGATATGTACAACAGAAGGTTCAGCAGTGACGCCTGGGGACGCACGTCCCGGCGATAGACGTCCACCACATAGGATATGCCCTGGAAGGTGAAGAAGCTGATACCGACCGGCAAGATGATCTCGAGGAACGGCAGTTCCCGTTCGATTCCAAGCTGGAATGCCAGATCATTGAGGGAGAGTATGAAGAAATCATAGTATTTGAAGAAGCCGAGGATGCCGAGATTGGCGGCAATCGCCAGCGTCAGGATCTGCTTGCGGAACCGGCGGTCGGGGCTGTTGCCGATCGCCATCCCCGCGGCGTGGTTGATCAGCGAGCTGGCCAGCAGCAGTCCGCAGAAGCGCCAATCCCAATAGGCGTAAAAGGCGTAGCTGGCCGCCACCAGGATGAGCTTCCTGCCGGTATTCCAGTCCTTCAGCCCCCACGCCAGGGCAAACACCAGCAAGAAGAACAGGCCGAAATCGAGGGTGGGGAACAGCATTGCGGAGCCGCGCGCCGACCGATGGCCGGGACCGGGGCCGCTAGCGGCGCCGGCCGGCCAGCACCGTCTCGATCATCGGCACATGGGGTGACATCGCCTCGAGGACGGCGGCGGTGATCAGGTTGTTGCCGTCGATGGTGAAGTGGATGCCGTCATTGTCCCGCATCTTGCGGGTCCTGCCGCGCCTGTCAGGCAGATGGGAGGCATAGGTGCCGTCGGCATCGACCGTGACGTCCCACAGGGGGATGAACGGAACCTGCCGCTCAGCGGCGGCGGCGGCGTAGATGCGGTTGGCGTTGGCCAGGTTGGCGGAATAGGTCGCCGACCGCATGATCGGCAATCCGACCCAGAACAGGTCCACACCCGCCACCTGCAGCCGGTCCATGATCCGCTCGACCCGCGCGCGGTACTCCCGATCCCATTCTCCGCTGCCGAGGGTATAGCTGCGGGCCCCGTCCACATACAGGGCCTGCATGTCGTTGAGCCCGATCGTCATGACCGCGACATCGACGGGATGCTGCGTCAGCAACTCGTCGATGGACCGGCTCCAGTCGAAGAAGTCGGGACGGGCAAGACCCGTCGCCGCTTCGGTCCAGCGAACGATCTCGAACCGGTCATCCCGCTGAAGCTGCGAATACATCGACCGCCAGATGCCATAGGCGAGGGAGTCCCCCATCACGGCAATGGTCGTCAGCCCGTCGTCACCGCCTGCCTGGGCCGCGCCATTCTCGCCGGGGCTGCCTTGCGCGCGGAGCGGCATCGCATACAGGGCCAGAGCGGTCAGCAGCACCAGGATGCAGACAGCCGGACGAAGCGGGGAAGCAGGAACGGGCATCGGCAGGCGCAGACGTCGCAGGGATGGCGGGGCCGGGGGCCGGCTGGTCGGTCGGCACTAAACGGGAAGGGCCAGGGGCGGTCAAGCTGAGGTGTTTTCAGGGATGACCGGGCGGATCTGTCGGCGTGTGCCGGATCGATCCGCATGGCGCGTCGCGCCGCGCCGTCGGGTCAGCGGTGCACCGTGAGGGGCGCCGGACACACGCCAACCCGGGAGGGCCCGGGCGGATGGGCCTCGCTGCGGTGTCGCTCGTCGTCGAACATGCTTGGGCATGTCCTTCCTCCTCGCTCCTGGCATCAAGGTCGGTCCGCCTCGGCAGATCGACCCCGGGCGTCCTTGAAAACACCCCAGCGTCGAAACTGCGGCGTATCGATTCGGGCTGCCGCGGCTGATCGGCGACGGCAACCGGGCATCGGGCGACCGGGTCGGCGCGCCATCCGGGCGTACCGCAGGGGCAATGCAACCCTCGGCCGGCACGACTGGTCATGAACCGTCCGCCGCGATATGGAGACCGCGACATCCGTTCGATATGGCGAGTGCGCATGCCCAAGGAGATCAGATACCTATCGTTCAGCCGGACCGAGGTCATCCGCGCGGCGACCGAGTATCTGCGCAAGCGGCGCATGACGCCCACCCCGGGCACGATCGTCGGCTATCGACTGGAATCCGAACCCGAGGTGCGGCTGGTCCTGACGATCGCCCCGACGATAGGCAGGGAGCACGAGATCGATCTGCGGAGCGAGGCGCTGGGTGCGGCGCTGGTGCTGTTCTGCATCGATGCCCGCGTGCCGACGCCGGCGCGCGCGGTGAAGACGCTCTTCGTCGACGGTGAGACCCTGATCCTGGGGCTTTCGATCGGGTTGACGGGCACCGACCGGGAACTGTTCTTCGAAAGCCCGCCCCCCCTGCTCGTGAGACCGATCGACTAGAGCATCCTGCGTCCTAACGGACGCAGATAAGATGCTCTAAATCTTTGAAATAGATCAACTTATCTGCGTTCAGATGAGTCCATCTGAACGCAGAT
>JANQKE010000184.1 GCA_028281265.1 Alphaproteobacteria bacterium | reverse complement strand
TCGGGCCGACCCGGCCGGTCACCGGCCGCGCACCCAAGGCGATCGCGCGGTCATAGGCCTTGGCGGCGTCGACCACGCGGAACGCCATCGCGCAGGCCGACGGGCCGTGCACCTTGGCGAAGGCTTGGGCGAAACTGTCGGGCTCGGCGTTGACGAGGAAATTCACGTCGCCCTGCCGGTACAGGGTGACGTCCTTGGACCGGTGTTTGGCCGCCGGCCGGAAACCGAGCTGCCGGAACAGAGTATCGAGCTGAGCCGGGTCCGGTGCGGTGTACTCGACGAACTCGAAGCCGTCGGTTCCCATCGGGTTGACGTCGTCGATCGTGGCGGGCGGGGCGTCGTGCGGGAACGGACCCATGGAACGGACCTCCTTGATGACCGAGGGTGGAAGAGCGTGACCACGGGTCCGCCGACCGGCAAATGGGATCGGACACGCGGCACGATTTCGGTCATGATACGCTGCTAGGGGCTGCGATGTCCGTGCAAAGCGGCCGGCCGCTTTGCGCCGGCCTGGCTGCTTCCGGCAAGAAGGCACGCATCAATGCGAGGGTCTTGCAGATGACTGATCTCGATCGCTTCGATTTCAAGATCCTGCGCTGCCTGCAAGAGGACGCGCGGCTGTCGCACGTCGCCCTGTCCGAAAAGGTGGCCCTGTCCCCGTCGCAATGCTCCCGGCGGCTGACCCGGCTGGAGGCGGCGGGTCTGATCCGGGGATACGCCGTCCAGCTCGATCCCGATCGGCTCGGGCTGGGGGTGGTCGCGCTGGTCAGCATCTCGCTCGAACGGCATGGCGAGAGTTCGGCAGCCACCTTCCATGAGGCCGTCCTGGGCCTGCCGGAGGTCACCGAATGCTCGTTGGTCACCGGGGATGCGGACTATCTCCTGCGCGTCGTCGCCCCGGACCTGAAGGCGTTCAGCCGCTTTGTCCTGGAATCCCTGATGACGCTGCCGGGGGTCGCCAACCTGCGGTCGAGCATCGTGCTGGAGGAGATCAAGTCTCGAGCCCCCCTGCCCCTGGACCTCGTCGCGTCGAAGGGAAAGTAGCCACCGCCGGGCCGTCCGTGCCCGATCAGAAGCCGCTCTCCCGGATCAGCACCGCGGCGACGGCCCGCCAGACCCGATCGGCAACGCTGCGGGCGGCGCCGTCGATATGCACCTGTCCCCGGATGACCTGGTCCGGTGCCTCCGGTCCGGTCTCCGGCTCCAAGGTGACCCGATAGATCGCCTGTTCGGGCACCAGCGCCCCCTCGGCATCCTCGCGCACGGGGATCGGGCCGCCGACGGTGGAGGCCAGCATCGGAACCGTCAGCCGGGCGGCGTTGACCGTCTCCACCGCCGTGACCGTCGCCGCGACAACCGGTCGACCGGGATCGTCGGGGACGAAGCGGGCGCTCGCCCCGTCCTGCATCCGGGGCAGATCCTCGGCGGCCGCGTAGCCCCGAATGACGGTCCGCCCCGGCTCGACCACCAGGGCCAGCGCGTCCGCAACCGACAGCCACCGGCCCGGATGCAGATCGCTGCCCAGATCGATGACGACACCGTCCATCGGGGCGGTGACGGTCAGCCGGGCAAGCAGCGCTTCGGTGCCGCGATAGCGCGACAGCGCCGTGGCGAGCTGCTGCTCCAGCACGCGGACCTGATCGAGCGCCTGCCCGCCGGCGGACTGCCGCAGGATCTGGTGCTGCAGCAGTGCTATCTCCTGGCCGGTGCTCTCGAGCTCGAACGCCAGATCGGGCGCGGTGAGGCTGAACAGCACCTGGCCCTGGGTCACGGCATCTCCTTCCGCCACCCGAACGTCGACCAGCCGGGCCGCTTGGGGCGGGAACAGGGTCGTGTACTCCTGGGCCTCCATCACCGCAGGCACGGTAATCCGCGTGTTCCACGGCACGAAGGCGAGGCCGGCCAAGACCGCCAGGACGGCCACGCTGCCGATCAGGTTGGGCGTCACCCCGATGTCATGGCGCCGGTCCACCCAGACCTTGAGTTCCCGCAAGATCGGCTTGGCGATGAAATAGTAGAGCTCCACCACCATCAGCAGGATGCCGATCGCCTTGATGAAGAAGTGATAGACCAAGAGCGCGATGCCGAGGAACAGGAAGAACCGGTAGATCCACGTCGCGTAGGCGTAGGCGATCATCCAGGCCCGCATCCGCGCGGGCAACTCCTCGGGTGCGGGGTCCCGGGCGCCGAGCACGGTCTTGCGCAGCCACCAGCGGCCCAGGGCGAACCCGCGCGGCTGCAGGTTCTGCACCCCGGTCGCGTCGCCCAGCAGGTAGTAGCCGTCGAACCGCATGAACGGGTTGAGATTGACCAGCAGGGTCGAAATCCAGGTGACGGTCGCGGTCATGAACAAGGCGGTCCGGAACGGCCCGTCCGGCACGAAACTCCACAGCAAGGTGGCGATCGCCGCCAAGGCCAGCTCGACCACGATGCCGGCATAGGCGATCCGCAACCGGTGCCGCCGTCTGACCAGCCGCCAGGCGGCCGTGGTATCGGTGTAGAGCACCGGGTACAGCACCATGAAGGCGAGCCCCATGGTCGGCACGGTGCAGCCATGGGCCTTGGCGACGTAGCCGTGACCCAGCTCATGCAGGATCTTCACCGCCGTCAGGGTGACGAAGAAGAACGCCATCCCCTGCCAGGAGAACAGATAGGGGAAGGTGGTGACGAAGCTGTCCCATTGCCGGATCACCAGCACCAGGCCCAGCGCCCCCATGGCCACCACGAGCCAGCGGAACCAGGCCGACCCCATCCAGCGCACCAGCGGCAACGTCACCGCCAAAAACCGGTCCGGCCGCACCAGCGGGATCCGGAAGAACAGATAGTTGTGGCCGAGCTTGGAGAGCTTGAACCGGGCGCCCTCGGCAATCCGGCCGAGATAGCTGCGGGCCGCGTCCCCCTCGGCCACGACCAGCGCGTTCATCTGCAGGAACTTGAAGAATTCCAGAATCTGCTCGACCGAAGGATCGTGAACGCTGGTCTCCCTCACGGCCTCCCGTACCGCGGCCGGGGTCCCCCGCCCCCAATGGGTCAGCAGGTAAAAGGCGATCACACCGATGGAGAAATAGCGGTTGCGGGCCTGGTCGTGGATCAGCCAGGTCGGCGACCCGTCCGGCGCGGCCGGGCCAGGCAGCAGCTCGAGATCGGCGCGGAGCGGCGGCAACGGCAGTGCGGCGGGATCCTGATCGGGCACAGCGCCCGGCGCCGTGGCGGTCACCGGCGGTGCGCCGCCGGGGGCGGTCGTCGTCAGTGCCTGCACCATGCGGCTCAGAGCCCCAGCATCTGCCGCAGCGCGCCGATCGGCCGGCGGAACAGGTAGAAGTACAAGGGCACGTCGTGGGCGAACAGCTTGGCCGTGCCCTTGAGCCCGATGCGGACCGGTTCGGCCCGTTCGGTGAAGGCGGCCTTGAGTTCGTAGGCGAAGGTGCCCTCCGGAGTCGCCCGGGCTTCGTAGCTCGCGCTGCGCAGCGACGCCGGGATCGCGGTCAGCGGATCGACGTCGAGGTAGAGCTCGACGGGCGCACCGGGATCGAGCGCCACCGCATCCTCGACCGGGAGCTGGATCTCGACTTCGGACTGCAAGGGATCGGCAATCAGCATCACGCGCTCCCCGGTGACGACCGGCCGACCGACCCAGTCGTTGACGTCGGTGAACACGGCGATGCCGTCGCGTTCGGCCCGGACGATGGAGCGCTCCAACTGCGCCCGGGCGAACGCCACTTCGGAACGGCGCAGCGTCAGTCGCGCGTCGAGGATGGCGATCTGGCTGCCGGCTTCGGTATCCACAAAGGCGCCTTGGGTGGCGCGGCGCAGTTCCGCTTCCGCGATCCCCAGCGTGCGCTCGGCGACGTCCAATTGCGCCCGAAGGTTGGTGTCGTCGAACCGGAACAGCTCCTGGCCGTCCCGGACCGGCTGGTTCGGCTCCACGGCGAACCGGCCGATGACCCCCTCCAGCGGGGCTGCGACGACCAGCGGGTCGGCAGCCACGACCTCCGCGGGACCCAAGGCGGTCAGGCGAACCGGGATGAACATCGCAGCCACCAGGGCCGCCGCGACCAACAAGCCGATCACCGGTCCCCACCGCCGCCCCGGCCTGGCCCGCGACCGGCCCTTCAGGGCACTCCAGGCGTGCGCGTAGCAATCGGTCAACTGGTGGAGCAGTACAAGCTCGCTGTCGGCGAACGGCGTGTCCCGATCGATCAGGAGGGCCGCCACCACCGTTCCGTCGGCCAGGTTCAACGGGACCCAAGCGGCATGGGCCGCGATATGCTCCTGCCAGTCCGAACTCCGGACACCGGGCGTGTCGGACGGGGTCAGCGCGGCCGGTTTGCCGGCCTCCGGCCGCTGCAGGGCCGCGGTCAGCACCCGGTTCATCAAGCGGGTGAACGGGGCGTCCTTCTCCACCACCGGAATCCCGGAAACCGCTTCGACCCTCATGCGCCGGCCGGGGACGACGCCGGCGATCACGGCCCGGCGGTAGGGGGCCAGCCGCCGGGTCTCGTTCACCATCACATAGCGCAGGGCCTGCAGATCCTCGGCGTGCCGGGCCGAGCGTTCGAGTTGCAGGAAGGCGGAGAACGCCGTGTATTTCGGGTCGATCTTGCTCATTCAGCCCAGACCGCGGTGCGGCCCAGCGACGGGTCAGGAGGCCGGCTCGTCGCCTCGATCGAACACGGCCGTACCGCTCATGCCCGCGAGCAGTCCCAGGTCGACCGGGTCCCCGTCAATCCGGGCGATCAACGGCAGGGTTTGGCTGACCGGGTCGATCCGGGCGCCGATGCGATGCACCCGGGCCGGCACGGTCGTCCCGGTCTCGTCGACCCGGAACGCGACACCCTGCCCCTCTTCGAGCCAGGACAGCCAATGCGAGGGCACGATCAGCCGGAGATCGAGATCCCGGTCGTTGAGAATGGCCAGCAACTCCTGGCCCTGCCGGACACTCTCGTGCGGTTCGGCCAGCCGTGCGATGATCCGCCCGGCGAAGGGCGCTTCGATCTCGCACCGGTTGACCCACACCCGGTCGACCCGTGCTTGCGCGACCGCTTCCTGATACGCGGCCTCGGCCTGGGCCACCTCCAGAACGCCGATCGAATTCAGCGCGGCAAGCTGGCGGTTGGTCTCAAGGACCCGGCGGGCGGCCTGGGCGGTGGCTTCGGAACCGGACAACCGAGCCCGGTAGAAGCCGCAATCGAAGTCGACCAGCACGTCGCCTCGGGCGAAGCGCTCCCCGTCGTCGAACGGGATCGCGTCGATCTGGGCATCGATCTCGGCGGCGATGATGGCTTCTTGGCGGGGTTCGACCAGTCCGCGCACGCGAAAGACGTCGACGCCGACACCCCCCGGTTCGGCAGCCGGTTCGGACGTCCCGGCATCCCCGGATCCCGCTGCCGACCCTTGAACCGTCGCGACCGGCGGTTCGACCGATGGCCGGTCGGCAACGGGCTGCTCGACCGGTTCTGGCGTCGCGCCGGCGCTAGCATCCCCGCCGATGAACAGGTCCTGTGCCGGTGCAGTAGCGGGCCAGAGCCAGATCATCACCAGCCCAACGGCCGTCCCCCAGCGCATGGCGCCCTCCACAAATGCCGATCCTGTCTCGGTCCGCCGGTTTTCCGCCAATGCTACTCCGGTGCGGCGAACAGGGGCAAGCGACACCCGATCAGCCAGCCACCTCCCGGGCCGGATGATCGCCGGTGTAGAACGCCGGCCATTGGGTACGGGCCACCTCGCCGTCGCTGGCGAAGACGTGACAGGTGTTCAGAAGCGGCGGCGGTCGTTTGGGCCGATCGGGATCGTGCATCTGATCGGGGCGCTGGTTTCGCTCCCGCGCAAGGACGGGGTAGACTGTCTGAAAGGCCACCGTCGCCAGGCGGCCGACCAGCTCCACCAGATGCGTGCACCCGGATACGCCGCCGACCCGCTCGCTCACCGCTTTGGTGAAGCCCGGCCTGATCTTGAGTCCGACCAGCAGCCGGAAATTCGGCGTGATGGCGCCGCAGATCGCATAGGGGCCGTTATCGGTCTCCGCTTCCACCGCACGGATCGTCAACGTGTCGTCGACGGTCAGGCGCAGCCACATCTCGTGCAGCGGCTCGCCGATTTCGATCGTACCCCGGTGCTGGTTGTCGAACGGATAGCTCTTGGTGTCGACCAGCCGGCCCTCGATGTCCCACAGACCGTCATCGCGCCGGAAGCCGTGACCTTCGATCGTCCGCGTGTGGATCGGCGTCCGCGCGGCGGGGGATGACAGGGGCATGGGTCGATCGAGCCTCGAACATCGGTGTCTGGAGGATCAGCGAGGGACAACGCGGGATGCCCGGGCGCCGGGTACCGGACGGGCCGGGTTCAGTCGCCTTCGCCGGACTCGGGCCGGGACGGCGGCTCGATCTTGAGCCGGGCGATCCGGTTGCGGTGTCGCTGCAGGATCTCGAAGGTGAAGCCGTGGAAGGTGAACACCTGCCCCACATCCGGTATCCGTTGCGCTTCATGTAGGACCAGGCCGGCGATGGTCGAGGCTTCCTCGTCGGGGAGCCGCCATTCGAAACGGCGATTGAGGTCGCGGATCGTCACCGTGCCGTCGACCACGTAGCTGCCGTCCGGCTGGCGCCGGACGCCCGGCACCGGCAGGTCGTGCTCGTCGGAGATGTCGCCGACGATCTCTTCGAGGATGTCCTCGAGCGTCACCACACCTTGAAGGCTGCCATACTCGTCGACCACCAGGGCGAAATGCTCCCGCCGCTGGCGGAAGGCCTGAAGCTGATCGAGCAGGCTGGTGGTGTCCGGGATGAACCAGGGGTCGATGGTGATGTCCGAGATGACGAGCTGGTCGAGGTCGCCCCGACCGTCCTGGACCGCCCGCAGGACGTCTTTGGCGTGCAAGACCGCGATCACGTTGTCGGGGTCGTCCCGCCAGAGCGGCATGCGGGTGTACCGGCTCTCCATCACCGCACGGACGATCTCCGAAGCCGGCAGATCGGCGTCGATAGCGACCACATTGCGGCGGTGCACCATGATCTCGGACACTTCGACATCGCCCAAGTCCAGGATCGACTTGAGCATTCGGCGTTCGTGGTCGACCTCTTCCTGGTCTTCGGCGTCGCCGGCGGTGCGGTGCAGTTCGATCGCCCCCCGCAGCTCGTCGACATAGTCGGTCACCGAGACCTTGGCCGATCCCGCACCGAGGATCCGCAATACCAGTCCGACGATCGCGTTGATCGCCTGGGTGACCGGCGCCAGCACGACGACCACCCAGCGCAGGACCGGCGCGACCGCCAGCGCCATCCGCTCGGCGTTGTAGATGGCGTAGGTCTTCGGCAAGACCTCGGAGAAGATCAGCACGAGCAGCGTCATCACGATCGTGGCGATCGGCACGGCCGCTTCGCCGACGAGCCCGAGCAGGAAGCTCGTGGCCAGCGCCGAGGCCAGGATGTTGACCAGGTTGTTGCCCAGAAGAATGGCACCGATCAGCCGCTCCTTGTTCTCCCGGAGCCGGTTGACCCGTTTGGCCCGCGCGTCGCCGTCCTGAGCCTGCTGGTGCATCTTCGCCCGGCTCGCGGCGGTCAGCGCGGTCTCGGAGCCGGAGAAGAAGCCGGACAGCAGCAGCAGCAGCAGGATCGCCAGGCCGGTGATCAGGAGGTCGATCGACATGGTCCGTTCAGCTCTCGGGCCCGGAGCGGGCGGTCAGGCAGCCCGTGCCAGGGCATCGTCGAGGAGGTCGATCACCGTCGCAGGATCGACGGCCTTGCTGACGAAGGCCCGACCGATGCCGCGAACCAGGACCAGGGTGAGCCGACCGACCTCCGCCTTCTTGTCCTTGGCCATATGGTCCAGGAGCCGGCGGCTGGTCCCGCCCAGCCCCGCCGGGGGACGGGTCGGCAAACCGCACGCAGCCAGGTGTCTGCGGACACGCTCGGCATCCTCCGCCGGGCACAGACCGAGCCTGACCGACAGATCGAACGCCATGACCATGCCGATCGCCACGGCCTCGCCATGCAGCAGGCTATCGCCGTAACCCGCCTCGGCCTCCAGCGCATGACCGAAGGTGTGGCCGAGATTGAGGAGCGCCCGCCGGCCCGACTCGCGTTCATCGGCAGCGACGATGGCCGCCTTGGCGCGCACGCTCTCCCCGATCGCCCGGGCCACGGCGTCGGCGTCGCCGGACACGACACGGTCGCCCTCCCGCTCCAGCAACGCCAGGAAGTCGGGCCGATCGATCAGCGCGTATTTGACGACCTCGGCATAACCGGCCCGGCGCTGCCGCATCGGCAGCGTCGACAGGCTCTCGGTATCCATCAGCACGAGGCTGGGCTGGTGAAAGGCGCCGATCAGGTTCTTGCCGTGCCGGCTGTTGATCCCCGTCTTCCCGCCGACGGCGCTGTCGACCTGGGCCAGCAATGTGGTAGGGACGTGCACGAGCGGTACGCCGCGCAGAGCGCTGGCGGCCGCAAACCCCGCAAGATCGCCGACGACGCCGCCGCCCAAGGCGATGACCGGCGTCTTGCGATCGATGCCGAAGGCCAGGATCCGGTCGAGCAGATCACCCAAGACATCCCAGCTCTTCGACGCTTCGCCCGGGGGTACGGTCAGTGCTTCAGCGCGTATTCCGGCCGTCGCGAGGCTGTCGGCGACCCGGCTTCCGTAGAGTGAACCGACCGTCGTATCGGTGATGACGACGGCATGGCGAGCCGAGTGAACCGCTGCGACCCGGGGTCCGACCCGGTCGATGAGACCGGGCCCGATCTCGATCGGATAACTGCGCGCGCCCAGGTCGACACGCACTGTCTCGCTCATGGATGGACACCGTGCAATCGGTTCCGGCCCGCCGGCCGGCGCCCGCGAGCCGAACGGAGCCGTTCGAGACGGCCGTTGACTGTCCGCTTTCCTAGCATCCCCCGTCCCGTCCCGTCACCCGCGTTGCGTGCGCCCGCCGCGCAAGGTCGAAGCCAAAGCATCGAGCACGGCGTCGACGGTCGTGTCCAACGGCACGTCACCGCTGTCGACGGCGAGGTCGGCGGTGGCATAGATCGGATAGCGCTTGTCCATCAGGTCGGCGAGGATCTGACGAGGGTCACCGCCATGCAGCAACGGGCGGTTGTTGCGGCGGGCCGTCCGGGCATACAGCACGTCCAGGCTCGCTCGCAGCCAGACCGACACGGCGGTGGCGGCAATCGCTTCGCGGGTCTTGGGGTCGATGAACGCGCCGCCGCCCAGCGCCAGCACCTGCCGCCCTTCCCCCAGGAGCCGCCGGATCACCCGCCGTTCGGCATCGCGGAAAGCCGGCTCGCCGTATGCATCGAAGATGTCGACGATCGGCATGCCGGCGGCATCCTCCACATGAGCGTCGGAATCGTTGAAAGGCCACCCCAGGCGCTGCGCCAGACGACGGCCGATGGCGCTCTTGCCGGCCCCCATGAGGCCGAGCAGCACGATCGGACGACTGGACTGGCGGACGATTTCCAGGGTGCCGCCGGCCGGTGACCGCTGAGCGGCCGGATCCTGTCGTGACGCGTCTTCGTTCATGTGTGTCCGCTATGGTGATCCCGTATGCGTGCGGTCATGGCCCGGTCATTGTCGAGGTAGCGGCAACGCCCTAATCTTGCCAACCAACCCGACTACCTGTCCGCCTCTGAAGACCGGCTGGACCAGCCTAAGCGCCAACCGGTCGAAGCGACAACCTGATGACAGACCGTTACCGGGACAAGTCCGTTGCCACGACACCGCAACCGATCCCGATTCTCGCAAGGCCCGGCCACCGGCTTCGGCACGCGGCTTCTGCAGATCCTGCTGGCCCTTGTCCTGCTGACGCTGATCGGGGGATCGATCTATCTCGGCGTGTTCGAGATCGACCCGCCCACGGCGACAGTCGAACGGCCGCTCAACGGCTGACCGGGCGTCTCCGGCGGCCGGGTTTCGGCAGGCTGGTCGGCCTGATGGTCCTGATCACGACCGCCGGCATCGCCCTGCCGGCGGTCGTGTCCGCGCAGGCCGGGCCGGGCCGGCCGCTGCCGCTCGTCCCCGGTCCATCGCCATCGCCCGCACCCGCCGACACACCGGATCCGGGGGACGAACCGGTATCCGGATCGACGGTCCGGACCGCCCCGCTCGGGGCGCTGGACATCGCCGGCCAAGGCACGCTGACCCCACAAGCGGGCGGTTTCGACCGCGACCTCTGGCGCGGGCTGAACCGGCCTGAGATCCTGGCGCTGATCGATCGGATCCCGACCCGCGCCGCCTCACCGACGATGCGACGCCTGACCGAGCGGTTGCTGCTCACCGACGCCGATCTCCCACCGCCGACACGGCTGCCCGGCGAAGGCTCGCTGCTTGCGGCCCGCGCCGAAGTGCTGGCCGATCTCGGGCTGGCCCCGGCCTTGATGTCGCTTGCCAATCGAGGGGACGCCTTCTTGCGTGACAGCTCGGCGGCCGCATCGCTGATCGAGGCGATGCTGCTGTCGGGCCGGGGGCTCGACGCGTGCGAACTCGGTGACCGGATCGGCGCCGACGCCGCCACCCGGTCCGGTCTGCCGATCTACTGCGCCGCCCGGAATGCCGACACCGATCGTCTGAATTCCGTTCTGGACGGGGTCGACCCGGTGACCGCGGCCATCGCCCGATCGGTGGCAGCCGGACGGCCCCGCCTGCCCGACGACGCGTGGCGGGCACTGGGCGATCCTTCGCCGCTGATCCTCGCACTGATGATGGCCGGCGGGCTGGCCGCCAGCCCGTCCTCGTTGGCGGTCCAGGATCCCGGGCGGCTGCTGGCGCTGGCCTACAACCCGGCCAACGAGATCGGCATCCGGCTGGAAGCCGCCGAACGGGCGGCGGCATCCGGCGCCCTGTCACCCGGCCGGCTGGCCCGGCTCTATGCCGAATGGCCGTCCTCGGCCGCGGCGGTGACGTCCGCGACGGGCGACGGCGCCTCCGACCCCGTGACCAGAGCGCGCGTCGCGGCGACCTACCGGGCCGCCCCCGACGACCCGCAGGCGCTGCACGCGCTGATCACCGTGCTGACGGCGACGGTGGAGGACGCCGGATCACCGGCGGTGCTGGTCGCGCTGACATACGGCCTATCGGCCGACCGGCGTCTGGGTCCGATCGCAGCACCGGCGGCCCGGGCCGCCTACGTACACGGTCAGGGAACGCAAGCCCAAGCCTGGCACGCCGCAGCCCGGGTCCATGCCGGGGTAGCCGGCGACCGAGCGACGCTGTCGTCACTCGCTCCCTTTCAAGCCCTCGCGGAGGGACCGGCGGCCGTCGACGGGCCGCGGCCACCGCGTCTCGACACCTGGCAGACCGACCTGGGGGCCGCCCGGACACCGCCGGACCGGGCCGCCGCGCTCGGTGTGTTCTGGCCCCTGTGGGAGGCGATCGGAGGAACCGTCGACGACCGCATCTGGCGCTCGGTCCCCTTGGATTTCGCTGGCGGGGACCCGTCCCCGACCGTACCGCTCGGGCTCGTCCGACGCCTGGACGTAGCGGCCCGGAACGGGGAGATCGGCCACACCGTCGGCCTCGTTCTGGCTCTGCTCGGTGATGCCGGTCCTCAGGCTTCGGCGCCGGAACTGGTGGCAGCGGCGGTGGCAGCCCTTGACCGGATCGGTCTCGACGCGTCGGCGCGCGCGATCGCGGGCGAGGCCGCCTGGACGCGCCTGCCGTGACCGGCGTCCGGCCACCGATCCGACCCGGGCCGCTCAAGCGACCGCCTGCCGCCGAGCTCACGGTGGAGCTGTTCCTCGACATGCTGGTCGCCGAGCGCGGCGCCAGCCGCAACACCCAGGAAGCCTACGCCCGCGATCTGATGCGTGTCGCCGACCGCCTCCGCACCCGAGGCAAGGGCCTGCCGCACGCCTCCGAAGACGATCTGCGGGACTGCCTGGCCGACGCTGCCGCGGCAAACGCCAGCGCGCGGACCGTCGCCCGCCGGCTTTCCGCTTTGCGCCAATACTACCGGTTCCTGGTCGCCGAGGGGCATCGGCTGGACGATCCCGTCAGCACGTTGGACAGCCCGACCCTTGGTCGCCCTCTGCCGAAACTGCTGTCCGAACAGGATGTCGCCGCCCTCCTCGACGCAGCCGACCGGCGGTGTGCCGACCCGGAGCGGCGTGCGGAAGGGCTGCGCCTGCTGGCCCTTCTGGAGACGCTCTATGCGACCGGTCTGCGGGTGACGGAGCTTGTCGGCCTGCCCCGGTCGGCCATCGCCCGCGACGGCCGGAGCCTGACCGTCCGGGGCAAGGGCAGCAAGGAGCGGCTCGTACCGCTGTCCGAACCGGCCCGCGATGCGCTAGCGGCCTACCTGCCCCACCGCGGCGTGTTCCTGCCGCCGGGACGGGAGCCGCTGGGGGAACGCTATCTGTTCCCGAGCCGGACGGCCCAGGCCGGTCACCTGACCCGGCAGCGGTTCGCCCAACTCCTCAAGGAGTTGGCTGTCGAGGCCGGGATCGAGCCGAGCACGGTCAGCCCTCATGTACTCCGCCACGCATTCGCCACCCATCTGCTGACCCATGGGGCGGATCTGCGGTCGGTCCAGAAGATGCTGGGCCATGCCGACATCGCCACGACCCAGATCTACACCCATGTTCTGGATGATCGGCTGGCCCAGGTGGTGACCGAGCACCACCCGCTGGCCCGCCGCCGCGAGCCAGGCGACTGACGGCGCCCGGCGGATCAGAAGAACCCCTCGACATCGACCCAGCGGATGGCGGCAACGGCGTCGGCCGAGGTCGCAAACGTCCCCGGCGCTTCGCAGATGACACCGGTCAAACCATAGGCCGATCGCCCGCCGGTGAAGGACACGCAGCTTAGCCTCTCGCCCTCCAACGACGCCTCGAACGTGAAGTGGCGGTAGTCGACACCGTCGATCGTATCGCGCCCGGAATCGAGCCGCTCGATCTCCGTCATCGCATCCCCGAAGAAGGACCCGATCACCTCGCGCGCGCTGCCGCTGATCCACCGCGTCCGCTCCCGGATGCGTTGCCGCGCGGCATTGATGATGGCGATACCGCGGGCCGACCGGAACACGGCCACCTCCCGCTCGATATGGGTGCTGTCGCGATCGACGACACGGACCGGGGCAAGGCCCTGATAGGATCCGCCATTGATGGAGACAATCGAATCTTGCGCCGAGGCAGCGGACGGCACCAGGGCGAGCACCAACAGCACCATTGCGAAAAGAGACAGGAAACGATGCGCCCTCATGACGAACAAACCCCGTTACTGCCAATCCATGGATGTGCTGGACGATGCCACGCATAGCCCGATACGTTCAATACAAAACTTTACGGTGAGTTTTGCCGTCGATCGCGTCGTCGGACCATCCAATCCGGCCGATTCAATTACCGAGTGTGCAAGCGCTCTATCCGGAACAGGGCTCGAGTCTCACGGTGCACGGCCCCCGACTTCGGCCGTGATCGACCGGCAACCATCCCGCACCATGGCACCGAGATCCTGCAGCCGTGCGTCGTCGATCCTGGCCGCCGGGCCCGAGATCGAGATGGCGGCAATCGGCCGGCCCTGGTCGTCGAAGATCACCGACGCCACACAGCGCAAACCGACGGCATGCTCTTCATCGTCGATCGCAAAGCCCCGCACGCGGCTGGACCTCAGATCCGCGATCAGATCGTCGACCGATTTCGCAGTGCGGGCCGTCAGGCGGCTGAGCCCGGTGCGACCGACCAGGGTCCGGGCTTCGGCCTCCGGCAAGGCGGCCAGCAGCGCTTTGCCGACCCCCGAGGCATGCAAAGGGACACGGGCGCCGGGCCTGGTGAAGGTCCGCATGATCTGCCGCGATTCCACCTGCGCCAGGTAGACGGCCTCGCCGGCATCTTCGATGGCGAGGTTGGCGGTCTCGTCGGCCCGGTCGACCAGGTCCCGCATGTAGCCGCGCGCGATGGTCACATAGTTGCGGCTGCGCACGAAGGCGGAACCGACCGCAAAGGAGGCGACGCCGACCGACCACAGGCCGCCGACCGGGTCGTTGAAGGCGAAGCGGTGCTGTTCGAGCGTGCGCAACAGCCGGTGGGCCGTCGACGGCGCCAGATCGGCGGCGTGGGCAATCGCCGACAGGCTCAACCCGTCCTCGGACGTGGCCAACAGGTCGAGGAGCACCAGGCCCCGGGCGAGGGACTGGACCTGTCCGATCCCCTCCTTGGGCGGGCGGTGCGCCTCGGCAGGGCGCTGCGGTTTCCGTATCGTGGAAGCCATTGCCACCAAATAGAAGAATAGCGGGAGCGTGACAATCATCGGTCTTGCGGTCGGACCGGGAGATGTCGCTCCAGCTAAGATGGTGCCGAATGCCTTGCCCGGGCAGAAACCCAGGGCAGCGGTCTGGCGCAACGGTGCCGGGCACAGCCTGCTTGGCCCGTGCCGCCGGCTATGCTTTGTTCGAGACAACCAACGGCGCGGTCCGGGGAAGGCTGCTGCGGGACCGCGTTGCGCGAAGGCCCCGAGGGTGCCCGCTCCGGCATGGCGCGTCTCCGCCCACAGCCCACGGGGCTCCCTCCCATGACGTCGACCCCGGTGATCCGCCGCGACCGGCAAACCAAGATCGTCGCCACGATCGGTCCGGCCAGCGGCTTCCGGCACATGATCCGCGAGTTGTTCGTCGCCGGCGTCGACGTCTTCCGGCTCAACTTCAGCCATGGCAGCCAGTCCGACCATGCCGAGCGCTACCGGTACATCCGCTCGCTGGAGGGGGAGTTCGGCCGGCCGACCTGCGTGATGGCCGATCTGCAGGGCCCGAAGCTGCGTCTGGGAACCTTCGCCGATGGTCCGGTCAAGCTGGAACCGGGACACCTGATTCGGCTCGATTCCGATCCGACTCCGGGAGACCGGACGCGGGTGCATCTGCCGCATCCCGAGATCATCGAGGCCGTGCAGACCGGCCAGTTCCTGCTGCTCGACGACGGCAAGGTCCGATTGAAGGTGGTCGGGGCCGATCCCGACCACATCGATGCCGAGGTGGTTGCAGGTACGAAGCTGTCCGATCGCAAGGGCGTGAACCTGCCGGACACGCTGCTCAAGGTCTCGCCATTGACCGCCAAGGACCGGGACGATCTGAGGTTCGCCCTTGATCTGGGCGTCGACTACGTCGCCCTGTCCTTCGTCCAGCGGCCGGAGGACGTGGCGGAAGCGCGCCGCCTGGTCGCCGGCCGGGCCAAGATCATCTCGAAGATGGAGAAGCCTTCGGCGATCCATCACATGGATGAGCTGATCGAACTGTCCGACGCGATCATGGTCGCGCGCGGCGACCTGGGTGTGGAGATGCCGCCCGAAGAGGTGCCGAGCCTGCAAAAGCGCCTGGTGCGGCACTGCCGCCGTGCCGGCAAGCCGGTCATCGTCGCCACCCAGATGCTGGAAAGTATGATCAGCGCGCCGACGCCCACCCGGGCGGAGGCCTCGGACGTGGCCACGGCCGTCTATGACGGCGCCGATGCGGTGATGCTGTCGGCCGAAACCGCCGCCGGCGAGTTTCCCGGCGAAGCGGTGCGGATCATGGATCGGATCGCCCAGCGGGTGGAACGGGATCCGCTCTACCGCACGATCGTCGACGCCGAACACACCGACCCGGACCGCACCGCCGCCGACGCCATCACCGCCGCCGCCCGCCAGGTGGCGCATACGATCGGGGCGTCCTGCATCGTCACCTACACGACCTCCGGCTCGACCACCCTGCGGGCGGCGCGGGAACGCCCGGACGTCAAGATCCTGTGCCTGACCTCGCGGCTGGAGACCGCCCGGCACCTCTCCCTCTGCTGGGGCGTGCATGCGATCCATACCGAGGATGTGGCCGATTTCCCGGAGATGGTGAAGAAGGCGTGTCGCATGGCGCATCGCGACGGGCTGGCGGTCGAAGGTCAGCGCCTGGTCGTTACCGCCGGCGTCCCCTTCGGCACCCCCGGCAACACCAATGTCCTGCGGATCGCCTGGGTCGAAGACTGATACCGACCGGCTGACTTGTGCTGAGGGGACCTCATCTCAACTGGCACTCCGTTCAAGCGCCCCGCAAGGCTTGCCTCGGGCGCGCGGGCGCACTTGCCACGTCGCGATGAGGCCTGCTCATCGCACCCTCGTCTGAGCTCCGCCGCCCATCGGTTCGGTATCGGTGCTTGTTGACGCCGATCATTTCCGCACGGCGCATGAGTGTATAGCCCTCTTTACGTCAAGGTGACGGGAGGCCCTTATGCGCATCGTACTCATCCACCCGAACTATCACTCCGGCGGTGCGGAAATCGCCGGCAACTGGCCGCCGGCCTGGATCGCCTATCTGGCCGGGGCGCTCAAGGCGATCGGGTTCGACGATGTGCGGTTCATCGATGCGATGACCAACGACCTCTCCGACGATCGACTGCGCGAGATGCTCGCCGCAGAGAGCCCGGACATCGTCGGCACCACCGCGATCACGCCGTCGATCTACAAGGCCGAACGCGTGCTGGAGATCGCCAAGGAGGTCCACCCGGGCGCCGTCACCGTGCTCGGCGGCGTGCACGCCACCTTCATGTACAAGCAGGTGCTGACCGAGGCCCCGTGGATCGACGCCGTCGTCCGCGGCGAAGGAGAGGTCGTCTTCAACGATCTCGTCACCGCGATCGCCGACGGTCGCTGGCCGGCCGATCGGGACACGGTCAAGGGGATCGCCTATCGTGCCGGCGACCAGATCCTGGCCACGCCGGCCGCCCCGCCGATCGCCGATGTCGACGGCCTGACGCCGGACTGGTCCCTCCTGGAATGGGACAAGTACACGTACATCCCGATGAATACCCGCGTCGCCATCCCGAACATGGCGCGGGGATGTCCGTTTACCTGCTCCTTCTGCTCCCAATGGAAATTCTGGCGGAACTATCGTATCCGCGACCCCAAGAAAGTCGTCGACGAGATCGAGATCTTGGTAAACGATCACGATGTCGGCTTCTTCATTCTCGCCGATGAGGAGCCGACCATCAATCGCAAGAAGTTCGTCGCTTTCTGTCAGGAGCTGATCGACCGGGATCTGGGAATCCTGTGGGGCATCAACACCCGGGTGACCGACATCCTACGGGACGAGGCCTTGCTGCCGATGTACCGCAAGGCGGGGCTGATCCACGTCTCCCTCGGCACCGAGGCGGCGGCTCAGCTCAAGCTCGACCTGTTCAACAAGGAGACCACCGTCACCCAGAACAAAAAGGCGATCAAACTGCTGCGCGACAACGGCATCGTCGTCGAAGCCCAGTTCATCGTGGGATTGGAGAACGAAACCGTCGAGACGCTGGAAGAGACCTATCAGATGGCGCGGGACTGGGATCCGGACCTGGCCAACTGGTCGATGTACACGCCCTGGCCGTTCTCCAATCTGTTCCAGGATCTCGGCGACAAGGTCGAAGTATTCGACTATGAGAAGTACAATTTCGTCACCCCGATCATCAAACCCGAGGCGATGGACCGGGCGACGCTGCTCGACCGGGTGATGCATAACTATCGCTGTTTCTATTCGCACAAGGCGATCTTCTCCTACCCTTGGGCGGGGACGGGCCAGCGCCGCAAATATCTGCTCGGCTGCCTCAAGGCGTTCCTGAAATCGGGGTTCGAACGCACCTTCTACGATCTCGGTCGGGTCAACTACTGGGGCCCGCAATCGAAGAAGAAAGTCGATTTCAAGTTCGATACCACCCGCAAGGTGGCCACGGCACAGATGGACGACTGGGAGGCGGCCGCGGAGAAGTCCCGCAAATACGCCGCCGCGGTGGAATCCGGCAAGGCCCTGCGGGCCCAGCAGATGGCGGAGAACGATCCGTTCCTCCACCCGCAGGCCGAGGCCGCGCCGACGGACCCCGCTGTCGTCAAGGCATGCGGCGGGGGCGACCAACAGATGCAGGACCTCGAGCCGGCCCGGCATACGCCCGAACGGCAGCCGGCGGCGGAGTAGACCGGGATGCCCGATGGGGCGCTTGTCCGCCGGCCGGCCCGTCCTTCGGCGGCCGCGCCGGCGGAGCCTTATCGGATCGGTCCCAATGCGGTCACACGGTTGGCTGAAGCGCTGGGGCCAGTGGCGGCACCGGCCCTGTTCGGCGCGGCCGGCTGCACCGACCTGCTGGCGCATCCCCCCCGGCACATGGTCGATGAGCGGGTGGTCGCGCGGCTGCATCGGACCCTGCGCCGCGACTGGCCGGCCGGCGAGGCCGACGCGGTGGCCCGCCGGGCGGGCTCGCTGACGGCCGACTACCTGCTCGCGCACCGCATTCCGAAGCCGGCGCAGTCGATCCTCACGCTGCTGCCCGCATCGCTGGCGGTGCGGATGCTGCTCACGGCGATCGGCCGGCACGCCTGGACCTTCGCCGGCAGCGGCACCTTCTCGGCCGTCCCCGGCCACCCCACGGTAATCCGCATCGCCGACAACCCCACCTGCCGGGGGGAGGGCAGCGACCATCCCGTCTGCCACTACCACGCCGCGGTGTTCGAGCGGCTCATGCGGGTGCTGGTGCACCCGCAGGCCGCGGTCACGGAGACCGCCTGTTGTGCCCAAAGCGGCGACGCTTGCGTGTTCGACATCCGCTGGCGCTGAAGAGGGGGACGGCACAAAGCCCGAAGGTTACAGCCCCTCCCCCGTTGCGGCCTTCGATCCGGGACCGATCTCGGGTCAGCTTGAGCTTCGCACCACGATTACGCCGCGGCCGCGCCGGCCGTTGCGTCGTCCTCGGCAGCCTCTTCGGCCTCCCGCCGGGCCCGGTCGCCCGCGCCCTTGGCGTCCGGGTTGCGGTCGACCAGTTCGATTACCGCCATCGGGGCGGCGTCGCCGTAGCGGAAGCCCGCCTTCAGGACGCGGGAATAGCCGCCGGCGCGATCGGTGTAGCGGGTCGCCAGTTCGTCGAACAGCTTGGCGACGGCCGCGTCATCGCGCAGTTGCGCGAAGGCCTGCCGCCGGTGGTGCAGGCTCCCCTTCTTGCCCAGGGTGATCAGCTTCTCGACCACCGGACGCAGTTCCTTGGCTTTCGGCAAGGTGGTCTTGATCTGCTCATGGGTGATCAGGGCCACCGCCATGTTGGCGAACATCGCCTTACGGTGGGAGGAGGTGCGGCCGAGCTTGCGGCCGTGCATGCCGTGGCGCATGGAGGAGACCCTTTCCTGGTCGTCGTTGCTGACCCGCAAGGCGGATCGGATGGGCGTCCCCGCCGGCCCATCTGCCAGGCACCGGCGCGGGTCGGGTCCCGGATAGACCCGCCGTAAGAGGGATGAACGGCTCGGTCAGCGCCGCCCCCCAAAACTAACCGTCCTCGGCTAAAGCACCCTGCACCGGAAAGGGTGCAGGGTGCTCTCGCTTCTTGGAACCGATCATGTTTCCGTATTTCGAGTGAGTCACTCAAAACACAGGATGATCTAGAGCATCCTGCGTCAGACCGGACGCAGATAAGATGCTCTAAATATTTGAAATAGATCAACTTATCTGTGTTCAGATGAGTCCATCTGAACGCAGGTTGATCTAGAACGGCTCCTCGAGCCGCTTGGCCATGTCCTCGATGTTGTCCGGCGGCCAGTTGGGGATCTCCATCCCCAGATGGAGACCCATGGTCGCCAGCACTTCCTTGATCTCGTTCAGCGACTTGCGGCCGAAATTGGGGGTGCGCAGCATCTCCCCTTCGGTCTTCTGCACCAGGTCGCCGATATAGACGATGTTGTCGTTCTTCAGGCAGTTGGCGGAGCGCACCGAGAGTTCGAGCTCGTCGACCTTGCGCAGCATGTTGCGGTTGAACGGCACCTCTTCGGCCGCCTCTTCCCGCTCGTGGGCGCGCGGTTCCTCGAAGTTGATGAATAGCTGCAGTTGATCCTGCAGGATGCGGGCGGCCAGCGCCACCGCGTCTTCCGGAGTGAAGGCCCCGTTGGTTTCCACCGTCAGCGACAACTTGTCGTAGTTGGTGACCTGGCCGACCCGGGTGTTGTCGACCTTGTACGAGACCTTGCGCACCGGGCTGTACAGCGCGTCGATCGGGATCAGGCCGATGGGCGCGTCTTCGGGCCGGTTTTCCGACGCCGGGACATAGCCGCGGCCGGGATTGACCGTCATCTCCATGTTCAGGCGGGCGCCGTCATCCAAGGTGCAGATGACGTGATCGGGATCCATGATCTCGATCTCGGGACCGCTGATGATCTGTCCGGCCGTCACCGGGCCGGGGCCTTCGGCATGCAGGCGCATCCGCTTGGGCCCTTCTGCATGCATCCGCAGCGCCAGCGCCTTGACGTTCAGCACCATGTCGGTGACGTCTTCCCGCACCCCCGGGATCGATGAGAACTCGTGCAGCACACCGTCGATCTGGATCGAGGTGACGGCCGCCCCCTGCAGGGATGACAACAGCACCCGGCGCAGGGCATTGCCCAGCGTCAGGCCGAAGCCGCGCTCCAACGGCTCGGCAACGACGGTCGCCTTGCGCTGCGGGTCGTGGCCGGCATCAATGTCGAGCTTCTCGGGCTTGATGAGCGCTTGCCAGTTCGAATTCAGCACTGAAGGTTCCTTTCGCCAATCTGTGGCAGGCCCGCTGATCGCGGCTCTGCCCTCACTCGCCGGCCATCCCGTTCGTACCGATCCCTTGGCGCGGATCGCTGTCCCGATGGCCCGGCGATGGCCGACCGGCGTGGACGGCCGACACCTGCAGTCAGGGATCGGCCATCACCCGCCGGACGTCGCCGGAAATCAGACCCGCCGCTTCTTGCGCGGCCGCACGCCGTTGTGCGGGATCGGGGTGACGTCCCGGATCGAGGTCACGGTGAAGCCGACGGCCTGGAGCGCGCGCAACGCGCTTTCGCGGCCCGAACCGGGGCCCTTGACGTTGACTTCCAGGACCTTGACGCCGTGCTCGGCCGCCTTGCGGCCGGCGTCCTCGGCGGCGACCTGGGCCGCATACGGCGTGGATTTCCGACTGCCCTTGAAGCCCATCATGCCGGCCGACGACCAGGAGATCGTGTTGCCTTGCGCGTCGGCGATGGTGATCTGCGTGTTGTTGAACGACGCGTTCACATGCGCGACGCCGGCGGTAATGTTCTTACGCTCGCGGCGGCGCAGGCGGCCGGCGGCTTGTGCTGGTTTTGCCATCTACTGGATACCCTTTGCGATGGTGATCGGATCGGCCCCGTCGCCCGCGGCGCTGCAAGCGGCCGGCGGCGTGCCGGGCCGTCCGGACTACTTCTTCTTGCCGGCGATCGGCTTGGCGGGGCCCTTGCGGGTCCGGGCGTTGGTATGGGTCCGCTGGCCGCGGACCGGCAGGCCCTTGCGGTGCCGCAGGCCGCGATAGCACGCCATGTCCATCAGCCGCTTGATGTTCATCGCGTGTTCGCGGCGCAGATCGCCCTCGACCTGATGGTCCTTGTCGATCGTTTCCCGCACGCGCCCGAGTTCGTCTTCGGTCAACTCGTTGAGCCGCCGCTCGGGGGGGATGCTGAGCTTTGCGCAGATCTGCCTGGCCGTAGTCCGGCCGATGCCATGAATATACGTCAGCGCGATTTCAACGCGCTTGCCTGTCGGCAGGTTAACGCCGGCAATACGAGCCACGAGATCACTCCAAAATCATCTGTGCGGCCACCTGCGGTGTCGCCGCTGGACCGTCCGGTCGGCGTCACCCGACGAACGCCCCCTGCAACACCGGGTCGGCTCGGTTTGGTGATCCTCTGCGCCGTGACCGGGTCTCCGGCATCGAACGAACGCAAAGACGGTTGGCCCGGGAAGACATCCTCCCAGGCAGACCCGACGTAGGGCGGACCGCGGGAAATGTCAAACCGGGACCGTTCGGAGATCGCCGCAGCCCTGGGTTGACGGTGGCGGCCCGGTTCACCCAGGGGGCTGGTCCGGCTGCACCGGCGCCTCGAAGGCCGGCGGTGTCGCGGCGTCCGCCCCCCGTTCCGACGGTCCGGTGGGGAGCGGCGGCGGGGCCTCGGCCTCCTCCGGCACCGGTCGGGGAGCGCCGGTCCGATCAAGCCGGCCCTGAGCCAGGAAACCCTGCAGTTCCTGAGCCTGCACGCGACGCTGCGGCAGCGACGGGTCACCGGTCAGCCGTATGGTGAAGGGCGGGGCGTCGGGCCGCGCGTACAGGCTGAAGTCCATCGTCAGATCCAACAGTCGACGCCGGAGATCCAGGCTCGCCGTCCCCTCGCCGAACCCGGCCTCCGACACAAGGCGCAGCCGTTCGGTTTCAAGCTGGCCGTCGGCCACATCGAACGGCGCGTTGAGCGTATCGAACCCGGTCCGTCCGCCGGTCATCGGCCCGTTCAGCACGTCAAGGAAGTCCGAGGGGCTCTCGATCGTCCCCAGAGCCGACGCCACGCCGGTCAGATCGAGGCCGTCGACCGCCCCTCGCCGGATCGACAGCAGGCCGTCCCCGGTCAAGCTGCCGATCAGCGCGCTCTCGCTGCCGCCCTCCGCGCGGGCGTCGAGCGCGAGATCGATCGTCCCGACGATACCGCCCCGGACACCGGCCAAAGCGGCCAATGCGGGCCCCGCCGCCGCGCCCACGAGGTCGGCGTCGACGTCGACCACGACCTGACCCGGCAGGTCCGACGCCGCCAAGGTTCCGGCCAGTCCGAACGCGCCGCCGAAGACCCGGCCGCTCACCCCTTCCAGCGCCAGGCTGTCCGGCGACACCGCCAGCGCCACCGCCAAATCCTCGAACGCGACCGCGTTCCAGACCACCTCGCTCGCCGCCGCCTCGAGACGGCCCGTCCAGCCGGGGATCGGGCCGATCCCCATCGGCCGGGTCGACCAGCCGTCGCCGCCGATCGCAACCCCGCGATCCGCCGGCCGGTCACGGGCCGGAAGCCACGGATCGACCGTCCAGCGCCCGACCCGCAACTCCGCGTCGAACCGGGACGGACCGTCGCCGGGCCGCGCCACCTCGACCTGGCCGGCCACCTCGACCGCCCCGATCTGGCCCCGGATGTCGGCGACCGTCATCTCCGAGGCGCGCCCTCGGGCCCCGAAATAGAGATCCATGGCGCCCAACGGCCCGGCGGGCCTGTATTCCGGCAGGACCAAAGCGATGAGACGCCCGGTATCGGGATGGCTCACCCGAGCGGTCATGTCGACATAAGGCCGGTCGGCCGGGGACAACACATCGCCGACCAAGTCCAGCCGCCCGCCGGCGACGGCGCCGTTGAGCTGGAGCTGGAGCACCTCCCGGCCGCCGATCAGCCGGATCGTGGCATCGACCGGGCCCAGCCGTCCCACCGCATCGCCCCATGCCGGCGATACCCCGTCCACCAGAGGCCGGGGGTCGGCCGCATCGACCGAAAGGGTGACGTCGATCTCTCCCAAAGGGCGGGTCCGCCCGACCGTCCCGGCGACCCCGATCGCGGCATCGAGAAGGTTCTCGGCAGCCAGGTTCCGGATCGTAAGCTGTCCGTCGGCGAGCGTCGCGTCCAGGCTGACCCCCTCGACCGTGATCCCGTCGATCGTCAGCGACCGCGCGGACACCGCCATGTTGGCGTCGAAACCCCCATGCCATCCGCCGGTCGCCTCGACAGCCGACAGCCACCGTCTCAGCACCGCCGCCTCTCGCTCGGCCGGCCCATCGCCGAGATAGGCGTCCAGATTGACCGTGCCGATGTCCAGCCGCAGCCCGATGCCGGGCCGCCCCGCGTTCCGATAGGCAAGCCCGCCCGAGACCGTGCTGTTGTCGATACTCGCGGTGACGCCCAGGATCTGGAAATCGTCGACACGGCCGCGCACCATCCCCTCGGCCTGGAGGCTGCGCAAACGCGTCGCGGCGACACCGTCGACCGGAACGCCGGCCCATTCGAGAAACGCCCGGAGATCTCCCGACGCGATCGAAAGCCGGGAGTCGATCGCCGGCCGCCCGGCGGACAGATCGATCGTCCCGGTCATGGCGACATCCGTGGCGCCGGGTAGCTGCGCCTGCAGGCGCTCCAGCCCGATCGCGCCCTGCCGGACCCGCACGCCGAGACCGACCTGCCGGATCAGCCCCCCGGAGAGCCCGACCGCGTCGAGATCGAGTTCGACGGTCGCGTCGATCCCCGGAGGCGGCCTCAGGTCGAGCATCGAATCCTCGTTGAGGGCCTCCCAGAACAGCGTCGCCAGCCCGGGACCGCGCGGGTCGGGGCCCGGCATTTCCAGCCGATTAAGGGACAGCGCCACATCGGCGATGACCGGCCCCGCCCCAGCCGGCGGTATCGACAGTCCCAGCGCCCCGGTCCCGCGGGTGTCGCCGAACGTGATCTGACCGCCATTGAGGCGGAATGCCGACACCGTGCCGTCGAGCAGGGCGTTGACCTCCGTCGGACGGTCCAGCGCAACGATCAGACCGACATCGGGGAACAACCGGTCGATCGTGCTCGCCAGACTGGGAGTCGCCAGTGTCAGATCCCCCTGCGCCCGGCCGTCGGAAGCCACCAGGCCGGAGAAGACGGCCTCGGCATTGCTGCCGTCCGGCGTCACCGATATCGAGACGGGCCACGACCCCGACGGGGTCGCGCGGGCCAGCGACGCTTGCACCGTCAGCAGACGCCCCGCAACGGAGACCGTCCCGATCAGGTCGATCGGCCCTTGCAAGCTCTCCGCACGGATCTGCCCTTCGATCCCGTCGATCACCCAGTGCCGGCCGCTGGTCCTGTCGTGCCAGGTCAGGCTGCCATCGACCACCGTGACCCGTTCCAGCGCGATCGCATCGCGCAGCCCGGGCTCGATCGGTCCGGTCGGCCACAGAGGCCGGCCGTCGGGACCGACCTCGAGCGTTGCCGAAGGCCCGGTCAAGGTCGCCGTCTCGACGGCGATGCGACCGGAGAGCAGCGGGAACAGCCCCACCGTAAGGTCGACCTGGTCCACCGTCACCGCGTGCTCGGCCTGACCGCCGGGGCCGTTGCCGATCGCCACGCCGGCCGCGGTCAGGGTCGGAGAGGGCAGCATGGCGAAGCTCACCGGCCCGTCGACGGCCACGCTGCGCCCGACGATCTGACCGAGCCGATCGGCAATCGGGTCCTTGTAGCGGTTCCAGTCGACGAAGCTGGGGCCGACCATCACGCCGGCCCCAACCAGGATCAGCAGGACAAGAAATGCGATGAGGACGGTACGCAAGGGAGACCCTTGGTGTCTTTCAGGGGAGGCCCGACCGGCCTCCCGGATTGCCGGAGCGACGCCGCGCCTGCCGCAGCCCGAACACCGGACGCGCCGCAGTCAGACCGGTGCCGCACGGTTCGACGTAAGCCATTGCCCCGGCTTTCGCAATGCGGCATGCCCGGTCGCTGCGGGCGGGCCATCCGGCACGGGGCCGAACGGCCGGAGCGGCGGCACGGGCCCCACCCCCGCGGCCGTCACCCACGGAGGCCGCCATCACACCTTCGGGGGACATCGTACCTGCCGCTGCCGAGACCCGGCGGGAGGTCTCAGGAGCGCAACACCTTGCCCGGGTTCATCAGGCCCTGCGGGTCGAGCGCGGCCTTGATCGTCCGCATCAGGCCGACCGCCGGGCCTTGTTCTCGTTCCAGATAGGCGATCTTGCCGTAGCCGATCCCATGCTCCCCGGTGCAGGTTCCGCCCATCGCCAGAGCCCGGTTGACCAGCCGTTCGTGGGCGGCTTCGGCGATGGCCACTTCCTCGGCGTCGTCCGGGTCGAGCAGGATGGACAGGTGGAAGTTCCCGTCCCCGACATGGCCGACGATCGGTGTCAGCAATCCGATCGTGTCGATATCGGCGCGGGTCTCCTCGATGCAGTCGGCCAACCGGCTGATCGGCACGCACACATCGGTCGGCATACCCCTGCAGCCGGGCCGGAGAGCCAGGGCCGCGTAGAAGGCGTCGTGGCGGGCGGCCCAGAGGCGGTTGCGGTCCTCCGGCCGGGTGGCCCATTGAAAGCCCCTGCCGCCGTGCTCGTCGGCGATCGCCCCGACCAGTTCGGCCTGCTCCGCCACCCCGGCGTCGGTGCCGTGGAACTCGAACAGCAGCATCGGCGCTTCGATCAGGTCGAGCTTGGAATAGGCGTTGACCGCCCGGACCTGAAGCGCGTCGAGCAGCTCGATCCGCGCGACCGGAATCCCCATCTGGATCGTCTGGATCACGGTGTCGACGGCCGCCCGCACGCTGGGAAACGCGCACGACGCCGAGGAGATCGCCTCGGGGATGCCGAACAGCCGTAATGTGATCTCGGTGATGACACCCAAGGTGCCTTCGGAACCGACGAACAGCCGCGTCAGATCGTAGCCGGCAGCCGATTTTCGCGCCCGGGTGCCGGTGCGCACGATCGATCCGTCCGCCGTGACGACCGTGAGCCCCAGCACGGCGTCCTTCATGGTGCCGTAGCGGACGGCGTTGGTGCCGGATGCCCGAGTCGCCGTCATCCCACCGATCGAGGCATCCGCCCCCGGATCGATCGGGAAGAACAGGCCCGTGTCGCGCAGGTGCTCGTTGAGCTGCTTGCGGGTCACACCGGCCTGGACGGTGCAGTCGAGATCTTCCGGCGATACCCGAACAACCTCGTTCATATGACTGATATCGATGCAGATCCCGCCCCGCAGGGCCGCCACGCCCCCTTCCAGCGCCGTGCCGGTGCCGAAGGGCACGACCGGCACCCGATGGGCCGCACAGCGGCGCACGATAGCGGCGACCTCCTCGGTCGACCGGGCGAAGGCCACCGCGTCGGGCGGGACCGCGGGGTGCCAGCTTTCGTCCTTGCCATGCTGGTCCAGGATCGCACGGCCGGTCGACAGCCGATCCCCCAGCATGTCCGTGAGTTCCGCGATCAGGGCCGCGTTCGACGTCGTCCGGGCCACCGGTTCCGCAACCATCGGATTTTCCTTCCCTTCATCGAGCGGCCAGCCACCGCGGCCGGACCCGTCCGGCTGCCGCCCCGGAGGCGATCCCGGGGTCGGTGCGTGACCGCGGACGCCGAGACCGGCCGGCCGCGGCCACGGCTCGGTTGCACCGAGCATCGGCCCGGGGCAGTGTGCCGCCGTTCACACCACCTTAGCCGTCCGATCCGAATGACCGCCAGCCCCGTCGCCCTTGCCGCCAAGCCCGACAGCGCATTACGGGCCGAGAACGTGCACAAGCGCTTCGGATCGCTTGAAGTCCTGAAGGGTGTCTCGCTGACGGCACGGCAAGGTGACGTGATCTCCATGATCGGATCGTCCGGCTCCGGCAAGAGTACGTTCCTGCGCTGCATCAACCTGCTGGAGACCCCGGACCAGGGCACCATCTGGGTCAATGGGGAAGAGATCCGCATGGTCACCAACCGGGCCGGCGTCAATCGCCCGGCCGACCGACGGCAAGTGGACCGTCTCCGTGCCACGTTGGGTATGGTGTTCCAGAGCTTCAATCTCTGGTCCCACATGACCGTACTTGAGAACGTGATCGAAGCGCCGGTGCACGTTCTCAACGAAAACAAGGCCGAAGCGACCGATCGTGGCATGGCTTTGCTGGAGAAGGTCGGGATCGCCGACAAGCGAGACCATTATCCGGCCCATCTGTCGGGCGGCCAGCAGCAGCGCGCCGCCATCGCCCGGGCGCTGGCCATGCGGCCCAAGGTGATGCTGTTCGACGAGCCGACCTCCGCGCTCGATCCGGAACTGGTCGGCGAGGTGCTCCGGGTGATCCGGCAACTGGCCGACGAAGGCAATACCATGCTCCTCGTCACCCATGAGATGGGCTTCGCGCGGGAGGTCTCTACCCGCGTGCTGTTCCTGCATCGCGGCCAGATCGAGGAACAGGGGACACCGGCCCAGGTGTTCGACGATCCGCGGTCCGAACGCTGCCGACAGTTCCTGACCACCAATTACTGAGCGTTTTTCGCCCTTCCGGATCGTTCGGTGCCTTGACCGATGGTCAGACAAGCGGACTAATTCCCCCGACTCCGGGCCCTGGCGACAAGGTCGGTCCCGGCCGTCCCTCGCATTCGACCAGCCGGTAAACACATACGTCCAAACGGAGGCTTTCCCGATGAAATTCCTGCTCGCTCTCGGCGGTGCTGCGTCCCTCGCCCTTACCGCCGGTCTGGCATCCGCCCAAGACGTGGTTCGGCTGGGGACCGAAGGCGCCTACCCGCCCTACAACTTCACCAACGAGGCCGGAGAACTGGTCGGCTTCGAGATCGAGTTCGGTCTCGAGTTGTGCGCGCGGGCCGGTTTCGAGTGCGAGTTCGTCGCCCAGGACTGGGACGGCATCATCCCGGCCCTGCTCAACGGCCGCTACGACGCCATCATCGCCGGGATGTCGATCACCGAGGAGCGCAAGCAGCGGGTCGACTTCAGCCAGGGCTATGTGACCACGCCGGCCGTCTTCGTGGCCGAGCGGGGCGGCCCCTTGATGGAACTGACCGGTATCGACGAGACCCTCGCCTATATCGACGATAACGGCCTGTCGGTCGGCGTGCAGGCGGCGACCATCCACCTCAACTTCGTCGAGCAAGAGCTGCCCAACGCCGATGTGCGGATCTACGAGACGGTGGACCTCGCCAATCTCGACCTGGTCGCCGGCCGGATCGATCTGGCGGTCGCCGACCTCAGCGGGTTCGAGCCGTTCCTGGCGTCCGAGGACGGTCAGGACTTCGCCCTGTTCGGGCCGCGGCTGACCGGTGCCGACTTCCCGGTGTTCGGTGAAGGGGTCGGCATGGCCTTCCGTCAGGACGACGACGCCTTGCGGGAAGCGTTCGACGCCGCGATCGTCTCCATGAAGGAAGACGGGACGCTGGCGGCGATGACTACGGAATGGTTCGGTTCCGACATTTCGATGGGGATCATCCAGTAAGCCGCAGCCCCGATCCCATCGCATCGCTTCGGGTCGGCCCGACCGGGCCGACCCTTTCGTTCTTCACGCCCGTTGGGCTTGTGCTCCCCGACCGCCAATGGACTTCGCCTTACTGACCCTCGGAGACACCGGCTGGGGGGACGAGCTCCTGCGCGGCCTGGTCACCACGGTGGCCCTGGCCGTTCTGTCCTACCTTCTGGGCATCGTCCTGGGTTTGATCGGGGCGTTCGGCAAGCTGTCCGGCCGCCGCGGCATCCGGTTGCTGGCCGAAGGCTACACCACGGTCGTCCGGGGCATTCCGACCCTGGTCCTGGTGTTCATCATCTTCTTCGGGCTGGAGGCGGCGATCGGCTCCGCCCTGGATGCGTTCGGCTACACCGGACAGGTGTTTCTCGACGCGTTCACCATGGGCGTCATCGCCATCGGCCTGTTGTCGGGCGCCTATTCGACCGAGGCGATCCGGGGCGCCCTGGTCGCGATCCCCGCCGGTCAGATCGAGGCGGCACGGGCCTTCGGCATGCCGCCCCGGCTGATCTTCCGGCGGATTACGCTGCCGCTGTTGCTGCGGATCGCGCTGCCGAGCCTCGGCAATGTCTGGCAGCTCACCCTGAAGGATACCTCGCTGATCTCCGTGATGGGGCTGACCGACCTGATGCGCCAGGCCTTCGTCGCCGGCAACTCGACGCGCGAACCGTTCACCTTCTTCCTCGCCGCGGCACTGCTGTATCTCGTCGTCAGCGCGGTCACCAACCGGTTGTTCGACGTGGCCGAGCGGCGCTTCAGCCGCGGCGTGCGCCGAGCCTGAGGCGGAGGCCGCGATGGACGTCACCGTCATCCTCGACGCCATTCCCCTGCTGATCGAACAGGGGCTGCGGCTGACGCTGGAACTGCTGTTCCTGTCGCTGGCGGTCGGCCTGGTCTTCGCCGTACTGATCGCGCTGATGCGGTTGAGCGGCATCCCGGGGGTCGCACACGCCGCCTACGCCTTCGTCTACTTCTTCCGCTCCACCCCGCTGCTGGTGCAGTTCTTCCTGATCTACTACGGCTTGGGTCAGTTCCGGCCGGAACTGCAGGCGGTCGGGCTGTGGCAGTTCTTCCGGGAGCCGTTCTGGTGCGCGATCACCGCGCTGACCTTCAACACGGCCGCCTATACCAGCGAGATGATCCGCGGCGGCATCCAATCGGTGCCGCACGGCCAGATCGAGGCCGCACGGGCGTGCGGCATGAGCCGGGTGACGGTGTTCCGCCGGATCGTCCTGCCATTGGCGATCCGCCAGGCTTTGCCGGCCTATTCCAACGAGGTCGTGCTGATGCTGCACGCAACCGCCCTGGCAAGCACGATCACGCTGATGGAGATGACCGGGCTTGCAGGCCGGATCGCCAGCCGGACCTTCGATCCGGTTTCGGCCTATGTCGCCGTCGGCCTGATCTATCTGGTCATCACCTTGCTGCTCACGCGGGGCTTGAAGTGGATCGAGTGGAAATCCACCGCCTATTTGCGTCCGCGGGACGGCTGACCTGCGCCGGGTGCGGCGATCACCGGGATTTGGCCGAAAGGGGGGTGGCTTAGGCCTTTTCTGCGGACCGGCACGGGCGTAGGGTCCGGCCCGATCCCCCGGGCGACCCGCCGCCGCGGGGGGTCGGTCGGGGTGTGACCTCGCGCATCCGATGGATGCTGACGCCCCGGCCCTTCGTCACCAGTCTTGTAGAGACCCGGGCCCAGCTTTCCGCGCGCCCGGCGCGACCACCCAGGCGACCATGGCACGACCGGCCGAGCAAACGTCCTTTCTGACCGCCCACAACGCCACCTTCATCGCGGATCTGTACGCCCGCTACCGCAAAGACCCCAGCGGCGTGGACGAGAGCTGGTCCCGGTTCTTCGGCCAGCTTGGCGATGAGGAGCAGGAGATCCTGGCGGAGCTGGTCGGACCGAGCTGGCACAAGCGCGCGCCCGACACCCCGGATCTGGACGGGTACGGGGAAGCGTTGCTCGCCGTGGTTCCAGCCGAGCCGGCAGCCAAGAGCGGCGCGCGCAACGGCAAGGCCGACGGTTCGGCCGTACCGGCCGCGGCCTCCGCTCCCGGCACCTACGCCATCGAAGACCTCTGGCGCGCGACCAAAGATTCAATCGCCGCCCAACGGCTGATCCGCGCCTACCGGGTGCGCGGCCATCTCGAGGCGGATCTCGATCCGCTCGGCATCCACAAGCCGACCAGGCATCCGGAACTCGATCCGTCCTTCTACGGCTTCACCGAAGCCGATAGGGACCGGCGGATCTATGTCGACAGTCTGGGGATGCGCACGGCCCCGTTGCAGGAGATCGTCACGCGCCTGCGCGAGACCTATTGCGGCAATATCGGGGTCGAGTTCCAGCACATCCAGGACCCCGAGCAGAAGGCCTGGCTGCAGCAGCGGATCGAGCAGATCCACAACCGCACCCAGTTCACCGAGCGCGGCCGGCGGGCGATCTACGACCGGCTGGTGGCGACCGAGCAGTTCGAGCGCTTCCTGAACCTCAAATACACCGGCACCAAGCGCTTCGGCCTGGACGGCGGCGAGGCGATGGTGCCGGCGCTCGAACAGATCATGAAGCGCGGCGGCCAGCTGGGCCTGAAGGAAATCGTGCTCGGCATGGCCCATCGCGGCCGGCTCAACGTGCTGGCCAACGTCATGGGCAAGCCGTTCAAGGCGATCTTCTCCGAATTCCAGGGCAATCCCGCCCACCCCGAAGACGTGCAGGGTTCGGGCGACGTCAAGTACCACCTGGGGACATCGTCGGACCGGGACTTCGACGGCAACGTCATCCACCTGTCGCTGACCGCCAACCCCTCGCATCTGGAGGCGGTCAACCCGGTCGTCATGGGCAAGGTGCGGGCCAAGCAGATGCAGCGCGCCGACACCGATCGCCGCCAGGTCATGCCGGTGCTGCTGCACGGGGACGCGGCGTTCGCCGGCCAGGGCATCGTGCCCGAGACTTTGATGCTGTCCGAACTCAAGGGCTACCGCGTCGGCGGCACCATTCACTTCGTCATCAACAACCAGATCGGCTTCACCACCGCACCGTCCTACAGCCGTTCAGGGCCCTACCCGACCGATGTGGCGCTGGCGATTCAGGCGCCGATCTTCCACGTCAACGGCGACGATCCCGAAGCCGTGGTGCACGTCGCCCGGATCGCCACGGAGTTCCGCCAGCAGTTCCACAAGGATGTCGTGATCGACATGTTCTGCTACCGGCGGTTCGGCCACAACGAGTCCGACGAGCCGGCCTTCACCCAGCCGCTGATGTACCGGGCGATCTCCAAGCATCCGACCACGCGGGAGATCCACGCCCGCAAGCTGGTCGCCGACAAGGTGATGACCCAGGAGGAGTCGGATCAGGCGGTCAAGGGCTTCCTGGCCGAGTTGGAGGACGAGTACGAGGCCGCCACGCATTACCGGCCGAACCAGGCCGACTGGCTGGCCGGTGCCTGGTCGGGACTGACCACCGCGACCAAGGACGACCCGCGCCGCGGATCGACCGGCGTGCCGGAAGAAAGCCTCAAGGAGGTCGGCGCGGCGCTGACCGCCGTACCGAAGGACTTCAGCCTCAACTCCAAGATCGCCCGTCAGCTCAAGGCCAAGCAGGCGATGCTGGAGTCCGGCGACGGCCTCGACTGGTCCACGGCGGAAGCCTTGGCCTTCGGCACGTTGGTGGCCGAAGGCGTGCCGGTGCGCCTGTCCGGCCAGGACAGCGGCCGCGGCACCTTCTCGCAACGGCACTCGGTCTGGATCGACCAGCAGGCCGAGATCCGTTACGTGCCGCTCAATCACGTCGCCGAAGGCCAGGCCACCTTCGAGGTCCATGACAGCCCGTTGTCGGAGTTCGCCGTGTTGGGCTTCGAGTACGGCTTCTCCCTGGCCGAGCCCAAGGCACTGGTGCTGTGGGAAGCCCAGTTCGGCGATTTCGCCAACGGCGCGCAGACGGTGTTCGACCAGTTCATCTCGTCGGGCGAGTCGAAATGGCTGCGGATGTCCGGGCTGGTCTGTCTGCTGCCGCACGGCTACGAAGGCCAGGGTCCCGAACACTCCTCCGCCCGGCTGGAGCGGTTCCTGCAGATGTCCGGAGAGGACAACTGGCAGGTCTGCTATCCGACAACGCCGGCGAACTACTTCCACATGCTGCGCCGGCAGATCCATCGGGCGTTCCGCAAACCGCTGATCGTGATGACCCCGAAGAGCCTGCTGCGACACAAGGAGGCGGTGTCGCGGCTCGACATGTTCACCGAACAGTCGACGTTCCACCGTGTGCTCTACGAGGATGCCGACCTGGCCGCCCCGGAGAAGATCCGCCGCGTCGTGTTGTGCACGGGCAAGGTCTATTACGATCTGAAGAAGGAACGGGACGAACGCGGGATCGACGACATCACCATCATCCGGCTCGAACAGCTCTACCCGTTCCCCAAGGATGCGTTGAAGCTCGAACTCGACAAGCATCCCAACGCCGATGTCGTCTGGTGTCAGGAGGAACCCAGCAACATGGGAGCCTGGTACTGGGTCGACCGGCGCATCGAGCAGTTGCTCGACGAGATCGGCCACGGCGCCAAACGGCCGATCTATGCCGGCCGAAGCGACGCCGCCGCGCCGGCCACCGGGCTGATGCGCCGCCACCTGGCCGAACAGGCGCGGCTGCTGGATCAGGCCCTCACCCTGCCGGGCTGACCGGCTCTCCTTCCCGCACGCCGCAAGCAGTCGAACCAACAAAAAGGTCTTCCACGATGGTGGATATCAAGGTCCCCGCCCTGGGCGAATCGGTCACCGAGGCGATGGTCGCCCAATGGCTCAAGAAGCCCGGGGACCCGGTCAGCCGGGACGAGCCGATCGTCGAGCTGGAGACCGACAAGGTCACGTTGGAGGTCAACGCCCCGACCGACGGCGTCCTGGAGACCGTTGCCGCCAACGAAGGCGACACGGTCGAGGTGAATGCCCTTTTAGGCGTGATCGCCGACGGTGCCGCATCGGGTACGAAGGCCGAAGCCCCGGCGTCGAGCCCGGCACCGGCACCGGCCAGCGCGGCCGCATCCGCCGGAGACGGCGCGTCGGTCGAGGTCACCGTGCCGTCCTTGGGCGAATCGGTAACCGAAGCGACCATCGGCCAATGGCTCAAGAAGGCCGGAGACACGGTGGCGCGGGACGAGCCGATCGTCGAGCTGGAGACCGAAAAGGCGACCATGGAGGTCAACGCGCCGCAGGCCGGCGTGCTGTCCGAGCTCAAGGCGCAGGAAGGCGACACGGTGGAGATCGGCGCGCTGATCGCCATCATCTCGACCGGCGGTGCAGCAGCGGCGGCCTCGGCCCCGGCCGCATCCGCCCCGGCGGCGGCCCCATCGAGCTCCGGCGGCCGCGACGCCGCCGTCATGCCGGCCGCCGCCAAGATGATCGCGGATCACGACCTCGATGCGGCCGCGATCGCGGGCACCGGCAAGGGCGGCCGCGTCCTCAAGGAAGATGTTCAGGCCTTTCTGGACCGGGGCGGCAAAGCCGCCTCCCCCGCTCCCGGCCCGGCATCCGCGTCCGTCGCCATCGAGATCCCGGCCTATGAACGACCCGAAAGCCCGCCCCGGCCGCAAAAGGACCGGGAAGAGCGGGTGCGGATGTCCAAGCTGCGCCAGACCATCGCCCGGCGCCTGAAGGAGGCGCAGAATACCGCGGCGATGCTGACCACCTTCAACGAGGTGGATATGTCGGCCCTGATGGCGATGCGGACCCAGTACAAGGAACGGTTCGAGAAGCGTCACGGCGTGCGCATCGGCTTCATGTCGTTCTTCGTCAAGGCCGCCGTTTCGGCCCTGCAGGAACTGCCGGCGGTCAATGCCGAGATCGACGGCACCGATATGGTGTACAAGAACTACTACGATATCGGCGTCGCGGTCGGCTCGCCCCAGGGCCTGGTGGTCCCGGTCGTGCGCGATTGCGACCGGTTGAGTTTTGCCGAGATCGAGAAGGGCATCGGCGACTACGCCCGCAAGGCCCGCGACGGCAAGCTGACGATGGCGGAGATGACCGGCGGCACCTTCACCATCACCAATGGCGGCGTCTACGGCTCGTTGATGTCCACACCGATCCTCAACCCGCCGCAATCGGCCATCCTGGCCATGCACAAGATCCAGGAGCGGCCAATGGCGGTGAACGGCAAGGTCGATATCCGGCCGATGATGTATCTCGCCTTGAGCTACGATCATCGCATCATCGACGGCAAGGAAGCGGTCACCTTCCTGGTCCGGATCAAGGAGGCGATCGAAGACCCCGGCCGCCTGCTGATCGGGGTGTGACCCGGACCGCGGTCACCGGAACGGATGGACGGGATGCCCCGATCGATCACGATCGGGGCGTTTTCGTGACATCCTGGTGAGGTGGTGGACGGCGTGCCGCCGGTCCACTACCTCCGGACCGATGCGCAGGGCCCGCGCGGAAATGGGCGGGCCCTGCGCATCGGTTCAATCCACACGACAGGTTCCCCCATGCTTGCCCGCATCGTGTCGCTTCTCGCCGTCATGGCGATCGCCATGGCGGCTCCGGCACCAGCCGTCCTGGCGCAGACGACCGCCAGCCAACCCGGCACGGTCGAAACGCTGGAGCAACTGATGAACCTGCCGGCCCCGCCCGAGCGGCGGGGACTGTGCGCACCGGCCGATCGTGCCGAAGCGGACCAGTTCATGCGGCTGCATACCGAGCTGCTGGTCACGTCGCTTGCCTGCGATGCCGCGTTCGGTGTCGGCGACGGCGACCTCTATCTGCAGTACCGCCGGTTCAATCAGCGCCACGCCGATCTGATCATCGACAGCCAGGAGGATCTGGAGACCGCGTTCAGCGTCGGCGGCGACGGGGTCGCGGCCTTCAACACCTACCGGACCCGGATGGCGAACGAGGAGGCCGATCGTCTGCGCCGGCTGTCGGCCCCGACCTATTGCCGGATCCTGTCCCGCCGCTTCGACTACCTGATCGATGCCGAACCGGACGCTCTGGCGGCCTATATCGCCGACAGTGCCGGCCGGGCACGCTATCGGTCCGGCTGCTGACCATGGTCGAGCGTCCTGCCCGCCCCCCCGGTGGCGAGACGACCACCGTCCGGCCCCGGATCACCAGGCGCGCGCTTGTCGCGGGGACGGCCCTTGCCGCCGGCGGGGGGCTGTCGGCGGCGGCGGTGGCGGCACCGCGGCCCGATCTGTGGGATCGCTGGCTGGAACACCGGCCGCAATCGACCGCGATCGTGGATTTCGGCGGCTGGTCATCCTGGCTGACCACCTACCGCCGGATGGACCGGGACGGCGTCGCCCGGATCGACTACCGCGCAGCGATACGCGACCGCGACCGTGTACGCCGGCTGATCGACGACTGGTCGGAGGTCGATGTCGACGGCTTGGACCGGACCTGGCAGTTCGCGTTCTGGGTCAATCTCTACAATCTCGTGACGGTCGATACGGTCTTGGACGCCTATCCCGTCGGCAGCATCCGCGATATCGACATCTCGCCCGGTCTGTTCGCCAACGGCCCTTGGGGCGCGAAACTGGTCGTGATCGCGGGCGAGCCTCTCAGCCTCGACGACATCGAACACCGGATCCTGCGGCCCATCTGGAACCAGGACCCGCGGATCCACTATGCGGTCAACTGCGCGGCCATCGGGTGCCCCAATCTGGCGGCCGAGGCCTTCGTTCCCGGCAATGGCGAGGCCCTGCTCGACAACGGCGCCCGCGCCTATGTCAACGACCCCCGTGGCGCGCGATGGGCCGGCCGCTCCTTGACCGTGTCATCGATCTACCGGTGGTTCGACGAGGATTTTGGCGGCACCGAAGCCGGCGTGCTCGACCATCTGCGCCGCTATGCCGCACCCGATCTGGCCGGCCGACTGGCCGGACGGCGCGGCTACGACCGGACGGCCTATGATTGGGCGCTGAACGACTGGGCGACGACGCCGGGCGCGTGACGTGACCCGCCGACACCGCGGCGCATTGACCCGTCCATCCGACCCGGCCGATAAGCTGCCGGGATGACTATCACCGTCTCCGATATCCACCGGTACCCGATCAAGGGGCTGTCGCACGAACCGCTGGAGGCGATCGCGCTGCGCGCCGGCGACGCCGTGCCCGGTGACCGCCGCTACGCCATCGCCCATGGCGCCAGCCGGTTCGACGCCGCCGATCCGCAATGGCATTCGAAGCGGCAGTTCCTGATGCTGATGACCAACGAGCGATTGGCAGCACTGGACACCCGGCTCGATCACGCGACGGGGCAGTTGACGATCCAGCGGGACGGACGCCGGGTCGCCGGCGGCGACCTCAACTCCCAGGTCGGCCGAGATCTGATCAGCCAGTTCCTGTCCGCTTATCTGGGTAGGGAGGCCCTGGGCACGCCGAAGATCGTCGAAGCGCCCGGGATCAGCTTCACCGACAAGCGCGACCCGCTGATCTCGATCATCAACCGAGCCACCGTCCAGGACGTCGAACGGGTGGTCCGCAAGCCCGTGGACGCGCTGCGGTTCCGCGGCAATCTGCTGATCGCGGGGGCCGATCCGTGGGCCGAGTTCGGCTGGATCGGCAAGACCGTGCGGATCGGCGAGGCCGTTGTGCGCATCGTCGAACGCATCGACCGGTGTGCCGCCACCAATGTCGATCCCACCAGCGGCGCCAGGGATCGCAACATCCCGCGCGCGCTGGAAGAGGGGTTCGGTCATCAGGACTGCGGTGTCTACGCCCAGGTGCTGGAGGCCGGGACGGTGCGGCGGGGCGACCCGGTCGCCGTGCTCGACCAGGGGGACGCATAGCCGACGGACCCGACCGGCGACCCGTTTCACGGGGATTTCACATTCAGGACCGGTAGCAACCGCTTGATTGGTGTATCCTGGTGTCATGCCGAATCGTCTTGAGCCTGCTCATGACCGTCGGCGGACGGAACCACTAGGCGAGGGCCGCCGCAGTGCAACTGCCGACCCGGGGTTCATCTTCGACCGCCTTGGCGGCCGCACCGGCGCTTGCGAGACGGCCGGCTCGGACCGACCACAATCGACGCCCCTCGCCGACCCGCGAGGGGCGTTTTGCGTTTCGACGCTTCGACAGCGCGGCCCCGATCGGGCGGGGAACCGCGGCCTGCCGCCTGCTCGCCCCGCAGCAACGAGGTCCCCATGGCTAAGCGTACACGTGCCCCCCGCACCCAGAAGGTCCAGCCCCTCTTCCCGGAGGATCGGCCCTGGACGCCGCTTGACGATGGTCACCGAGACCGCAGCTTCGTCCGCAAGGTCAAGGCGCAGAGCCCCAACCAGCAAGCACTGCTGCACGCCCTCGACACCAAGGCGATGGTGCTGGCGCTGGGACCGGCCGGCACCGGCAAGACCTATCTGGCGATCGCCAAGGCGGTCGAGGCTCTGGAAGCCGGCAAGGTCGACCGCATCCTTCTGTCCCGCCCCGCGGTCGAGGCCGGCGAGACGCTGGGCTTCCTGCCCGGAGCGCTGGAGGACAAGCTCGCCCCCTATCTGCGGCCGCTGTACGACGCGCTCAACGACCGGCTCGGGGGCAAGCGCCTCAAGGGCCTGATCGCCGATGGCAGCATCGAGATCGCCCCCATCGCCTATATGCGCGGCCGGACCTTGAACAACGCCTATGTGGTGATCGACGAGGCGCAGAACTGCACCTACGGCCAGCTCAAGATGCTGCTGACCCGGCTGGGCTGGCACTCCACCATGGTGATCACGGGCGACCCCGACCAGTCCGACCTGCTGCCGGGGATCTCCGGCCTGGCGGGTATCGCCGATCGCCTGGCCCCGCTGCCCAAGGTGGCGGTGATCGAGATGGCGGAAAGCGATATCGTCCGCCACCCGCTGGTCGCCGACATGCTGGCGGTGCTGTAGGTCGCACACCGAGCGAGGAAGCTGCCCGGCCGAGACCGGACAGCTCCTCCCCCCGGGCGGCGGCGGCGGGTCAGTTCATCCCCAGCCGGCTGCGCAGGGTGTCGGCCAGGTCGCCGATGGTGGCTTCGGGATCCGCCCCTTCCGTCACCTCGACCAGGGCGGCGGCGATCAGATCGGTCACCGCGACCCCTTCGGCACCCGGGTAGGCGTACCAGGGCCCGGCATACCGGGCGACCTGGGTATGGGCGACCAGGGCGTTGGGATTGTCGGCATAGAAGGCGCCGAGATAGGCCTCGTCCTCGAGCACCAGCGCGTTCGTCGGGGCGTAGCCGGTGTTCTCGACCACGATCTGCGCGCCCTCCGGGCCGGTGACGAACTGGACATACTCCCAGACGGCCTGCTGCTTGTCCGGATCGTCGGTCAGCATGACGATGGCCGAGCCGCCGGTGGGGAAGTAGACCGCACCGGGATCCTCGGCGGCCACGGGCAGCGGCTTCACGGTCACGTCGAAGCGGTCGCCGGCGGCCTGGGTGAAGCGGGTCAGCAGGGACGAGCTTTCCAGCATGATGCCCAAGGTGCCGGCCGGAAACGCCTGGCGGGCCTGGTCGTCGATGTAGCTCTTCATCCCCGCCTCGTCGGCGAAGCGCCGATACAGCGTGGCCGCGGCGATGCCGGCTTCGTCGTCGAAGGCGATGTCGCTTTCGTCCGGGGTCATCGGCCGGCCGCCATGGGAGCCGAGCAGCGACTGGAAGCGCCAGTCATGCCGGTCGACCCAGATGCCGTCGACGGTGTCCCCCAGGGCGTCGATGCGGGCGGCAAGCTCGATGACGCCGTCGAAGGTGGTGGGGAAGTCCTCCATCGACCCGCCGGCCCGTTCGACCAGTTCGGGGTTCACATACATCACCAGGCTGGAGGCCGAGGTCGCCAGGGCGTGCTGCTGACCTCGGTACTGGCCCAGCGACCGCAAGGCCGGGGTGAAGCCGGCGGCCGCGAACGCGCTCGCGTCGCCGATGAACGGGTCGAGCGGCTGGGTCAGGCCGCGGGCTTCCAGGATGCGCCACCGGTTCAGGCCGAGATAAGCGACATCCGGCAGCGTGCCGGCGACCGACTCGCGGAGCAGCCGCTGCACCCCTTCGGCGTAGCTCTCCGCCGGTCCGTCGAAGACGACCTCGATATCGGGGTTGGCGGCCATGAAGGCCTCGGCCAGGGCCTCTTGCGTGTCGGCCCAGATGGTCGGGATGGCGTAGTGGACGCGGATCTCGGTCTGTGCGTGGGCACCGGTAGCCGCCAACGCGATCGCGGCGGTCAGAAGGAGCGTTCTCATAGCGAACCCTTTGGTGTTGCGAGAATGGGAACGAACGTCACCGGGCGCGGTTGCCAGTCCCGCGCTTCTTGTTGTGTCCGGTCAGCCCTGCAGCCCGCCGAAGGCGATGCCTTGGGTGAATTTGCGCTGGGCAAGCAGGAAACCGATGATCAGGGGTGCGGTGATCACCGCGGCACCCGCCATCAGTGGGCCGAGATCGTCGCCCGCCTCCTCGTCGCGGAAATAGACGATGCCGCGGGGCGGGGTGGCGAGGCTGGGGTCGGAGGTGACGATCAGCGGCCAGAACAGGTCGTTCCAATGCGCCGTCACCGAGAAGATCGCGAACGCGGTCGCGGCCGGGAACGCCAGCGGGAAGGCGATGCGCCAGACGATCGCCGTTTCCGACAGGCCATCGACCCGGGCGGCCTCGAACAGGTCCGCCGGTAGTTGCGCGAAGTACTGGCGGAACAGGAAGATGCCGAACACCGAGGCGACGAACGGCACGATCAGCGCGGTGTAGGTATTGAGCAGCTTGAGCTGCGCGAGGCCGAGGAAGATCGGAATGGCGGTGACGTGGAACGGCACCAACAGGCCCGCCAGCACCAGGCCGAAGACGAAGGTCCGGGCCTTGAAGCGGCGCTGGGCCAGGGCGTAGGCGCACGGCACGGCGAACAGGATCTGGAACACCAGGATGCCGGCGCAGACGATCACCCCGTTGAGCAGGTAGCGGGCCAGATCGACCTCGGAGAACGCCCTGACGTAGTTCGACCATTCGAGCCGGCTGGGCAGCAGGTCGACGCCCGGGGTGAAGATCTCGTCGGCCGGCTTCAGCGACAGCGACAACATCCACAGGAACGGCAGCAGGATCACCGCCGCGCCCAACAGCAGCAGCGTCACCGCGGCCGCCCGGCCGATCACCGCACCCGGTCTCATCGGTAATGCACCCGTCGTTCGAGGACGCGGAACTGCAGCAGCGTCAGCACGACCACGACCACGAAGAACACCATGGTGATCGCGCTGGCATAGCCCGCCTTGAAGTAGACGAAGCCTTCCCGGTAGAGCGCGTAGACCAGGGTGTCGGAGGCAAAGGCCGGGCCGCCGCGGGTCAGGGTCGCCACCGTCTCGAACACTTGAAAGGCGTTGGTGGCGGTGATCACCGCAACGAACAGGGTCGTCGGTCCCAGCATCGGCCAGGTGACGGTCCAGAACCGGTCCCACCCCCGGTCGGCCCCGTCGACGGCGGCCGCGTCGTAGAGGTGCTGCGGGATGGCCGAAAGACCGGCGAGGAACAGCACCATGTTGTAGCCGACGGTCTGCCAGATCCCGATCGCCGCCAGGGTGTAGAGCACCAGTCCGCGGTCCGACAGCCAGTCCCGGCCCGGCAGGCCGATCGCCGCCAGCGTGCTGTTCACCAAGCCGATATTGGGGTGGAGCAGCATCTGCCAGGCGATCGCCATCGCCACCAGGGTGGCTGCGACCGGCAGGAAGTAGGCTGCCCGCAACAGGCTGGACAGCCACGGCCACCACGCCGCCAGGCGGTGCAGGCCCAACGCCACCGCCAACGCCAGGCCCATCGAGAACGGGATCACCACCGCCACGTAGATCAGCGTGTTGACCAGGGCCCGGCGGCCGATCGGGTCGGTGAACAAGGTGACGTAATTGTCGACCCCGACCCAGCGAAAGCTGCGCGCCCCGAACTGGTAGTCGGTGACCGACAAGATGGCGACGATCCCGACCGGGATAAAGATCAGCACCAGCATCGCCAGCGTCGCCGGGCCGGCCAGCCACATGTCGGTGACCGTCTCCCGCCAAGCGCGGGTGAGCAGCGGCCTCATGGCTTCCGCTCCAGCCCGAGGTCGAGACGCTCGCCGCTCAGCGGATCGAACAGATGCGCCCGCGCCGGATCGAGATCGAGGCCGATGGGCTGACCGATGGCGGGCAGGCTCCCCTCCCCCGGCGCCAATGCGCGCAGTTCGGCACCGCCGGGAAAGCGCACCGTCACCAGCATCTCCGCCCCGAGATACTCGATCGCCGCGACATGACCGGCGAAGGCCGGCCTGGTTTCGACGACCGACAGGTGCTCGGGCCGGATGCCGATGGTGAGTCGGGCCGGCACCTCGCCGCCGACCGGCCAGAACCCGCCGAACGGGTCCTCCAGCTCTCCCCGCGCCGCCCCGACATCGAGCAGGTTGATCGGATGGCTGCCGATGAAAGCCGCAACGGTGCGGCTGACCGGACGCTCGAACAGGGTGCGGGGGCTGCCGGCCTGGGCGATGCGGCCATCGATGAACACCGCGATCCGGTCGGACATGCTCATCGCCTCGGCCTGATCGTGGGTGACATAGACGAAGCTGCGGCCGGTGCGGCGGTGCAGGGCCGTCAGTTCACCGCGCATCTGCACGCGAAGCTTGGCGTCGAGGTTCGACAGCGGCTCGTCGAGCAGGAACAGCGACGGATCGCGCACCAGCGCTCGGCCGACCGCCACCCGTTGCTTCTGACCGCCGGAGAGCTGCGCGGGCTTGCGGTCGAGCAGCTCGGTGATGCCCAGCATCTCCGCAACCGCGCCCACCTGGGCCCGGTGGCCGGCTTGCTTGACCCGGGCCGAGGGCAGAATGCGGTCGAACAGCGGTGCCCGTTCGAACCGGTTCATATGGCGCATCACCAAGGGCAGCGCGATGTTCTGCGCCACCGTCAGATGCGGGTAGAGGGCGTAGGACTGGAACACCATCGCCACGTTGCGCTGGGCGGCGGTCAACTCCGCGACGTCCCGGTTGTCGATCAGCACCTGACCGGCGGTCGGACGGTCCAGCCCGGCCATGATCCGCAACGTGGTGGACTTGCCGCAGCCCGACGGGCCGAGCAGCGAGGTGAAGCTGCCGTCAACGACGGTGAGGGAGATCCCGTGCAGCACGGTGGTCTCCCCGAACCGGCGCGTGACGTCGCGCAGCTCCAGCATCCATGCCTCCTTTGGTCGGCCAACGATGTAAGTTGTCGGTCAGATAGCACAGAGCTGTGTAAGATTTATGACATTACCGCAGGAATGACCAACTTGCCGGCCAGCATCGACAGAGCCGCATCGACATCCGCGACCGGGATCAGTCCCGGTATCGCCGGCGGGTCCGCCAGCCCGATCACCGGCTTGCCGAACTTCAGCCCGTAGGCGACCTCCGTCATCGTGCCGTAGGAGCCGCCGACGGCAATCAGCGCGGCTGCGGCGCGGGCGATCACGGCGTTGCGGGCCTCCCCCAGCCCGGTGGCGACGGGAATGACGATGTCGTCATTGGCGCGCCGCCAATCGTCATCGGGCAACAGGCCGATGATCAGCCCGCCTGCCGCCCGCACCCCGGCGGCTACAGCCGCCATCACCCCGCTGCGCCCGCCACAGATCACCGTCAGGCCGAGATCGGCCAGCCCGGTGCCCAGCACGCGCGCGGTCGTCACTTGCGCCGCGGTGGCGTCGCGCGGCCCGACCACCGCGATCGGCAGCCGGCGCACGCCACTCGACGCCGACAACCGCCGCAGCGCCTCGACCGGCGTGACCGGCTCGGCCGCCGCGGACAGCGCCGCTGCCGACGGCCGCCAAGCCCAAGACCAGGCATCGAACACCAGGACCGGACCGGCCGGGTCCCGCCGATGCACGAGGCCCACCTGCGCGTCGAAGTACAAACCGGCTTCCATGCCACCACCATCTCGGCTAGAGGGATGGAAGTTTTCTTACACAGCTTGGGGGCGCAAGGGAAGTGGCCAGCCTACCCGATCCCGGCGCGGACGCCCGTCTGACGTCCCGTCAGCGGGAGATCCTGGCGATCGCCGAGGCCCAGGGCTTCGTGACCATCGACACCCTGGCAGAGACGTTCGGGGTCTCCGCCCAGACCGTGCGGCGGGACATCATCGCCCTCGACAAAGCGGGCCTGCTGCAACGGTTCCACGGCGGTGCCGGCCCCGGCGGCAAGGGCGAGGCGCTGCGCCTGGGTCACGAGCGCAAGCTCACCCTGGGGGTCGACGCCAAGCGGCGCATCGCCGAAACGGCCGTCGCGGCGATCCCCGACGGGGCGGCGCTGTTCCTCGATGTCGGCACGACGATGGAAGCGACGGCGGCAGCCCTGAATACGCGCCGGGGTCTGCAGGTGTTCACCAACAATCTGCTCGCCGCTGTCCGGCTCGACCATACCCGGCACGAGGTGCACATCCTGGGGGGCCGCGTGTCGGGCAAGGACGGCTCCTTGACCGGCGAGGAGGTGGTGATGGCGTTGTCCGCCTTGAGCCTCGACATCGCCCTGATCGGCTGTTCCGGGGTCGAGGCCGGCGGCCGGGTGATGGACTTCGACTTCGGCAAGATCGCCGTCAAGAAGACTGCCATGCGGGTATCGAAGGCGGCGTATCTGCTGGCCGAACGGACCAAGTTCGGCCGCAGTGCCCGGCGCGAGATCGCCCCCCTCACCCGTTTCGACCAGGTGATCAGCGAGGACCCCGGCCAGATCAACCTGCGTTCGGATGGACTCATCTGAACGCAGATAAGTCGATCTAATTCAAAGAGTTAAAGCACCTTATCTGCGTCCGTTCGGACCCAGATAAGGTGCTCTGAACGCCTGCGATCATGCCGCTTCGGCCAGCAGGGCGCGATAGCTCTCCACCGTCATCGGCCGGGGATTGGAGGCGGTGGAGTGGTCGGCCATCGCCTGTTCGGCCACCCGGTCGAACGGGTCCGCGGGAACGCCCATGGCACCAAGGCTGCCGGGCAACCCGAGATCGGCGTTCAGGCCGTCGATCACCCGGTCGAGCCGGGTCGGCTCGGTGCCGCCCATGGCTGCCGCCAGGGCCTCGTACTTCTCCGGACAGCTCGGGTGGTTGTGGCGCAGAACCGCCGGCAGCAGCACCGCGTTCAACGTGCCGTGGTGGAACCGGCCGCCCTCGAGGGTGCCCAGGGGATGGGACAGGCCATGCACCGCCCCCAACCCCTTCTGAAACGCCATCGCGCCCATCATCGCCGCCATTGCCATCTGCCAGCGGGCCTCGCGGTCGTGACCGTGCTCGGTGGCGCGGCGGATGGCCCGCCAGCCGCGGCACAGGCCGTCCAGCGCGATCGCCTCGGCCGGCGGGTTCACCGACGGCGCGATGAAGGTCTCGATGCAATGGGTGACCGCGTCCATCCCGGTGCCGGCGGTCAGCCAGGCCGGCATGCCCACCGTCAGGTCAGGATCGACCAGGGCCAGGCTCGGGATCAGATGCGGGCTGATCAGGCCGAGCTTGCGGCCGTCGTCCACGATCATCAGGCTGCCGCGGCCGACCTCGCTGCCGGTGCCGGCGGTGGTCGGAATCGCGATCATCGGCGGCATGGCATCGGTAATCCGCGCCACCCCGCCTTCGATGGCCGCGTAGCGGGCGAGCGGCCCGGGATGGGTCACCATCAACCGGACCGCCTTGGCGAGATCGAGGGCCGAGCCGCCACCGACCGCGATCAGCCCGTCGGCTCCCTCCCCCCGGTAGCGGTGCAGCGCGTCGCGGGCCGCGGCTTCGGTCGGGTTCGCCGGTGTCTCGTCGAAGACCAGCCGGGGCATCCCTGCCGGCAGAGCGTCCAGCACCGCCCCCAGCACGGCGCCCGTGGCGATACCGGGGTCGGTGACGATCAGCGGCCGGGTGACGCCCAGGCCGGTCACCTCCTCGCCCAAGGCGGTCACCGCCCCGAAATCGAACCGAATCCGCGTCAGATAGGTGATCATCGGCATGCTCTCGCCTCCCCGTGCAGTTCTCGGTCGCGGTCATCCGTCGGCCCGCTCGGTCCGACCGGAACCCGCCCCTTCCGGCGGCAACCGGTGCGGTTCGAGCCTACATGACGGCACACGCCGGTTCATCGCCTCATCGTGTCCGACATTGATTTTCGATACCACCGCGTCATGGTGGGGGAACGGGTTCCCCACCATGCGGGCCAGGATCATGGTATCAGCGTCGGTTCGCCTTTCAGCCATTCGCCCGGCCCGATGACAGCCCCTGCCGGGATCGTCGTGTTCGTCGGGCAGCCGATCGACCGGCCCGGCGCCGGGCCGGGGTCGTTCCCGCCGGATCTGGAAGCCCCGCTGCGACGGACCCTGACGCGACGGATCACGGATCTGGGAACGGTGATCGGCTACAGCTCCGCCGCGGCGGGCGCCGACATCCTGTTCGGCGAGGAGCTGCTGGCGCTGGGCGGTGAACTCAACCTCGTTCTGCCGTGCCACCGCGACGACTTCGTCGGCCAGTATGTGGATCCGGCCGGGGCCGCCTGGCGGGAGCGGTTCGAGGCGCTGTGCGCCGGCGCCCGTTCGGTGGTGATCGGGTGCGAGGAGAAGCTGCTCGGCGATCCTTTGCTGCTGCGGTTCAACAACCAGCTGCTGCAAGGCATGGCCCGCCTGAGGGGAGACGCGCTCGGCATTCCGCCGCACCTGCTGCTGGCCTGGAGCCCGGGAGAGACGCCGCGGCCCGGCAGCCCGGCGGATGCCATGGACCAGTGGCCGGAGATGGCGCGGCTCTCAATCATCGATCTCGACGATCTGAGGCTGGAGGCGGGCCTGCCGTCCGCCCCCCGCCGCCGCCCCGACGACCGTGCCGCGGATGCTTTGGATGACCTGTCGCTGGACGTCAGTCCGCGGGCGATCCGCGCCATCCTGTTCGCCGACATGGCGTCCTACACCCAGATGGCGGATGAGGAAGTCCCGTTGCTGTACGATTTCCTCGCCGAGGCCGGGCAGCGGGTCGCCGCGATCTCCGAACCGCCGATGCTGGTGGAAACCTGGGGCGATGCGGTGCACGCCGTCACCGAGCGGGCCCATCATCTGGCCGACTGGACCATGGCGTTGACCCGGGCGGTGGCGGAGATCGATGTCAAGGCCTTTGGCCTCCGCCGGCGGCCGCAATTCCGGATGGCCCTGCATGTCGGGCCGGTCTTCGTCGGGATCCAGCCGCTGACCGGACGCGGTACCGTGTTCGGGCATCATATCAGCCGGACGGCCAGGATCGAGCCGATCGTCGCCCCCGGCGCGGTGTGCGCGTCCGCCCCGTTCGTCGCGGCCCTGAGGGCGGAGATGGACGAGCGCGCCGATGCCGCCCGCCAGGCCGGCAGGCCCTATGTGCCGCGCTATGCCGTGCGCTATCTGGGGCACAAGACTCTGCCCAAGCAGTTCGGGACCGAGGAGCTCTATCAGCTAATCGACCCGGAGATGCCGGGCCCGGTGATGGAGCCCGAACACGCAGCGGGCCTCGGACGGATGGCGCCTCCGGACCGGTCGACCCTCACGGTCGCCGGGCGGCCCGATGACGCCGACGTGCTCACCCGGCGGCTGGAGGCCTTCATGCGGATCCACCACCTGCCGCCCCAGGCCGAGCACGCGATCCTGATCGCCCTCGACGAACTCGTCGCGAACACGATCAGCCACGGTTTCGGCGGCGTCGCACAGCCTCGGCTCACGGTATCGATCGCGTACACACCGGATCGCCAGGTGCGGCTGGAACTGGTCGACAACGGTGTCCCGTTCGATCCCCTGACCGCGCCGCCGCCCGACCTGGAGTCGGATGTCGACACCCGGCCGATCGGGGGTCTCGGCGTCCATCTGGTGCGGGAATTGACCGATGAGATGCGCTATGAACGGATCGACGGTCGCAACCGCACCACGCTCATCAAGTGCCTGGAGCCGGACAGCGACCCGCACGCCCTGCCCTGAGACCTTTGCCAAGCCATAGGAACCGCCCCCGTGGAAATCCAGCAGACCGAACAGGCCGGTGTGTGCGTCCTCGCACCGGTCGGACGGATCGACAGCACCACCGCCCGCGATGCGGAGACCGCGCTGTTGCCACGGTTCGATGATGGCAAGCCGATCGTGGTGGATTTCGCCGGCCTGACCTACATTTCGAGCGCGGGCCTGCGCGTCCTGCTGATGGCCGCCAAGCGCAGCAAGGCCAGCGGGATCGGCCTCGCCCTGTCCGGGATGTCGCCGCAGGTGCAGGACGTCTTCAAGCTCAGCGGTTTCGCCAAGCTGTTCGAGATCTATGACGACACCGCCGCGGCGGTTGCGGCCCTGTCCGGCTGACACCGGTCAGGCACGACCGGTCCGGTGGTCGCCCGATAGAGTTTCGGCGTGGTTCCGGCGATCTGTGTCAGCAGCGCGTTGGGTGCGACGCCGAGCCGGTCGGCCACAGGCTCGATCGGAGCGTCGGTGTCGAAGACCACGCAGCGGGTTCCGACCTGCACCAGCCCTTCGGGCAGGTCGGTGACGTCGAGCATGGTCAGGCTCATCGACGCACCGCCGACGAACGGTACGGCATGGGTCCCGATGCGGGCGGCCCCGCCCCGGGTGACGGCCGGCGGTAGCCCGTTGGCGTAACCGAGGTCGATCGTCGCCACCCGGGTCGGTCGTACGAGCCGGCCGACCCCCCGATAGCCGACCGTCCGTCCTGCCGGCAGCTCGACGATGCGCAGCACGGGAGCGGTCAGCCGGTACGCCGCCGTCAGTCCCGGCTGCCATCGGGCGGAGGTCTGAACGCCGAAATGGGCGCTGCCCGCCCGGGCCAGATCGAAATGCCAGCCGGGACCGCGGAACACGCAGGCCGATGCAGCCAGGCTAAGGGCAGCCGGGGGGAGCCGGGCCGTCCAGGCTTCGAACAAGGCCCGCTGCCGATCGTTCAGCGGATCTTCGGGCCGGTCGAACGCGGCGAGGTGGGAGACCCAGCAGCGGATATCCAGCCCGTCGGTCAGCTCTGGAGCCGCGATCAGACGCTCGACTTCGCCGGCCGGCAGGCCCAGGCGGCCGAGCCCGGTGTCGAGTTGGATCGCCACCGGAAGCGCGGCGCCCGCGTGCCGCGCCGCTTCGGCGGCCCTCTCCACCTCCGCCAGGCCGGCCAGAACGGGAATCACCCCGGCCGCGCGAAACCCTTCGACCGCGTCGACCCCCAGGCCCTGGAGCGCGTAGATCGTCGCCTTCGGCACGGCCGGGCGTAGGGCGAGCGCCTCGATCAGGTCGTTGACCCAGAAGGTCCCGCATCCGGCCTTCGCCAGCGCCTGGGCCACCGGCTGCGCCCCGAGACCATAGGCATCCGACTTGATCACCGCGGTCACGGCGGTGCCGGTGAAGCGCCGCCGGAGCGTGCGGTGATTGTCCACGATCGCCTGGAGGTTCACCTCCAGCACCGGGCCGGAGGCCAGCGGCGCCGGGATCGGTCCGGTTTCCCAAGGGGCCCAGGCGCAGGTCATACCCCGGTCACCCAGCCCACGTCCGGCGCGCCGCCGTCGGCCCGGCGCCAGCGGGCACCGACCAGGCCTTGCGCCAACAATGCCCGTTCGCGCGCACCATCACCGGCCGGGCACCATGTCTCGGCCGCTCCATCATCCCCGACCGCCGGCCGGTCCGCCCGGCGGTACAGGATGTAGCGCGGGTAGCCGCCATACTGATCGACCAGCGCGCGGATGGCGAACCCTTGGCTGAGCAGATTCGTCCAGCTACGGGCGTTGCCGGGGGCGGAGGTCGCATAGAGATGGATCAGGCCGCGCCCGCGTGCGGCTGCCACCCGCGCCGCGATCAGAGCTTCGTGCAGGCCGGCGCCCCAGTCGCCGGGCCGGACCGAAGCTCCGGCGAGCTTGGCGAACGGCACATCCGGGGCGAGGCCGAACAGCCTGCGCAGGTCCTCGGCCGGCGGCAGATCCCATTGCAGAACGCCGTAGGCCAGCAGCCCGCCATCATCCTCGACGCCGAGCACCAGGCCGCCGCCCTCCAGGATCGCGGCGAAGAAGGCCCGGGTTTCAGGCCGGATCAGATCCGGCCGCCCCACCGCCTCGGCGGCGGCCAGATGCAGCGCGTAGACCGAGTCCAGATCCTCCGGACCCAACGGGCGCCGCCGGTGTGCCAGGCCGGTACCGGGATCGTCTCGACCGGTCGGTGCACGACCCGGTACTGCATTCCGCATGCTGCCTCTCTAGAACATCCTGCGTCCGCACGGACGCAGGGTAAGATGATCTAGTTTAAAGAGTTAGAGCATCTTATCTGCGTCTGTTCGGACGCAGGATGCTCTAGCCCGTCAACACTTCGGCATAGTTCAGCATCTCGATCGGCGGATAGAGATCGAGTTCGCGCGCGACGTCGATATTGATGATCAGGGAGAACCGGCGCAGGGTTTCGATCGGGATCGTGGCCGGCGATCGGCCGTCGGTCAGGACCTGCGCCGCCTTGGAGGCGGCGAGCTGGCCGACGGAGTAGTAGCGGCTCACCAGGGCGACCAGCGCCCCGCCTTCCCGGACCGCCAGTTCGGCCGCACCGAACGTCGGCAACCGTTCGGCCAGCGCCGCCGGCACGACCCGATCATAGACCGTGCCCAGGAACGTGTCGGGCAACAGATAGAGCCATTCGGCCCCCGCGGCCTTGATCTCGGCGATGCGCCGCTCGACGCCGTCGGCGGTCGGCCGGCCGTCGGGATCGATGTGGAACTCGCGCGTGATCAGCTCGAACCCCATGGAACGGCTCAGCGCCTGGAGGTCGCCGACGATCGAGACCGAGTTCTGCTCGATCGGCGTGTAGAGCACCCCGAGCCGGCGGAACGGCCGATACGACGCCATCGCCCGCAACTGGGTTTCGGTCGGCACCACATGTACCGCACCGGTGACGTTGCGCCCGGGTTGCTCCAGCGATGGCACCAGGCCGGAGTTCATCGGCGCCGACACCAGGGCGAACACGACCGGAATGCTGCGAATATAGGCATCGGGATCGCCGGTGTCGTACCGGCCGGCGATCCCCAGGGTCACGGTCGTGCCCCAGGTCGTCACCAGGTCGGGCTGCAGCGCCCGGATCTCCTCGACCATGCCCGGCAGCAGCGACCGGTCGCGGCCGATATCCCGGTCGATCATCTCGACCGCGATGCCGTTGGCGGCGAGGTAGTCGTCGAACCCCTCCTCCACGGCGGTGCGGCCGCGGAACGTCACCCGGTAGATCCGATGAGGACCGCCCTGCGACCGGACCGGCCGCGGCATGACGCCGGCGACCGCCCCTGTCAGCCCGACGGTCAGGAGGGTTCGACGCTTCATCGGGCTTCCCCTTCGAACGCGGCACCCGGCGGGGTCGACCCGGCCCGCGGTGCCAAGGCGGCGGTCAGGGCGAACAGGGCGGCCCCGCCGGCCACGCCCAAGCCGATGCCGACCACCGCCGGAACGAACCCGTAGATCCCCAACAGCGTGCCGGCGACCAGCGGACCCAGCGCGTTGCCGGTCCGCTCGACCAGACGGAAGATGCCGTAGAGAGTGGCCTCGCCGACGGGCTCCGGCAGGTCGTTGCCGAACTCCCCGACCAGGGCGGACTGGGAGGCGATGCTCATCGCCTGCCCCAAGCCCAGGCACAGCAGGACCGCCCCGATCGCCATCACGCTGTCCGGGTCGATCAGCACGATCAGGGCCCCCAGCCCGGCCACCATGCCCCCGAGGGCGACCAGGCGCACGCGCTGGCCGGCCCCCCGGGCCAGGGACGCGAACGCCGGGACCAGCAACACCATCGCCAGGGGGTAGATCATCAGCAGCCGACCGATCGCGGCCTGGGTCTGGCCCGTCGCCTCCATGTGCAGCGGAACCAGAAAGAAGGCCACCGCCACCAGGATCAGCTTGGCCGGAAGGGCGCACAGGACCAACAGTGCGACCAGGTGCGGCGTGCGCAGCACCATGCCCAGGTCGCGCCACCGGATCATCGCCGACGGCTTGCCGATCCCCGCCCGTTCGGGAAGACCGATCCGGGCCAGGATCAGGCTGGCCGTCGCCGCCCCGCCGGCGATCAGAAAGGCCGTCGACATCCCCAGCCGGTCGGCCAGGATCCCGCCGATGGGCGGGCCGCACAGGCCGGCGACGAGGATCGCCCCGATGAACATCGCCATGCCCTTGGCACGCTGCGCGGTGCCCGTGGTGTCGATGACGAAGCCCTGCGCCGCAACGAACACCAGCGCGAAGCCGACGGCCGTCATCGCCCGGGCGATGGTCAGGCCCCAAAGGTCGAAGGCGAACGCCGTCGCGACGTACCCCGCCGCGCCCAGGGCTGCGCCCATGATGAGGGAGCGGCGGCGACCGGCACGCTCGGTCACCGTACCCAGGAACGGCTGGGCCAGCGCGACGATGGCCAGGAAGACGACCATGGGCAGGCTGGTGACGAGCTCCGGCGACAGGCCGGGCACCGGCGCGGCGAGACCCTGGATGTAGACCGGCAAGAACGGCCGCGTGAGCTCCTCGGCGAACATGAACACGAATAGCGGTGCGCGGATCGCGATCACCGACATCGGCGCTTCGCCGACCCGCTGGCCGATCCGGAACCGCTCCGCGATCGCGGCGATCGCCTGGGCGCGCGCGGTGTCCGCGACGGCCGCGGCGGTCTTGGCCGCATCCCGCAACCGGGCCGTCAACGCCGCCAGCCGGTCGTCGATCCGCCGGGCGATCTGACCGAACGCCCCGGCTGCGCTGACCGACGGGTGTTCCCGCAAGTCGCCGCGCCGCAGCGCCGACAGCCGATGCTCCACCCCCTCGATCGCACCGTAGAGACCGATGCCGAAGCTGATATGGATCAGCTCCAGCGCCACCAAGGCGGTCACCACCATGACGATCGCCAGGTCGAGCCACAGTTGATACACCACGTCGCGGACATAGGCCGGGTCGATATCGACCTCGATGACCAACCCGAGCAGCTCTTCGGGGGCAACCCGGATGATCGTGCCGGGGTCCCCCGTCGGGGTGCCGCCGGAATAGAGAGGTCGGCCGTCCGTAGTCAGCACGGCGATATAGGCAAGGTCGGGATTGGCCGCGACGATCCCGGCAAGATGGTCATCCAGGCCGATGAACCGGTCCGTCGGGATGCCGTACGCCAGGGCTTGGCCGACCAGCCCGGCGACCGAACGGCCGACGGTCTCCGCCTTGGCCGCGACCTCGGGCACGACGAGGGCTTCGGCGTGATGCGAGGTTCGGATGCTGAGCAGCGTCAGCGATACCAGCAGGACGACGACCAGGGCGGCCGATAGGCGGACTTGGAAGTTGTTCACCGCCCGCCCCCGCCCCCGCCGGCCGCAGCGTCGATCTCGGTACCGGCTTCGGTCAGCGGATCGCCGGGATGCGGCTGCGTGGCCCGCATCGCGCGGCGATGCAGAAGGCTGAGAATGGACAGGGCCGCCAGGCTCCCGGCCACCAGGGCGCCCAGGCTGATCGGTACCGCGTCGGTCAGCACCGACTGCCCGAACCCGCTGATGGCCTGGCCGGGCCGGCGCGTGTCGTATCGCACATGCACACGCGCCACCGTCACGCCGAAATCGTTGACGATCGCCCGGTCCACCACGGCGATGGCGTGCCGATCGGCCGCTTCGGCCCCGGCAACGCGCGCCGGGTCGCTCGAAAACAGGACGATGCCGGACGGGCCGACCAGATCGATCGACTCGATCAGCCGGTCGGCGGCCGCCTGACGGGCCAGCAAGCCGGGAAGCGTCACCTGTTCCGGGGCGGCGATCCCGACCGATACCGCCATCTCGACCACGGTGCCGACATCGTCGGCCACCAACTGCATCCGCGACTCGATCAGATCGAGATGAGCCCCCCGGACACCGCTGAAATTCATATAGGCGCCGAGCGCCATGGCCAGGCCGACGATGATCGCGAACAGGGGGAGGATACGCAGCGACAGTCTCAGCATCGCAAGCTCTCTGTGCCGCAGGGTCGCCGGACACCGTCGCGCGGCGTCCCGGCCTGGTCGGCATTTCGGTTGCCAACTCACTTAAGGCCCGACGACCCGAAGTGACAAGTCGTTGCGGCTCTTGTACCGTTCCGGCCGATCCTATCCGTCCGTCCAGGGACCACGATGTCTCCCAGCCTGAGGGTGTCGGTAGCGTTGGCGGCGACGACCGTGTTGGGAGTCGTCCTGGCAGCGGCCCTGATCTTCGGCGCGCTCGATCGCCTGCGCGCATCCGCCGAAGAGGCGAACACCGACTTCGTGCTGACCCAACTGCGCCAGTCCATCGAAGCGTCCGTCAGTCTCGGGCTGCCCTTGCAGGATATCCGGGTCGCGCAAGACCTCATCGAAAGGGCTCGCGCCGCACATCGGGAGATCCTGGCGATCGAGGTCTATTCCGTGTCCGGGGTCGCCGTTTTCAACACCGATCGGGGGGCCCTGGGCGAGGCCATCAGCGAGACCTGGCGCGAGGCGATCGACCGGTCGGGGGGCCGTTGGCGCGCCGAAGAAGTCGGTGCCCTGGTGATCGGCGAGCCCGTCCTGAACGATTTCGGCGCACCGGTCGGCGGCATCGCGGTGACCGTATCGCTTGCGGAGCGGGACGCGCACGCATCGGAGGTCCGGGCCACCCTGGTGCCCACCGGCCTGGTGGCCTCGCTTGTCGCCGGTGCGATCGTCGGCGGGCTCGGCTACGCCGTGCTGTGGTGGGCCGGCCGGGACTTCAGAGCCGTGGCGGCAGCCTTGCAGGCCGAACGTCCCTCGGACCGGACTGCGGCACCGGTGCTCGTGCGCGAGGCCATCGCAGCCAGACGCCATATCGAAGGCAAAGCCGGAGACCTCTACGCGTTGGCCGCTGCCGTCAGCGCTTTGGACGATGCCGACGCCTGGGCCGGATCGGTGCCGGGCGACGCAGAGCCGAGTATCGGCACCGATGCCCGCTAGCTGGCGGCGGGACCTTCTGATCGCTGCGCTGCTCGGCCTGATCGTGGCGGCTGCCGCAGCGCTGGCAACCCTGTCGCTCCATCAAGCGGCGACCCGCGACAGTCTTCCGTCCCTGGTGCAGACCAATCAAGCGGGGGTCGAAGCGATCGGCCGGTCGGTCGCCGATCAGTTGGCGCGCGCCCTTGGCTACGGCATCCCGTTGGAGTCCCTCCACGGGGTCGAGCCGTATCTGGCGGCGCTGGTCGGCGGCGCCCCCTCGCTTCAAGGAATGGCGCTCGCGACCCTGGACGGACGGACGCTGCACAACGCCGGGCATTCGGCGACCCCGTCGGGGACGTCGATGGCCTTTTCCGTCCTGGTCGAGGGTGTCCCCCGGGCCGAACTCGTGCTGACTCCGGCACCGCCGCTTGTCGGGCCCGCGATCGATCGGCTGTGGGTGGCACTGCTGGCGAACTCGGCTGCGACCGGGCTGATCGGTGCGGTCGTGGTCCTGGCCTTCCTGCGTCGGCACCATGACGCCGCCCGGGACCGCTTGCGGACACAGTTCTCGGACGCGCGCGCGGACCGGTACCAGTCACTCCCCCCGGTCACGGAGACCGGGGCCGTCGCACGGGCCTTCGCCGCCTATGACGGAGCCCTCGATCCGGTCCGGAACGCCACGCGGTCGCTGAGCGATGCCGTTGCCACCGTTCGGGCCATCGACTTCGACGGCAGCCTCTCGGAGCGGGTCTCGACCCTGACGGAGCCCGCCGGAAGCCTGCTCGCCATATCCGATCCGGATCGGGCGGATCGAGCCGACAGAACCGAACAGGCACGCGGGGCGGCATGGCTGCTGGTGGGCCTCCTCGGACTGTACGCCACTGCGTTACCGTTCGTGGCGAACTTCGCGATCGATCGCCAGTCCAACCTGGTCCCGTCGGCGTTCTGGCCGGTCCTGCCCCCTATCGTCGAGGCGTCGGTGGGGCTCCTGGCATTTGTCATCGGCCGCCACCTGCCGGACTGGGCACGGCGGCCGGCGGCAGCGGCCGGCCTGCTCACCGTCGCGGTCGCCTGCGCGATGGTCTTCGGCACCCGGGACTATACGCTGTTTCTCGGCTATCGCGTGGGCGCGGCCGCCGGCCTGGGTGTCGCGGCCGGGGCGATGCTCGGGGCCGGTGCCGTGCGCACGGCCCGGCCCTGGGTACCGACGGTGCTGATCGCCGTGTTGACCGTCGGCCCGGTCGTCGGCGGCCTGCTGGGGGAGGCCTTTGGCCGACGGGCGGCTTTCCTGACGATCGGCTGCGCCTTCGCCATGGCGTCCCTGGCGCCGCTCTTCCTGCACCCGACCACGGGCGGGCGGGCGTCGCGGCCGGCTCCTCCGGCGCTGCAGGGCCGGGTGTTCGCGGTGGCAGCCGGGATGGCGGCGGGCGGGACGTTTCTGGTCTGGATGCCGATCCGGCTGGGATACGAGGACTACCTCGCCGATGGTCTATGGATCGGTCTCGCCGGGCTCGCGGCGGCGGCCGTCCGCTTGCGCCGGCCGCCCGTTTCGGCAGGGCTGCTGGTGGCGGGGCTGGTGCTGACGGGGCTGCCGACCCAGCTCCCCGAGCTGTGGTGGCTGGGGCTGGTGGGCATCGGCCTGGGACTGCGCGGCCTGCTCGACGGCGGCCCGGCGACGCCCGGGGGAGTCGACTGGCCGATGGCCATAATCGGCTCGGCATTGGGAAGCCTGGCGGTCGGTGCGGGGGAGAGTGTGGGCCTGCCGCCCCTGATGGGCCTCGCCGCGCTGTGCACGGCAGTCGTGGCCGCCGGCGGGTTGCTGCCGCCGCGCCGCGATCGCTAGGCGGGACCGAGGTCGATGCTCCTGCGCACCCGCATCACGATCCTGGTATCACTGGTGTTCCTGCTGACCTTTGCGGCACTGATCGCCGCGGGGCTCCAGCGGGAACGCCTGGCTTCGGAGCCGCAAGCCCGCATCGCCATCGGCGGCGTCGACGCCCTGTGGCAGGAGATCGTTGCCCGCAGCGCCGCACCGCTGCTCGGATGGGCCGACGAGATCGCCCGGGACGCCCGTGTGGTGACCGCGCTGGCGATCGGCGCCCAAAGGGAGCTCAGGCCCCTTGCAGTGGCCCACGCCACCGACCGGATCGCGCGCGGCGCCCTGACGGACCTGCAGATCCTCGACGAGGAGGGGCGCATCCTGTTCGCCGCGTCCGCCAAGGCGGAACCGGGACGGCTGTTGGATTTCGGGACGATCGACATGGTTGTCGACCGCGGTCCCCTGACCGGGCTGCGCCAGGCCGACCGGCAGGACTTCCGCGTCGTCGCCGCACGGCCGTTGCGATTGGGCCCGGATCGTGCGGTCGTCGTCGCGATGGCGGCCCCGATCGATCCCGCGCTCGGACAGATCGCCGAGGCTCTCGACGCGCAAGTGTATCTGCTGAACACCCGGGGGCGCGTGATCGACAGCGCCGGCACGGACGACTGGGCCGCCTTCGGCCTCGCACTGCCGCAGCGTACCGCGACCGTCGCTCAGGCTCAGCGGGGTGACCGGCTGTTCGCCGTGACCTCGATACCGCTGGCCGACGTTTCGGCCGGAACGGCCGGCCTCATGGTCACCGTGCAGGACGCCACCGAAACCCTGGGGGCGGTCCGGCGGCTGACGTCGCTCACCTTGGGCGGTGCCGCGGCCACGCTGCTGGTCATCCTGGTCGGTTTGTTCTGGTACCTGCGGGCCGGGTTCCGCCCCTTGGACGAGGCGGTCTCGGTCCTCGGCGCCCTGTCCCGCGGCGATACGGATGTAAGGCTGCAGGGTCGGGGCGAGGATGAGATCGGCCAGATCGCCGAAGCGGTCCGCAATCTCCGTCAACACCTGGTCGCTCACAACGACACACGGCGACAACGGGAACTCCAGCGCCGTCGACAGGAACGGTTCGTCCGCCGCCAGATGGAGACCCTGGCCGGCGCCCTGGAGGCCGGCGCCCGGGAAGAGGTGCTGTCGGATCTGCGCCGCATCGTCGCCGCCGGTGCCAGGCCCCGTGCCGACGCCACCGGGGTGCCGCCGGACAGCCCGGAAACCGCGCTGTCCCGGCTGATCCGTGAAGACGATCAGCTCGGCCCGCTGGCCGCCGTATTGCAGCAGATGTCCGGCCGCGTCGTCGAGCAGCATCGCCGGCTGACCGAACTCATCACGCGGCTGCAGGAGGCTCTGGTCCGCGAGACGGAACTCGCCAGCCTGCAGCAGGAACTCAGGATCGCCAGCGACCTGCAGCGCTCGGTCCTGCCCGTCGACTTCCCGGACCGACCGACTTTCCTGGTGCACGGGGTCATGGAGCCGGCCAAGGAGGTCGGCGGCGACTTCTACGACTTCTTCGATCGCCAGGACGGACGGTTCGCCGTCGTGATCGCCGACGTCTCCGGAAAAGGGGTTCCGGCAGCCTTCTTCATGGCGATCTGCCGGACGCTGCTGAAGGCGATCGCGTTGTTCGAGCCCGACCCGGCAACCTGCGTCCGCCAGCTCAACGACCTGTTGAGCGCCGGCAACGACCAGATGATGTTCGTCACGCTGTTCTTCGGCGTGTACGATCCGCAGACCGGACGGCTCGACTACGTCAATGCCGGACACAACCCGCCGTTCGTGGCCGACGCCGACGGCGCCGTGCGGATGCTGGAGGCAAGCCAAGACATCGCGGTGGCCGTGGTGGAAGACATGGCCTTCACCAATCGATCCCTCACCCTGGCGGCGGGCGATCGGCTGATCCTGTATACCGACGGCATGACCGAAGCCTTCGCCCCCGATGGTACGGAATTCGGCGAGGCCCGGCTGTCCGACGCCATAAGGGACACCCGGGCGGTACCCGGAGGGACGGTCACCCGGGCGTTGGTGGAGATCGTCCACCGGTTCGAGGAGGGTGGCGACCAGTCCGACGACATGACGCTGCTGATCCTCGACCGCAAGTAGCGGGGGCCGTCCGCCCCCGTCCAGGACAGGAGCATGGCCGCATGCACACCGACGTCGTCGACCTGCAGCAGTTCTACTACAGGAGCCCCCTGGGGGCGGTCGCCAAGCGGGCGGTCCGCCGGGCCCTGGGGCGGCTTTGGGTCGATGTGCGCGGCCAGTCCATCGTCGGTATCGGCTATCCGACCCCGTTCCTGAGACCGTTCATGGCGAGTGCCGATCGGTGCCTGGCCTTGATGCCGGCCCAGCAAGGGGTGACCCATTGGCCGCGCGAAGGCCCGAACCTGACCGCCTTGACCTATGAGGATGCGCTGCCCCTGCCGGACTACTCCGTCGACCGCGTGCTGCTGATCCACGCGCTGGAGACCACCGACAGCCGCCGGGCGATGATGGAGGAGGTCTGGCGCGTGCTGGCCTCGGGCGGACGCCTGACGGTCGTCGCCCCCAACAGACGCGGGCTATGGGCCCGGTTCGAGCGGACGCCGTTCGGTCACGGCTACCCGTTCAGCAGCGGGCAGTTGTACCGGATGCTCAAGGACCATGACTTCGCGGCCGAAAGCACGGCCCGGGCGCTGTTCGTCCCGCCGATCCAGTCCCGCTCCTGGCTGCGCACCGCACCGGCCTGGGAACAGATCGGCCAGCGCTGGTTCGAGGGGTTTTCCGGTGTCGTCTTGGTGGAAGCCCGCAAACAGGTCTATGTCGTCAACCGCGCCTCCGAGCGGGCGACCCGCTTCCGCCCCGTTCTGATGCCGGGCCCGATCGGAACGACCGCCCGCACCTCCGGCGTCATCCCGATGCCTGAGGCGCGCCGCCCGACCGCGTGCTGACGCCCGACGCACCGCCGTTCCCCAAAACCAACCCCCCGACCCGTCCGATGAACCTGCTGCTGCGCCTCCTCGCGCTCCTCCTGAGCCATGCCCTGAGCCGCCGGCCGGCGCGACCGCTGTTGGCGACGGGCGTCTACCGCAGCCGGGTCTGGCCGACCGATCTCGACCTCAACCTCCACATGAACAACGGGCGCTTCCTGTCGCTCATGGATCTCGGCCGGGTCGACCTGATGCTGGGCATGAAGCTCCTCGGACCGATCCTGAAGCGCCGCTGGATGCCGGTCGTCGCCGCATCGACGATCCGCTATCGCCGGTCGCTTGGCCCGGGGCAACGGTTCACGCTGCACAGCCGTCTGGTGGGGTGGGATGACCGTTGGACCTATCTCGAACAGGTGTTTCGCACCGCCGATGATCGGGAAGTGGCGCGTGCGCTGGTAAAGGCAGCCATCCGCAAGCCCGGCGGCGGCACCGTCGCGATCCCGGATCTGGCTCGGCTGGCCGGCCATGACGGCACCAGCCCGCCCTTGCCCGCGGCACTCCAGGCCTGGATCGCGGCGGATGCACAGCTCGGCACCGGGGATACCGCCTTGGTCCGGCCCGATCCCGAAGCCGTCACGGGCCCATGATCCGGGACCGGTGAGGGCGGGGCCGCGCTGCCGCCCTCCCATCGAGGACGGTCGGCGCCGGCAGCCGGAATAGGGGGCCTGACCCCGGTGCAAGTCATAAAGGGGTTGCCTTCGATCAGCCCGGCCGCTATCTCCCCGGCCACGCCTCGCGCAGCTTCGTCCCCTTCGTCTAGAGGCCTAGGACACCGCCCTTTCACGGCGGCAACACGGGTTCGAATCCCGTAGGGGACGCCACGTCGGGCATGCCCAGCACCGTTCTTCGAGTATCGTACCCGACACCGCCGAGCCGCGCGCCCGGTGGTGGCACTGGTAGTGTCGGCACCCCCGATCAGTCGACGACCCCTCCCCCCTGAAACTGCTCTGGGGCCGCTGGAACCGCGCGCCGGGCGACGGCACATTAACGTGCCGTTACGCGATGTTGCGCACAAGACACCCCGTCGACGGCCCGACGGTGATAGCTTTCGCATCGGTCAAGGGTCCCTGCGCGTGGGGCTGCAGACCGGTTCGTCAGATGAGGATGGCCATGGCCTCCATCTTGGTGGTGGACGATTCGGCATCCGTCAGGGTGGCCATGGCCCATGCGCTGGCCCGCGCCGGCCATCAGGTGGATCAGGCCGACGGTGTCCTGTCGGCAACCGCCACACTGGCCGCCAAGCCCGTCGACGTGATCCTGACCGACCTCCGCATGCCCGGTGATGGCGGCGACCAGTTGGTCCGCTGGGCGCGTCGCCATTGCCCCGGCAGCCGGATCGTCGTCATGTCCGGCGACGCCGACGCGTTGGACCGGGCTTGCGTCGCCGCCGACGCCTGCCTGATCAAGCCGTTCGCGCCGCGGGATTTGACCGCGCTGGTCGATCGCCTGCTCCTCCCGGTCGCAAAAGCATAGCCCAACCGGCCTTGGCCGTGGGGATGGCGTTGCCTCGCCCGTGCCCTGCTTGCCCATGATTTGGGCAGAGCCTCCCGTGCTGTGACCGCCAATCGCCCGAAATTGATGTGTATAGCAACCGATCGCCGCTCCCCGGACGGTCGGCACGCTGTTTGCTGATGCCTTCGGCAACGGTGAGCTGTCTGCCATCGCAGACCGATCGAGCCGCCGAGATCGCCGCACGCAGCGGGATCGGCGGATCCGCCGGGGAGTTGGGGCAACAGCCATGGCGTATCTGGATCTGAGAGGGCTGGAGAAGCGCTACGACGCAACCGTTGCGGTCGCCCATATGGATGCGTGCATCGAGGAAGGCACGCTGGTGGCCCTGTTGGGGCCGTCGGGGTGTGGCAAGACGACGACCCTGCGCATGGTTGCCGGCTTCGTGACGCCGACGGCCGGTGAGATTCACCTGGACGGGGCCCGGATCGATCGGCTGCCGCCCTACCGGCGCAATATCGGTTTCGTCTTCCAGAACTACGCCCTGTTTCCCCATCTGACGGTTGCCGAGAACGTCGCCTTCGGGCTGCGCATGCGTCGGCTCGGCCGGCCCGATCGCGACCGACGGGTCGGCGAGGCGCTGGCGCTGGTCGGACTGGCCGCGCTGGCGGACCGCTATCCGACCCGACAGCTTTCCGGTGGCCAGCAGCAACGCGTGGCCCTGGCCCGTGCCCTGGTGATAGAGCCCGATATGCTGCTGCTGGACGAACCGCTGTCGAACCTCGATGCCGGCCTGCGCAGCGAGATGCGCGACGAGATCCGGCGGCTGCAGCAGCGCCTGGGCATCACCACCCTGTTCGTCACCCACGACCAGCAGGAAGCGCTGGCGATGGCCGACCGGGTGATGGTGATGAGCCACGGTCGGCTGATCGAGGACTCCGACCCGCGTACCTTGTCGGAGCATCCCCGGCACGTGTTCTCCGCGGGCTTTCTGGGCGCCCGGTCGGTCCTCCCCGGCAGCGTGCGCAACGCCCGGTTCGAGGCGATGGGCGGCTTGTCCGTCGCGCTGGGTCCGGAAGACCCGCCGGACCCGAGCCATCTGGTGCTGCGGGCCGCCCGCCTTCAACTGGCCGACGACGGCGACGTGCCGTCCTCCGCCCGGTTCCGCGCCCGCGTCACGGTCAGAATGGTCACCTATCTCGGCGACGTGGCCCAGGTCGACGTCACCCCCGGCGGCGGGATCAGCATCCGGGTGCTGCGTCCGACGACGCTGCCCGATCCGGCACCCGGCACCGAGCTCACCCTATGGGCCGACGACAACGCCGTTGCGTTTCTGAAGGAGACCGGGGCCGAACCCCGGCACGGACCCGACCCCACCTCTCCGGAACAGGGACATCAACCAGCATGACCGACAAGACCCTTCGGACCGCGTCCGCGGGCTCCGCTACCCGACGCAGCCTCAACAAGGCCCTATGGGCAGCGGGAACGACGGCCATCGTCGCTCCGTACGTCTTCCCGCGCTCGGCCGGCGCTCAGATCCAAGCCGGGCAGACCCTGGTCGTGGGCATCTGGGGCGGTGCCCAGGAACGCATCACCCGGGAGCATTGCGCCATGCCGCTGATGGATCAGTACGGCGTGAACATCGAGTACGTTCTTGGCGGGACGGTCGACCGACGGGCGCGGGCGTACGCCGAGCGCGGCCGGCCATCTTTCGACGTCATCTACCTGAACATCTTCGAGAGCCGGCAAGCCGTCCGCGACGGCGTGACCCAGGCGCCGAGCCCGGATCTCGACGGTTTCGACAGCCTGTACGATCTGGCCAAGGTCGGCGGCTACGGTGTGGCGTTCAACGCCATCACCCCGTGCTACGACCGCACGATGGTCGACCCGATCAGCAGTTGGCTCGACTTCTGGCGGGACGATCTCAAGGGGACGACCGCCTGGCCGGTGTACCCGGGTGCCCAAGGCACGGCCGCCCTGCTGATGGCCGCACGCCTGCATGGCGGGGACGAATACACCGTCGATCCGGGCTTCGAAGCCCTTCAACGGCTCAAGCCGTTCGCCGCGTTCCAGTCCAGCCAGTCCCAACTGTATTCCATGTTCGACGCGGACGCGGTGGCAGCGTCGATCGAGTTCGGCTCCTTCACCCAGAAATACGCTGACACCCAGAACGCCGACATCATCGTCACCAAGCCGGCCGAGGGCATGCCGGTGGCGATGAACGTCGCCTGCATCACCGAAGGTACGGAGAACCAAGCCCTGGCGGAGGCCTGGGTGTCCCTGCACCTCGGCGAGGCCTGTCAGGAGGCCTACGCCCGGGAGATCTACTACGGCCCGACCAACAAGACCGTCGTCCTGCCGCCGGAGCTGGCGGCAAAATGCGTCTATGGCGAGGAGGATGTGGCCAACCTGATCGACTTCGACTGGGACCATGTGATCGCGATGCAGCCGCAATGGAGCGCACGCTTCAACCGCACCATCGCGACCTGACCGCGGCCGGGCGGGGTCGTCCAGCCGGCCCCGTCTTCGTCCGTCCCGATTCTAGAGCGTTTTCAGGGACTATCGGGCCGATCTGCCGAGGTGGATGGGCGCTGAT
>JANQKE010000110.1 GCA_028281265.1 Alphaproteobacteria bacterium | reverse complement strand
TAGAGCATCCTGCGTCCGAACGGACGCAGATAAGATGCTCTAACTCTTTAAATTAGATCAACTTATCTGCGTTCAGATGAGTCCATCTGAACGCAGGTTGATCTAGTCTCTCGCACCCGCCCCTGTGCGGGAGGAAGGGACCGTGGCAACGGAGGGATTCCGGCGACATCGACACATCCGAAGCCGAGGCAATCCGCCCTGAAGGCGCCGAACGACGCGGGTGAGAGCCGATCGCGCTCGCCGCGGGGGACGGGGAGGTTGGAACCTCTGTCCCGAAAGGCAACCGGAAGACGGGCGGGTCGACGTCAATCCCGCCAGAAGGCCGGGACCAGGAGGACGAGGACGGTGAACAGCTCCAGCCGGCCGAGCAGCATGGCGAAGGACAACAGCCACTTCGCCGCCTCGGGCAGGGGGGCGAAATTGCCCGCGGGGCCGATCACGTCGCCCAAGCCGGGGCCGACATTGGCGATCGCCGTCGCCGCCCCGGAAACCGCCGTCGTCAGGTCCAGGCCCAGAAGGCCCAAACCCAGCGCCACCAGCACGAAGCACAGGACGAACGCGAAGAAGAACGACATCACCGATTCCGACACGGAGTCGGGGATCGGCTTGCCCTGGTAGTAGGGCACGTGGACGCCATGGGGGTGGAGCAGCTTCTTCAACTGGGCGTCGACCGTCGCGTACAGCACCTGGAAGCGGAAGACCTTGATCCCGCAGGTGGTCGAGCCGGCGCAGCCGCCGATGAACATGATGAACAGGAACGCCGGCAGGGCGAACGCCCCCCACAGCCCGAAATCGGAGGTCGCGTAGCCGGTGCCGGTGATGATCGAGACCACGTTGAAGGCCGCCAGGCGAAACGCCGACCCCGGATCCAGTTCCGCCCGCTGGCCCAGCAGATACAGCGTCATCACCGCCACGATCACCGCCACGATCGCCAGGAACCAGCGCACCTGGCTGTCGCGGAACAGGTCTCCGGGCCGGCCGCGCACGGCCTTGAGGTAGAGGACGAAGGGCAGGCTGCCGAGCAGCATGAAGACGACCGCCACCGTCTCGATCTGCGCCGACCCCCAATGGCCCAGCGACAGATCCTTGGTGGAGAAGCCGCCGGTGGCGATGGTGGTCATCGCGTGGGCGGCCGCATCGAACGGCGTCATCCCCATGGCGGCGTAGGCGATCATGCAGATCAGGGTGAACAGGGTGTAGATCGCCCCGATCGACGAGGCGATCTCGGCCGCCCGCGGCAGCACCTTTTCCGAGGTGTCGGAGCTTTCCATGCGGAAGAGCTGCATCCCGCCCACCCGCAGCATCGGCAGGATCGACAGCGCCATCACGATGATCCCGATCCCGCCGAGCCATTGCAGGATCGCCCGCCACAGCAGAAGACCCGGCGGCACCGTGTCGAGCCCGACGATGACCGTCGACCCCGTGGTGGTGATCCCCGACATGCTCTCGAAAAAGGCGTCGGCATAGGAGAGTTCGAGGGCGGAGAAGCGGAACGGCAGGGCCGCGAAGGCGGCCAGCACCAGCCAGGTCAGGGTCGTCAGGATGAAGGCTTCGCGGATCTTGAGGGTGAAGCCCGGCCCCCGGCTGGAGATCGCCAGCGCCGCCCCGACGAACAGAGTGACCGCCGAGGACAGGGCGAACACCGTCCAGTCGTCCGAACCCATCGCGAGATCGAGCAGGCATGGCACCAGCATCGCCGCGGCCAGCACGCACAACAGGATGCCGATCACGAAGGCGATCGGACGGGCATCGATCAGGGAGACGGTGCGAGCCAACGGCGGGGCGAACGCGCTACGGGCACGGGGAACGGAAAGCCGGCCGGATCCGGCCGACAGGCCCCCGACTTTCGGACCGGGGCCGGCGGCTGTCCAGGGTCATCCGGGCCGGCGCGGGGCGCAAGACCGGTCAGCCGCAGCCCGCCGCCGCCGCGGCACCGAAATGGCGCGCCGCCGCCCTGGCCTTGATCCCGTCCCACAGCCGATCGGCTTCGGTGATCGACATCGTCCCGTACAGCGCCATCAGCAGCTCCGCCTCGACCAGGGCCAGACCCTTGTCCAGTGTCTGCCAGGCGTTGAAGCTCCAGGGCTGGTCGGTCGCCGTCAGCACCCCGGTGGAGGCGAACAGATGGGCCGTCATCCGCCCGTGACCGGTGGTCACGGTCAGTTCCGAAAGGCCGTATTCCCCTCCTTCGAAGAACAGCAGCCGGTCGACGTCGCCATAGCCGATACCGTGAGCGATCACCCCGTCGACCCGGCCGTCGGCCTGCGGCACCAGGACGGGGAACGCCTCTTCGGCCGTCTGCCGGCGGCTGAAGCCGGACAGCCGGGCTTGGGTGACCCGCAGCGTGTCCGCGGGCCGGTCGAGCACGACCGACAGCAGATCGCGATCCATCAGGGTCCCGAAGAAGAACAGGCGCATGCCCCGCCCCCTTTCGCCTCGCGTCCGATCAACTCATACCGACATGCGCCGAGGTGACCTCATCTCACATCGTCCTCGCATTCAAGCGCCCTGGTGAGGCTTGCCGCGCACACGCTCGGGCGTGCGGGCGCGCTTCGACACGTCGCGACGGGCCTCGCGCAGCGCGACGTGGCATCGGTCCCCGGGCAATGGCTGCACCGCCCGGGGATGGGTGGGATGACAGGTGGCACGGCCGGTATCGGGTCCGGGTCGGGTCGCCGCGGACGGCCCCCCTCGTGCGCCCGCGCGATATCGGGTATCCAGCGCGCGCCGTCAACCGTCGGCGAACCGCAAGCCCGGACACCAGCCCAAGGTGCGCGCAGATGACCGAACCTTTGTTCTTCGAGGATGTCGCCGTGGGGGATCGGCGCACGACCGGCACCGTGGCGGTGACGGCCGAGAGCGTCATCGCCTTCGGGCGGGCCTATGACCCGCAGCCGTTCCACACCGATGCCGAGGCGGCGGTGGAGAGCTTCTTCGGCGAGCTGGTCGCCAGCGGCTGGCAGACGACGGCCCTGACCATGCGGCTGCTGGTCGAAGGGGCGGTGCTGGGAGGCACGCCGCTGATCGGCGCCGGCGTCGAGGAGATCCGCTGGCCGCGTCCGACCCGCCCCGGCGACATCCTGACGGCCGAAACCGAGATCCTGGAGCTGCTGCCGGCCGGCCGGCGCCCGGACATCGGCATGATCCGGGTCCGCACGACCACAAAGCGGCAGGACGGCGACGCGGTCCAGACCATGATCACCCGCATGGTTCTCCCCCGGCGCCTGCCAGCCGCGGAGTAAGCACCGGTATCGCCCCCGTGCCCCGGCGGACGCAATGCAGGGCCGGGTCGCGCGCCCTTGACCGGGGCCTTCGCATGCACCACTACTCGGGTCGACAAAAATCGGATGAACTGCGACTGCTGACTTTATGGCCAAAGAGGATCTGATCGAATTCAACGGAGTCGTGACCGAGCTGCTGCCCGACGCGAATTTCCGGGTCAAGCTCGACAACGACCATGAAATCCTGGCTTACACCTCGGGCAAGATGCGCAAGAACCGCATCCGCGTTTTGGCCGGCGACCGGGTCACGGTCGTGATGACTCCCTATGACCTGACCAAGGGTCGCATCACCTTCCGCTACAAGTAAGGCGGGGCCCTTGATGGCGCCCCCCGCCGACGCGTCCCGCCCGTCGCCCGATCGGGCGACGCCATCGCCTTCGGCCGACGCAAGCCTCATACCATCGTCGCCCCAGCGTCTGGTGCTGGCCTCGGCCTCCCCCCGGCGGCGGGATCTCCTGGCACAGATCGGCGTCACGGCCGACCGTATCGACCCTGCCGATATCGACGAGACGGTGCGGCCCGGCGAGCTGGCCGTGCCGCATGCCAGGCGCCTGGCCGAGGCCAAGGCGACCGACGTCGCGGCCCGCCATCCCGGGGCGTTCGTGCTGGGAGCGGACACGGTCGTCGCGGTCGGCCGCCGCATCCTTCCCAAAGCCGAAGACGCGGCCACGGCGCGCCGGTGCCTGGAACTCCTGTCGGGCCGCCGCCATCGGGTCCAGGGCGGGGTATGCCTGGTCACCCCTGAAGGCAAGCGGCTGATCCGGGTGGTGGAGACGATCGTCACCTTCAAGCGGCTGACCGAGGCGGAGATCGCCGGCTATCTGACCAGCGGCGACTGGGACGGCAAGGCCGGCGGCTACGCCATCCAGGGCCGGGCGGCCCGGCTGGTCCGCTTCATCAGCGGTTCCTACTCCAACGTGGTCGGCTTGCCGCTGTACGAGGTCGCCCAGCTGCTCGGCGGGGCCGGCTACCGGTTGCCATGATGGCCCCGGGCGACGGCCGCGCGACCTTGCTGGTCGCCCGCCTCGACGGAACCGACTACGCCGCGCGGTTCGAGCCGGGCGGAAGGATCACCGATCTGCTCGCCGGCCTGCCCGACCGGCCCGACCCCACCGGCAGCGTGGTGTGGGGCACGGTGCGGCGCGCGACCGGCCCGTGGTGGGAGGTCGATATCGGCCCGGACCTCGGAGCGGGCGTGCTGGCGCGCAAAGGGTCGGCGATGCTGGCCCCGGGGCAGTCCGTCCCGGTCCAGGTGGCCCGGGTCCCGGCCGAACCGCACAAACGGATCCGGCTGACCCGGGACATCGCGGTCGCCGGCCGGCTGTGCGTGTACCGGCCCCTGGGCGCCGGCCATCAGATCGCGCGCGGCCTGCCGGCGACGGAACGGCAGACCTGGCGCACCCGGCTGGATGCGCTGGGCCGGCGCGGCGCCTGGATCGTCCGCAGCCGGGCGGCCGCATGCGATCCGGACCGCGTGGCGGCCGAGGCCGCCGCACTGGCCGATGGCTGGCCGCCGGTCCTGCGCCCGGCGGCATCCGGCACGGTCCTTCTGCCCGCGCCGAGCCTGATCCGCATGGCCTGGACCGACGGGGCGGCGGTGGACGCGATCGCCGTGACGGCGGAGATCGGGCGGCCGGCCGACCTGCCGGCCACCGCCCCGGCCCCGGCCCGTCTCCGGACGGATGCGGCCGGGCCCTGGCTCGACCGGTTGGCCGAAACGGTCCACGAAGCCAAAAGGCCGGACGTGGCCCTGCCGAGCGGCGGCACCTTGACGATCGAGACCACCCGGGCCCTGACCGCGATGGACGTCGACAGCCCGGATGGCGAGCGGACGGCCGAGGCGACGAACCGGCACGCCGTCACTGCCTGTGCCCAGGCGCTGCGGCTGCGCAATATCGGCGGGCTGGTGGTGATCGACCTGCTCAAGCTGCCGGACCCCCAGGCACGGGACCGGGTGATGGCCGCGTTCGCCGCCGCGGTGGCCGATGACCCGCGCACCGTCGCCCTGTCGCCGCGGCTGAGCCCTTTGGGGCTGGCCGAGCTGTCCCGGCCGCGCCGCGGCCGTTCCCTGGCGGAGGTCCGGCGGCTGGTGCGCGACCGGCTTTGACCCGACCGCCCCGGCCGCCTACATGACGATCATGCCCGACAGTCTCGACCCCAGCCGGAAGACCACCGGCCGCGCCTGCGCCCAGTGCGGCCAGCCGGCCCTGGTGGCGTTCCGCCCGTTCTGCAGTGCCCGCTGCCGCGACATCGATCTCGGCAAATGGCTCGGCGGTGCCTATGTCGTCCGCGGCCGGTCCGCGGTCGATCCCGACGACACGGGCGGCGTCGATCCCGACGAGGAGCGGTAGCGCACGCCGCCATACCCCCAACCAAGGCCACCGCAAGCCTGCCATCCGACGCCGGATCGACCTGCGCTCAGAGGGACTCATCCGAACGCAGATAACGCAGAGAAGGTGATCGACTTCAAAGAGGGAGAGCCTCCTATCTGCGTCCGTTCGGACGCAGGATGCTCTAGCGGCCGGTGCAGGGTCGGAATCCGGCTGGACAGGGGCGGAGCCGATGCCTATACACGCGTCCTCACCGACGATGGCCGCCGCGCGCACGCGTGCCCGGCCATCCAGGCCCAGGTAGCTCAGTTGGTAGAGCAGGGGACTGAAAATCCCCGTGTCGGTGGTTCGAATCCGCCCCTGGGCACCATTTCCCGGCCGCTTTATGGCTCGGCAACTTGTCTTCAATACGAAGGCCGCGGAGATGCACGAAGGATTTCGTGCTCTCTCGTTCACCCGCCGCCGATGCCGGAACATCGACCGTATGCTGACCGACGCGCCTGGCGCGTCAAAACAACGAACGCCCACATCCTCGGGTGAAGGACAGAGGTTGCCAATCCAGGACCGCCCCCTTCGTGCATCTTTGTGGTCTTCGTGGTGAAACGCTTCCGGCGGCCTTGGTGACGGGGCGGTGATCCCACACCCTCACGCCCGCAGGCGCGTATTCTCGGGGTCGTAGGGGCTTTCGGGGATCACCCGGGCGGAGCACGCCATGCCGAGAACGTCCATGGTCACCTCCTGGCCGTCGACCGCCAGGTCCGGACGCAGCATGCCCAAGGCCAGGGATTTGCCGACCCGGAACCCGTAACCGCCGCCGGTCGTCCGCCCCACCAGCTCCCCGTCCAGCGTCAGCGGGTTGTTGCCCAGCGGATCGGCATCGTTGGGGCCGTTGACCTCCAGGGTCACGAACCGGTTGTCGAAGCCGCGGTCGCGCCAGGCGAGCAGCGCGTCCCGGCCGACGAAGTCGCCCTTGTCCGGCCGGATGAAGCGGTCGAGCCCGCTCTCGTAGCCGGCATATTCGATCGACAGCTCGGTGCCGATCATCCGGTAGCTCTTTTCGATCCGCAAGGAATCCATCGCCCGGATGCCGAACGGCTTGAGCCCGAGACCGGTCCCGGCGGCCATCAGCGCATCGAAGATGTGATTCTGGTAGGCGAGTTCGTGGTGGATCTCCCAGCCCAGTTCGCCGACGAAGTTGACCCGCAGCAGCCGGGCCGGAGCCAGACCGACGGTGGTGTCCCGGCCGCTGAGCCACGGGAAGCCGGTGTTGGAGACATCCGCACCGCACACTCGCTCCAGCAAGCTGCGGGCCTTGGGCCCGGCGACCACCAGGACCCCCATCGCGTTGGTCAGATCGTCCATCCGGACCGATCCGTCGCGCGGCAGGTGGCGCCACAGCCAGTCATGGTCGAGCCGCTTGAGCGCGCCGGCGGAGACCAGATACCAACTGTCCTCGGCCTCCTTGTAGACGGTGAACTCCGAATGCACGCCGCCGCCGGGGGTCAGCGCGTGGACGAGCCCGATGCGCCCGACGCGCTTGGGCAGCCGGTTGGCCACCAGCCGGTCGAGGAATGCGGTCGCGCCGGGGCCGGACAGCCGCACCTTGGCGAACGCCGTCATGTCGAGCAGACCGACATTCTCGGCGACGTTGCGGCATTCCGCACCGACGGGATCGAACCAGCGCGACCGGCGGAACGACCAGTCATCCTCCTGCGCCATACCCTCAGGCGCGAACCAGTTCGGCCGCTCCCATCCGAATTTCTGGCCGAACACGGCCCCCAGCGCCTTCATCCGGTCATGGCACGGGGCCGTCTTCAGCGGCCGGGCGGCGGGCCGTTCCTCATCCGGGTAATGGACGGTGAAGACGTTGGCGTAGGCTTCCTCGTTCTTGGTCTTGAGATAGGCCTTGGAGGCATAGTCGCCGAACCGGCGGGGATCGACGCCGAGCATGTCGATGGTCGGTTCGCCGTCGACGATCCACTCGGCCAATTGCCAGCCGGCCCCGCCGGCCGCCGTCACCCCGAAGCTGTGGCCTTCGTTGAGCCAGAAGCCGCGCCTGTCCCAGGCCGGGCCGATGATCGGGCTGCCGTCCGGGGTGTAGGCGATGGCCCCGTTGTAGACCTTCTTGATGCCGAGCTGCCCGAACGCCGGAACCCGTCGGATCGCACTGTCGATATGCGGCATCAGCCGGTCGAGATCCTCCTGGAACAGCTCGTACTCGCTGTCCCGGTCCGGTCCGTCGACATAGCAGGCCGGCGCCCCGACCTCATAAGGGCCGAGCAGCAGGCCACCGGCCTCCTCCCGCATGTACCACGACCCGTCGCTCTCCCGCAGGACCCCCATTTCCGGCAGTCCCTGGCGGTGGCGGGCCCGAATCTCGGGATGCGGTTCGGTGACGATGTACTGGTGCTCGACCGGGATGACGGGGACGTCGAGGCCGACCATCGCCCCGGTCTGCCGGGCGAAGTTGCCGGTGGCCGAGACCACATGCTCGCAAGTGATCTCCCCCTTGTCGGTGGTGACCACCCATTCGTCGTTGGGCTTCTGTCGGATCGCCAGAACGGTGGTGTGGCGGTGGATCTCGGCACCCCGCGCGCGGGCCCCGATCGCCAACGCCTGGGTCAGATCGGCGGGCTGGACATAGCCGTCCTCGGGGTGCCGGATGGCCCCGATCAGCCCGTCGGCCACCGCCAGCGGCCACAGGTCCAGTACCTGCTCGGGGGTCAGGAAATCGACCTGCACCCCGATGGTCCGGGCCACACCCGCATAGTGCCGATACTCGTCCATCCGGTCCTGGGTGGTGGCGAGCCGGATGTTGCCACAGCGGCGCAAGCCCACATCCTGGCCGGTCTCCGCCTGCAGGTCGCCATACAGCTTCACCGAGTATTTGTGGATCTGACCGACCGAGTAGCTCATGTTGAACAGCGGCAGCAGCCCCGCGGCATGCCAGGTCGATCCCGAGGTCAGTTCCTTGCGCTCGACCAGCACGACATCCGACCAGCCCTTCCTGGCCAGGTGATAGAGGGTCGACACGCCGACGACCCCGCCGCCGATGATCACGGCACGGGCTTGGGTTCTCATGGCATCGCTCCTTCCGACGGGGGGCCGGTCTGCGGATCGGGACCGGGGGGTGAGACATCCCGGTCGAACATGTCCCATCGCGGCGGCCGGCCGGCCCCGTCGACATCCGGGGCACCGCGCCCGGCGGCGACATCGGGGGCCCAGACGGTGCGGGTATCCAGGCTCAGCCGGCTCCTGCCGGAGCCGTCGGTCAGGCTCGCGTGCAGGTGGGCGGCGGAGAAGGCCAGCAGCGCGCCCGGCCCCAGGATGATCGGCAGCGGGGCCGCGTCGGGCATCGCGGTCGCGACCGGCAGCAGCGGATAGCCGGACACGCGGCCGCTCAACAGGGTGTCGTAGTCCCAGTCGGCCGCCGTGTTCGCGACCGGCGCGTCGAACAGCGCGGGCCAGAGGCCCATGGTCCGGGTCGGTGCCAGCGGGTGGAGCGGCATCCACCAGTTGATCTGACACGCGAAACCCGATCCCCAACTGTCCCGGTGTGCGGCCAGCGGCCGCACGAAGCGTCCTGCGGCTTCGGGCCGCGACGGCACGACCCGCAGCCGAACACGGTCCCGATGCAGATCCCCGCCGGCATAGCCCATATGCCGCATCAGGCGGCGCCAGTGACGGTCGATCTCCGGATCGGCACGCACCCGCCTTCTGGCCTCGGCCGCCACCTTGCGGAACGCCGTCGCCGGCAGCCGCGCCTCGGCCCCCTCCGGATCCCCGGGCCCGAACGCGGTCTCGACCAGGTGTCGCGCCCGGGCGCCGATCGCCGCGACCGGCGCCAGGTCCTCGCACACCACCAGGCGGCCGGCGAAGACCGCATCGCTCAACGCCTCGGGCGGTGTGCCCGGCTCCCAGACGGTGAAAGGGAGCGGCACCGTCACTAGGACAGGCCGACGATCCGGCCGTCGGCGTCGAGGCCGATCGACAGGGCCGCCGGCTGCCGCGGCAGGCCGGGCATGGTCATGATGTCCCCGCAGATGGCGACGACGAAACCGGCCCCGGCGGACAGCCGCGCCTCCCGCACCGGCAGCACATGGCCCGACGGTGCCCCGAGCCGGGTCGGGTCAGCGGAGAAGCTGTACTGGGTCTTGGCGATGCAGACCGGCAGATGGCCGTAGCCCAGCGCCTCGAACTCCTTCAGCGCCCGGGCGGCCGGACCTTCCAGGGCGATGTCCGCCGCCCCGTACAGCCGGGTCGCGACGGTGCGGATCTTGTCGGCCAGCGGCAGGTCGTCGGGATAGAGCAGCTCGACCGCGGGCGTCGGCCCGTCGAGCTTGGCCTTCACGGCCCGGGCCAGATCCTCCGCCCCGGCCCCGCCTTCCGCCCAGTGGCGGGCGAGGACGGCCGTCACCCCGAGCTCGGCGCACAGGTCGAAGACGACCCGGCGCTCCGCCTCGGTGTCGCCGGCGAAATCGTTGATCGAGACCACCGGCGACAGCCCGAACTGGCCGAGATTGCCGATATGCCGGGCGAGATTGACGGCCCCGCGGCGCACCGCCTCGGGATCGGGGGTCGCGAGCGCGTCCTTCGGCACCCCGGCCTGCATCTTCAGTGCCCGCAAGGTACAGACCAGAACGGCCGCGTCGGGGCGCAAACCGGTCTGCCGGCACTTGATGTCGAGGAACTTCTCCGCCCCGAGATCGGCGCCGAAGCCGGCTTCGGTGACCACCACGTCGCTAAGGGCCAGGGCGGCCCGGGTCGCCATCACCGAGTTGCAGCCATGGGCGATGTTGGCGAACGGCCCGCCATGGATCATCGCCGGGCTGTGGTCGATGCTCTGCACCAGATTGGGCTGCAGCGCGTCCTTGAGCAGCACCGCCATTGCCCCGTCCGCGCCGAGATCGGCGGCCGTCACGGGGGATTTGTCGGCACGGCGGCCGACGATCATCCGCGCCAGCCGGTCCCGCAGGTCGCCGAGCCCGTCGGCCAGGCAGAAGATCGCCATCACCTCCGACGCCACGGTGATGTCGAACCCGTCCTGCCGGGGCACACCGTGGCCCGCCCCGCCCAGCCCGACCACCAGATTGCGCAAGGCGCGGTCGTTCATGTCGATCACCCGGCGCCAGGTCACCCGGCGCGGGTCGATGCCCAGCGCGTTGCCCCAGTGCAGATGGTTGTCGAGCATCGCCGACAGGAGATTGTGGGCCGAGGTGATGGCGTGGAAATCGCCGTTGAAGTGGAGGTTGATGTCCTCCATCGGCAGCACCTGGGACCGGCCGCCGCCGGCCGCCCCGCCCTTCATCCCGAAGCAGGGGCCGAGCGACGGCTCCCGCAGGCAGACGGTCGAGCGGAGGCCGATCCGGTTGAGCCCGTCATTCAGGCCGACCGAGGTGGTGGTCTTGCCCTCCCCGGCCGGGGTCGGAGTGATGGCGGTGACCAGCACCAGCTTGCCCTCTGGCCGGCCGGTCAGGCCGGTCAGGAACGCGTGGCCGATCTTGGCCTTGTGATGGCCGTAGGGCACCAGGGCGGCGGCGGGGATGCCGAGCCTCTCCTCCGCCAGGTCGAGGATCGGGCGCATCGGTGCCGCACGGGCGATCTCGATGTCCGGAGCGCCCGGCGGGGGCAGGGCGCGGGCGGTCGGCAGGGCGGCGTGCGGGGTCATCGATCCCTCTTCGGTCACGGGGCCCGGTCGCGACCGGGATCTCGGGTCGGCAGGACCCGACCGGGGCAGTAGCACGGCGGTCCGGGTTCTCACCCCCGTCACCCGCGCCCGTCCCGCGCCGCGACCGCCGAGTCGGTCAGCCAGTCGGCGGCGAGCCGGAACCCCCCGAACGGGAACACATGGATACCGTCGATCAGGGTATCGGGACGCGCAACCCCGTGATCGGCCAGATCGCCGATCACCTGGTCCGGGGCCCACCGGCCAAGAAGCCGGGCGACGCCGGGCCGCTTGGCCATCATCCTGGCCGAGGCCGCCACGCCGCATTGCAGGGCGTAGGACACCAGCGTCCGCACCGTCGCCGGACCGGGCAGGCCGACCCGGATCGGCACGCCCAGGCCCCGGTCGCGCAGCCGCCGTTCCCAGGCGATCACCGGACCGGCGTCGAACACGAACTGGGTGACCACCCGCAGCCGGATGCCGGAGGCACGGGCGCAGGCCGCCTTGCGGGCGAGCGCGGCATCGGGCCCGTCGGCGTCGGCATGGACATGGCCTTCGGGGTGACCGGCGACGTCGATCGCCCGAATCCCGTGCCGACTCAACAGGCCGGTGCCCAGCACGTCCAGCGTGCTGGCGAACGGTCCCGCGGGCCGGTCCGGATCGCCGCCGATCACCAGCACATGGTCGATGCCGGCTTCCCGGTAGGCGCCGAGCGTCTCGTCGAGCTCGCCCAGGCTCGCCAGCCGGCGGGCGGCGACATGCGGCACCGGCCGGTGGCCCGCGGCGATCAGGTCCCGAACCGCCGCCAGCCGGTCCTCGAGCCCGCCTCCCGACAGGGACGGCACATAGACTTCGGTTCCCCGCGGCAGCCAGGCGTCGATCCCGACGGCCTTGCGGACCTGGCCGGGGGAGGCCTCGATGCTGAAACGGCTCAGCCAGCCGTGCAGCACCGACGATCGGGACCGGAGCGCTGCGACCTGATCGATCGGGATGGGCGCGGTGACCATGACATGGCCCCTGAACTGGCTGTCGGACGAACGAAACGCCAAGCGGCCCCGGCGGTCGGGGCCCCCGGTCCTAATGCGCGTAGTCGCGGCCCTTGTACCGGGCGACCTCGCGGGCATTCGGGTTGACCGAGGGGCGGAACGGCACCTCCACCACGTCGGCCGCCACCGTCTTGCCCGGATGGCCGATGGCGTATTCGTCCGGCAGCCAGACATGCAGCGGCGTGCCCACGGCCGTCATGCCGACCGGAACCCAGGCCAAAGCGATGTTGATCTGCAGTTCCGGCGAATACCAGGGCGAGGTGACGTAGCCGACCGGCTCCCCGTCCTCGGTTTGGGAGATCAGCCAGAAGTCGGGCGCGTAGTCGGTCACCGGCATCCCGCCGAAGGTGATCCCGACCATCTGCATGGTGAACGGCGGGGTGCCGGCATCGACCAGAGCCCGCACCTCTTCCAGCCGCTGCTTGCCGATATAGTCGGCCTGCTTGTTGCGCGGAACCTGATAGGCCAGGTTGCACTGGAACGGCAGCGTCTCGGAATCGATGTCCTGGCCCCATGACAGGATGCCGGCGGCGATGCGCCGGTGGTGGGCCGGGGCGATCACCCTCAGATCGTGCTTCTCCCCGGCCTCCAGCACGCCGTACCACAGGTCTTCGGCGTATTGGGTCGCCTCGTAGAGATAGATCTCGTAGCCCTTCTCCCCGGTGAAGCCGGTCTGCGAGACGATCACGTCGCGGCCGTTCACCTGCCCGCGCATCAGCCCGTAATAGGGGATCCTGCGCACCGCCTCGCCGAACAGATCGACCATCAGGGCCTCGGATTTCGGCCCCTGGATCTGCACCGGACAGACGTCGATCTCCCCGATGGTGACGTCGAAGCGCTTGGCCACGTTCACCCCGCGCAGCCAGAACTCCAGATCGCTGTCGGAGATGGAGAACCAGAACTCGTCCTGTGAGATCCGCAGCAGCACCGGATCGTTCAGGATCCCGCCATCCTCGTTGCACAGGATGACGTACTTGCCGTGCATCGGTCTGATCTTGGTGGCGTCACGCGTGATCACATAGTTCACGAAGGCCTCGGCGTCCGGCCCCTTGACCCGGATCTGCCGCTCGACGGCCACGTTCCACAAGGTGACGTGGTTGATCAGCGCGTCGTATTCGACCATCGCCCCGCCATCCTCGGGCCGGACATAGCCGCGGGGGTGATAGATGCGGTTGTAGACCGTCGCCCGCCAGCAGCCGGCTTCGATCGACAGATGCCAGTAGGGCGATTTGCGCACCCGGGTGGAGATCAGCATCTCCACCGGCGTGCGGCCCGACTGGCGGAGGTTGATCGGCACCCGGCGGTCCGACTGGTCGACGGTCTGGACCTGGCCCGGGATGTCCCGCGCCGCGGCGGCCGTCGATGCCGGCCCCCCCTCGGAGATGGGGTCAAAGCCCTCGGTTACAGAGGATTGGCTCGCCGTCGTCATCGCGCATCACCTCGGTTACTGACTAAGTCTGTATTGAGACAGTGCAGGCAAATAATGTTCCGCCCATCCCCTGGCGACGACTTGTTGTGTCTCAAATGCGTCATGCCAGCCTGCGCCCGTCGCGATGGGATACCGGCCCCGATCGGACAGCCGTTGCCGGCCTCCGGACACCGCCTGGCGATCCCGCCCGCGGCGTCGAAGACGGACATGTCGGTCACAGCCCAGGAGATGTCGCCCTGAAGGGATTTCGAGCCCCGTCCTTGCTCGACAGTATCGCGGCAGAACCACCGCGGACGCCTCGGAAACCTTCGTTTTCCGGGAACCGTTCGGTGTGCCTCCTACGGATCGGAAGACGGGTCGCCGATGGGCCGATACTCGTGGCTGTCGTTGCTGAGGGAAGGTCTGGGCGGCCATCGCGGCTGGGGCCGCGCGTGGCGCGACGCCGCTCCCAAGCCGTTCTATGACGCCGTGATCATCGGCGGCGGCGGCCACGGCCTGGCCACGGCCTATTACTTGGCCAAGAACCACGGCCTCACCGACATCGCGGTGGTCGAGAAAGGCTGGATCGGCGGCGGCAATGCCGGCCGCAACACCACGATCATCCGCTCCAACTATCTCTACGATGAAAGTGCGGCGATCTACGACCACGCGATGCAGCTATGGAAGGGTCTGGGCCGGGAGCTCAACTTCAACATCATGATGAGCCACCGCGGTGTGCTGAACCTCGCCCATGACGAGGGGGAGATGCGGCAGCTCAAGCGCCGGGTGGAGGCCAACCGCCTCAACGGCGTCGACGCCGAATGGCTCGACACCCGCGAGGTCAAGGCGTTCTGCCCGATCCTCGATACGTCGCCGGACGCCCGCTACCCGGTTCTGGGGGCGACGTTGCAGCGTTCCGGCGGGGTGAACCGGCACGACGCGGTGGTCTGGGGCTACGCCCGGGCGGCCAGCGCCCTGGGGGTCGACATCCTCCAGAACTGCGAGGTGACCGGGCTGACCGTCCGAGACGGCCGGATCGAGGGGGTGGAGACCAGCCGCGGTGCCATCGCCGCGCCGAAGGTCGCCAGCGTCACCGCGGGCCACACATCGGTCATCGCCGCCATGGCCGGGATCCCCGTGCCGATCGAAAGCCACCCGCTGCAGGCCCTGGTGTCCGAACCGATCAAACCGATCACCCCCTGTGTGGTGATGTCCAACGCGGTGCACGCCTATTGCAGCCAGTCCGACAAGGGCGAACTGGTGATCGGCGCCGGGATCGATCCGCTGATCTCCTACACCCAGCGCGGTGGCTTCCATATCGTCGAGGAGGAGATCGCAGCCCTGCTGGAGCTGTTCCCGATCTTCTCCCGCCTGAAGCTGATGCGGCATTGGGCGGGGATCGTCGATGTCTGCCCCGATGCGAGCCCGATCCTGTCCAAGACACCGGTCACGGGCTTCTACATCAATGGCGGCTGGGGCACCGGCGGCTGGAAGGCCACGCCCGGGTCGGGCCATGTGTTCGCCGACCTGATCGCCCGGGACGAACCCAACGCCATCGCCGCCCCGTTCAGCCTGGCGCGGTTCGAAACCGGCAAGCTGGTGGCCGAGCACGGCGCCGCCGCCGTCGCCCACTGATCAGACCCGCCCGCCCGGCGCCCCGAAGGTCCGACCATGCTGCTGATCCCCTGTCCCTATTGCGGTGCGCGCGACCAGACCGAATTCGGCTATGGCGGGGAGGCCCACCGGGCCCGGCCGACCGATTCCGATCGGATGAGCGATGCCCAGTGGGCGCACTACGTCTTCATGCGCAAGAACACCAAGGGCGTGTTCGCCGAGCGGTGGGTGCACGCGGCCGGCTGCCGCAAATGGTTCAACGCCCTGCGCAACACCGCGACCGATGAGATCCTGGCCGTCTACCGGATGGGGGAACCGCCCCCCGGCGGCTTCACCGACGGTCTCCCCACCCCGGCGGGGGAGCCGGCGATCGGCTCCGGCAATGACGGCAGCACGGTCGCGCTCGGCGCCTTCGACCCCGGCGCGGGCGGGGACCGGCCGTGATCCCGGGGGACCGCCCGCACCGCCTGCCCGCCGGCGGGCTGATCGACCGCGATCGCCCCGTGCGCTTCACCTTCGACGGGCACAGCCTGGACGGGCTCGCCGGCGACACCCTGGCCTCGGCCCTGCTCGCCAACGGCATCCATATGGTCGGGCGGAGCTTCAAGTATCACCGGCCGCGGGGGATCCTGGGTGCGGGCAGCGAAGACCCCGCCGGGCTGGTCCAGATCGGCCGCGACCCCGCGACGACACTGCCCAACCTGCGGGCGACCGAGGTCGAGCTGTATGACGGGTTGTCGGCAGAGCCGCAGAATTGCTGGCCGTCGCTCGGCCTCGATGTCGGCGTGGTCAACGACTGGCTGTCGGCGTTCCTGCCGGCCGGGTTCTACTACAAGACCTTCATGGAGACCGCGGGCCGCTGGATGGCGGTCGAGCCCCTGATCCGGCGGGCGGCGGGCCTGGGCGTCGCCCCCACCGCGCCGGACCCCGACCGCTACGAGCATGTCAACCGGCATTGCGATGTCCTGGTCGTGGGCGGCGGGCCGGCCGGTCTGATCGCCGCCAAGGCCGCGGCCGGCGGCGGGGCTCGGGTGATCTTGGTCGAGGAGACGGCCCATCTCGGCGGCCGGCTGTGGAGCCGTGCCGACGGGGCGGTGACGCTGGACGGGAAGACCGGCCGCGCCTGGGTCTCCGCCCTGGCGGCCGAACTCGCCGCGATGCCGGAGGTGACGGTGCTGACCCGGGCTTGCGCCTTCGGCTACTACGCCCGGAACTGGCTCGGCATCCTGGAGGCGGTGCAGGACCATCTGGCCCCCGGCGATCGCGATCCGGCACTGCCGCGGCAGCGGCTGTGGCGGGTGCGGGCGGGTCGGGTGATCCTGGCGACCGGGGCGATCGAACGGCCGCTGGTGTTCCACGGCAACGACCGGCCGGGGATCCTGTTGGCCGGGGCCGTGCGCAGCTACCTCCACCGCTACGCCGTCGCCCCCGGCACCCGCGCGGTGGTCGCCGCCAACAACAGCGACGCCTGGCAGACCGCCTTCGACCTGCACGAAGCGGGCGTGGAAATCGCCGCCATCGCCGACACCCGGGCCGTCCCGGAAGCGGCGCTGATCGCCTACGCCGAGCGTTTGGGCCTGCCGGTCGGCTTCCCCGCGACGATCGTGGCGACCGCCGGCCGGTCCCGGGTGCGGTCCGCCACCATCGCGCGGCTGGACGGCGCGGGCGGTCTCGCCGGCGGGGACAAGCGGGTCCGCTGCGACCTGATCGCGGTGTCCGGCGGCTGGTCGCCCAACGTGGCCCTGTTCTCCCAAGCCCGCGGCAAGCTGGGCTTCGACCCGGCCTTGCAGGCCTTCCGCCCGGCCGAGTCCTGGCAGGCGGAGCGTTCCGTGGGTGCGGCCAACGGCACCGTCGATCTCGCCGCGAGCCTGGCGGAGGCCGTCACGGCCGGGGCGGAGGCGGCCCGGGCGACCGGCTTCCCGACCCCCCCGCCGGCGGTGCCGGCGATCGAGCACGCCGGACCGGCCGTGCCCTACGGCATCGAGGGCGCGTGGTCCCTGCCGTCCCGCCGGCCCCCCCACCGGACCCGCGCCTTCGTCGACCTGCAGAACGACGTCACCGCCAAGGACCTGACACTGGCGGTCCGTGAAGGCTATGTCTCAGTCGAGCATGCCAAGCGCTACACCACGCTGGGCATGGGCACCGACCAGGGCAAGACCTCCGGCGTCAACGGCTTCGGGGTCCTGGCGGCGGCCCTGGATACGCCGGTCGAGCGGGTCGGCGTGACCACCTACCGGCCCCCCTTCAAGCCGGTGACGTTCGGCGCCGTCGCCGGCCAGCACACCGGCGTGCATTTCCATCCCCGGCGCACCACGCCGATGCACGAAGCCCATAGGGACGCCGGCGCGGTGTTCGAGGTGGTGGGGGATTGGCTGCGCGCCCAGGCCTACCCGCACGCCGGGGAGGGTTTCGCCACCGCCGTCCAGCGGGAGAGCCGGGCCGCGCGGACGGCCATCGGCGTTCTCGACGCCTCCACCCTGGGCAAGATCGATATCCGGGGCCCCGACGCGCGGGCGTTCCTCAACCGCGTCTATTCGAACGCCTGGCTCAAGCTGGCCCCGGGGCGCTGCCGCTACGGGCTGATGCTCAACGAAGACGGGATGGTGTTCGACGACGGGGTCACGGCCTGCCTGGCCGACGACCATTTCCACATGACCACGACGACCGGCGGGGCGGCCTCCGTGCTGGCCTGGCTGGAGGAGTATCTGCAGACCGAATGGCCGGATCTTCGGGTCTATCTGACCTCGGTGACCGAGCAATGGGCCGTCGCCTCGGTGTGCGGGCCGGGCAGTGCGGCGCTGATGGCCGACCTCCTCGACGATCTCGATCCCGATCCGGCCGGCTTCCCGTTCATGACCCATCGGACCGGGCATATCGACGGGGTGCCGGTGCGGGTGTTCCGCGTCTCCTTCACCGGGGAGTTGAGCTACGAGATCAACATCCCCGCCCGCTACGGGCTTTGGCTGTGGCGGCTCCTCCTGGAGCGGGGGGCGGGGTACGGCATCACCGCCTACGGCACCGAGGCGATGCACCTGCTGCGGGCCGAAAAAGGCTTCATCATCGTCGGCCAGGACACCGACGGCACGGTCACGCCGATCGACCTCGGCATGGGCTGGGCGGTCAAGCAAGGGGCGGACTTCATCGGCAAGCGGTCCCTGTCGCGCTCGGACACCGCCCGTAGCGACCGCCGGCAGCTGGTCGGCCTGCTGACGCGAGACCCGCGGCACGTGTTGGCCGAGGGCGCGCAGATGATCGAAGGGCCGGCGGAAACCCGCCCGCGGACACCGATGCTGGGCCATGTCACCTCGAGCTATTTCAGCCCCACGCTGAACCGATCGATCGCGCTGGCCCTGATCGCGGGCGGTCACCACCGCATGGGGGAGACGGTGTACGCCGCCCGGGCGGACGGGACAGCGATCCCCGCCGTGATCACCGGGACGGACTTCCTGGCGGCCGCCAACGCACGAGGAGGTACGGCATGAGCACCGACCCGCGCCGGCGTTCCCCTCTCGCCCATCGGCAGCCGATCGGCACCGCCGACACGCTGCACCTCTCCGAGCTGCCGTTCTGGGGCCTGCTGAGCGTGCGCGGGGACCCGGTGGCGGTCGGCCTGGCGGTCCGCGAGGTCCTGGGTATCGACCTGCCCGGCGCGGTCAAGGCGACCGCCGGCGCCGGCGGGGTGACCGCCCTGTGGCAATCGCCGGACGAGTGGCTGCTGGTCACCGAGCCGGGGCGCGAGGGCGAGGTCCAGGCCCGGCTGACGGACGCCTTGGCCGGCCGGCACCATCAACTCGTCGACCTGTCCGACTACGACACGATCATCACCGTCGCCGGTCCCGCGGCCCGGGCGGCGCTCGCCAAGCTGATCGCGCTCGACCTGCATCCGCGGGCGCTGGCGGCGGGGCAGGCGGTTTCGACCCTCCTCGCCAAGGCCACGGTGCGGCTCTGGCTGGTGCAGGACGGGGAGGCCGGCCCGGCGTTCCGCCTGATCGTCCGCCGGTCCCATGCCGACTATGTCTGGTGCCTGCTGGCCGACGCCGGCCGGCAATGGGGCCTGCCGCCGCAGGAGCCGATCGGCCGGGTGCCGCTCGATATCGGCGCCTGACCGGCCTTGGCTCACCCCTCCAGCCGTGCCAGCACCTCATCGGCAAGCGCCAGGACCGAGGTCAGGCCGGGGCTTTCGATCCCGAACAGGTTGATCAGCCCCGGCACGCCATGGTCGGCCGGGGCGGAGATGACGAAATCGGCCGCCGGCTCACCGGGACCGGCGATCTTCGGCCGCACGCCGGCATAGTCCGGCCGCAGCGCACCGTCCGGCAAGCCGGGCCAGTAGCGGCGGATGGCGGCGTAGAAAGCCGCGCCGCGATCGGGATCGACGTCGTAATCTTCCCCCTCGATCCACTCGACATCCGGGCCGAACCGGCCCTGGCCGCCGAGATCGAGGGTGTAGTGCACGCCCAGCCCGCCCGGTTCCGGCATCGGGTAGACCAGGCGGCCGAACGGTGCGGTACCGGTCAGGGCGAAGTAGCTGCCCTTGGCATAATACGCCTGCGGCACCGTCTCGGCCGGAACCCCGTCGATCCGGCGGGCCAAGACGGGCGCCCCCAGACCGACCGCGTTGACGAAGACGGCACAGCCCAGCGCCATCGGCTCGGGCCCACCGGTCCGGACGATCAGCCCGCCGCCCTCGTCCCGCGTCACCCGCTCGACCGGGGTGTTGAGGACGACCAGGCCGCCGGCGGTCTCGAGATCACCCTCCAGCGCGGTCATGAGGCCGTGGCTGTCGACAATGCCGGAGACCGGCGAGTGCAGGGCGAGAACGCCGTTCAGCGCGGGCTCCATCGCCTGTAGCTGCGATCGGCCGAGCCACTCAAGGTCCTCGACCCCATTGGCCTCGGCCTGCTCCCGCAGGGCCACCAGCCGCGCCTCCTCCGCGGCGGTGGTGGCGACGATGACCTTGCCGCAGCGGCGATGGCCTACCCCGCGGGCCGCCAGATAGGCGTAGAGGCGGCGCCGGCCGGCCACGCAGAGCCGGGCCTTGAGGCTCCCCGTCGGGTAGTAGATGCCGGCGTGGATGACTTCCGAATTGCGGGCCGAGGTGACCGAGCCGACCAGCGGCTCCCGCTCCAGCACCAGCACCTCGCGCCCCGCCCGGGCCAAGGCCCGGCCGACGGCAAGGCCGATCACCCCCGCACCGGCCACCACCGCATCGACCCGTTCCATCTCACCCCCGACTTTCGCCCGGCCCCGACGTCCCAGGCGCATGAGAGAAGGCCTCGGACCAGGAGCCCGTCCCGCCTGCAATCGTCGGCGCTTCGCCCCTTACGCCTGGTTCATGCGGTTATGGATGAGGTCGTCGACGACGGTGGGGTCGGCGAGGGTGGAGGTGTCGCCCAGGGCGTGGTGTTCGTTGGCGGCGATCTTGCGCAGGATGCGGCGCATGATCTTGCCCGAGCGGGTTTTGGGCAGGCCG
>JANQKE010000109.1 GCA_028281265.1 Alphaproteobacteria bacterium | reverse complement strand
CCGAAGCTACTGGTCCGCAACGCCGCGACCTGGCCGGACGAAACCGCGCTCCGGGAGAAGGATCACGGCATCTGGCAGGCCATGACCTGGCGGCAGGTGCGGGACCGGGTCGCCAGGCTTGCTTGCGCGCTGCAGGAGATCGGCATCGGCCGTGGGGACGTGGTCGGCCTGATCGGCGACAACCGCCCCGACTGGGTGATGGCCGAACTCGCCGCCCACGCGGTCGGCGCGATGACCATCGGCATCTATCGCGACGCCCTCGACCAGGAGATCGCCTATCTGGTGCGCTACGCGGAGGTGAAATGCGTCTTCGCCGAGGATGAGGAGCAGGTCGACAAGTTCCTCAACCTCGAAGACCAGATCCCCAGCATCGAGACCATCCTCTACGCCGACCCGCGCGGCATGCGGAAGTATGACGACCCCCGGCTGATGCCGCTGTCGGCGCTCCTGGGCACGGGCGAAGCGGTGCTCGCGCGGACCCCCTCGGCCTTCGAGGACAGGGTCGCCGCCACCCGGGGCGACGATGTCGCGATCCTGTGCACGACCTCCGGCACCACGGCCAACCCCAAGCTCGCCATGCTCTCGGGCCGGTCGCTGATCCGGCACTGCGAGAGCTATCTCTCGGTCGATCCCAAAGGGCCGGAGGACGAATACGTCTCGGTGCTGCCGCTGCCCTGGATCATGGAGCAGATCTACGCGGTCGGCAAATGGCTGGTCTGCCGGATGACGGTCAACTATGTCGAAGAGCCCGAGACCACCATGCACGACATGCGGGAGATCGGGCCGACCTTCATCCTGCTCGCACCCCGGGTGTGGGAGCAGGTGGCCGCCGATGTCCGCTCCCGGATGATGGACAGCTCCTGGCCCAAGCGGAAGCTGTACGATGCCGGCATGAAGATCGGCACGACATCCCTGGATGAGGGCCGGACCTCCCGGTTCGCCTATTGGCTCCTGTTCAAATGGCTGCGCGACCGGCTGGGCTTCAGCCGGCTGAAATCCGCCGCCACCGGCGGGGCGGCCCTGGGTCCGGAGACCTTCCGCTTCTTCCTGGCGATGGGGGTCCCGCTGCGCCAGCTCTACGGGCAGACCGAACTTCTGGGGGCGTACACCATCCACAAGGCCGGCGACGTCGATTTCGACACCGTCGGGGTGGCCTTCGACGACCAGATCAAGGTTACCATCGACAACCCCGACGCCAACGGGGTCGGCGAGATCGTCACCACCCACCCCAACATGTTCCTGGGCTATTACAACAACGAGGAGGCGACCCGGGCGGATCTGCGGGACGGCTGGATGTATACGGGGGACGCCGGCTACTACAACAAGGCCGGCCATCTGGTGGTGATCGACCGGATCAAGGATCTCGCCACCACCTCTCTGGGGGTCCGTTTCAGCCCGCAATTCATCGAGAACAAGCTCAAATTCTCCGCCTTCGTGGCCGAGGCGGTGATCCTGGGCAACGCCAAGCCGTACCTGTCGGCGATCATCTGCATCCGCTACCCGATCGTCTCCAAATGGGCGGAGAAGAAGCGGATCTCCTTCACCACGTACAGCGATCTCTCGGCCAAGGGCGAGGTGTACGAGCAGATCCGCAAAGAGGTCGACCAGGTCAATGCGAGCCTGCCGGAACCCCAGCGCATCCGGAAGTTCCTGTTGCTGTACAAGGAGCTGGACGCCGACGACGGGGAGCTGACCCGGACCCGGAAGGTCCGCCGCGGGGTCATCAACGACAAGTACGGCGACATCATCGACGCGATCTATGCGGGCGACCGGTCGATCCCGATCGACACGACGATCGCCTTTCAGGATGGCACCAAGCAGCGCATCCGCACCACCTTGCGGGTCGAGACCGTGCTGTCGGTCGAGGGCGAACTGGCACAGGAGGCGGCGGAATGAGGCGGAGATCAGGTGTACGCGCCGGCACGGGCGTACACATACGTTCGGAGGCCGGCCGGTGAACACGCTGTTCCTGATCCAGTTGATCGTCCAGGGGCTGATCGTCGGCGCGCTGTACGGCGTCGTCGCGATGTCCTTCGTGCTGATCTACAAGGCGAGCCAGGTGGTCAACTTCGCCCAGGGCGAGTTCCTGCTGATCGGCGCCTGGGTATGCTGGTGGATCCTGACCGATCTCGGCGTGCCGTTCTGGCTGGGCTTTCCGATGACGTTCCTGTTCATGGCCGTCTTCGGGATCATGCTGCAGGTCGTCGTGCTGCGGCCGCTGATCGGGGAGCCGATCATCTCCGTCATCATGGTGACGATCGGGCTGTCGATCTTCTTCCAGGCGTTGATGAAGTGGATGTTCGGGGTGTTCGAGCAGCCCTTCCCGCAGATCTTCGAAACCCGGTCGGTGGCGTTCCTCGGTCTGCAGATCCAGAGCGTCTACCTGATGTCCACGGTGGTCTGCCTGCTGATCATGGTCGCGTTCTGGTGGTTCTTCCAGTACTCCAAGACGGGGCTGGCGATGCGGGCGACCGCCTTCGACCAGCAGGCGGCCCAGTCCATGGGGGTGTCGGTCCGGCAGGTGTTCGCGATCTCCTGGGCGATCTCGGCCATGGTCTCGGCCGTCGCCGGGGTGGTGGTCGGGGTCGCGTTCGGCGTGTCCTCCGCCCTGTCCTTCTTCGGCATCAAGGTGTTCCCGGCCGTCATCCTGGGCGGGCTCGACAGTATTCTGGGGGCGGTGATCGGCGGTCTTCTCATCGGCGTGTTGGAGAACGTCGCCCATTTCCTGGACGTCGAGTATCTGCAATGGGGCAACCTGCAGCGCATCGCCCCCTTCTACATCCTGGTGATCATCCTGATGATCAAACCCTACGGCCTGTTCGGCACCAAGGACATCGAACGGGTCTGATGGATTTCTTCACCACGAAGACCACCAAGAGGCACGAAGGGGCCGGTGATGCCCAACCGGCGGGACGAGGATGTCGCGCGCCAGGTCGTGGATGCGGCGATCACGGTTCATTCGTCGCTCGGTCCGGGTTTGCTGGAAGGCGCGTACGAAGCGTGTCTTGCGTTCGAACTCGAAAGCCGGGGATTGTCGGCCGACCGGCAGCTTATGCTGCCAGTGCACTATCAAGCGCATCGTGTCGACGCCGGTTATCGCCTCGACCTTCTCGTCGAGGGTTGTGTGATCGTCGAACTGAAATCGGTCGAGGTGCTTCTTCCTATCCACGAAGCCCAAATCCTGACTTATCTGCGGCTTTCCGGAATACGCCTCGGGTTCTTGATGAACTTCAATTCGCGGCGCCTCAAGGATGGTCTGCGCAGATTTGTGCTGGATTGACCCGGAAGCGCCACTTCGTGCCTCTTCGTGGTCTTCGTGGTGAAAAAACAATCAGGTCGCACGAGCGCGGCACGTACGGGGAGAGTTGACGATGGCGGGGGGATTGCCGCGGCCGTGCGGGGATTTCCGCACCTCTTATGGTGCGGACCAGACGGTCATGGCCGACCGGATGTCGCGCAATTGGGCGATCGGGCTGGTGGTGCTGATCGCATTGCTGCCGTTGCCGACGGTGCTCGGTCTCGGCTTCGACCTGGTCGATGCGTATATCGTCAATCTGATGATCCAGATCTGCTATCTGGGGATCGCAGCCCTGGGTCTGAACATCCTGGTCGGGTTCACCGGGCAGATCTCGATCGGCCATGCGGTGTTCTTCGGCTTCGGCGCCTTCGCCTCGCCGTTCATCTTCAACAACACCGGTCTGCCGGTGCTGGTGTGCATTCCGCTGGCGGGGTTGATGACCGCGGCGGTGGGCCTGATCTTCGGCGTGCCGGCGGCCCGGATCAAAGGCCTCTACCTCGCCATCGCCACCCTGGCGGCCCAGTTCATCCTGGAGGATTTCTTCGCCCGGGCGAGCTGGTTCACCGGTGGCGTCGCCGGGGCGATGGCCGAGCCGGTCACGGTCTTCGGCCACCAGATCTTCGCCGATCACGAGTATTTCTACGTCGCGCTGGGCTTCACGATCGTGATGTTCCTGCTGGCCACCAACCTGATGCGGTCGCGCGACGGACGCGCGCTGATCGCGGTGCGGGACCACTACCTCTCCGCCGAGATCATGGGCATCAACCTGACCAAGTACCGGATCCTCAGCTTCGGGATCGGCAGCTTCTATGCCGGGGTGGGCGGGGCGCTGTACGCCCACTATCTGGGCTTCGTGTCGATCGAGGCGTTCAACATCCTGCTGTCGATCCAGTTCCTGGGCATGATCATCATCGGCGGCCTGGGCTCGATCCTGGGCACCCTGATGGGTACGACCTTCATGGTGCTGCTGCCGGAGGTGATGGACGCCGGCGCGCGGGCGCTGCAGGGCTCGATCATCGATCGGGCGCTGGATCTGCAGAGCTCGATCAACTTCCTGCGGGAGATGGCGATCGGTGCGGCGATCGTCCTGTTCCTGATCTTCGAGCCGGACGGGCTGGCCCATCGCTGGCGGATGATCCGGGCGTCGTTCCGGCTCTATCCCTTCAGCTACTGACGGTCCCGCTCGGCGGCGAGGCATCGGCCGGTGCGGTGTCGCCATTGGCTTGATCCGAACGGACGGCTAGATCAACCTGCGGTCAGATGGACTGATCTGACCGCAGGTTGATTGACTTCAAGGAGTGAGAGCCTCTTATCTGCGTCCGTTCGGACGCAGATAAGAGGCTCTAGGACCGGTTTGCGCTGAGCTGACCTCATCTCACGTCGTCCTGGCGTTCAAGCGTCCCGCGAGGCTTTCCTCGCAACGGGCTTGGGCATGCGGTCCCGCTTGCCATGGCGCGATGGGCCTTGCTCATCGCCACTTGGTATAAGGGCTAGATCAACCTGCGGTCAGATGGACTGATCTGAACGCAGATAAGTTGATCTATTTCAAAGATTTAGAGCATCTTATCTGCGTCCGTTCGAACGCAGGATGCTCTAGACCGGCGTACGAGGCTCGCCTGGCTTGGTGCGCCGCGTATATAAAATCCAATCTATCTCTCCGACCCTCCGACGTCTTTGGTCCTCCATGCAGCTCACACCCGGCGATCCCGCGCCCTGGTTCAAGACCCGGTCCCCGACCAATCCGAACTTCAACTTCTCGACCGTGGCCGGCCGTTACGTCGTGCTGTGCTTCTTCGGCTCGGCGGTGCTGGAGAACAGCCAGCGCATCCTGGCCGACACCATAGCCGGCGCATCGGTGTTCGACGACGATCACGCCTCCTGGTTCGGCATTTCGATCGACCCGTCCGACGAAAGCGACGGGCGGGTGCAGCAGGCGATCCCGGGCATCCGCCTGTTCTGGGATTTCGACCAGACGGTCTCCAAGCTCTACAAGATCTGCCCCGAAGAACCCGATCCGTCCGGCAATGTCGCCTATACCCAGTACAGTATCGTCCTCGATCCGAACTTGCGGGTGATGGAGGCGTTCCCGTTCGACGACCCGGCGACCCACGCCAAGACGGTGATCGACTATGTCGCCGGTCTGCCCAGGATCGGGCCGGGCCGGCCGGCCCAGCCCCAGGCGCCGGTGCTGGTGGTGCCGCGGGTGTTCGAGCCTGACCTGTGCCGCCGGCTGGTCGGCTATTACGACGCCATCGGCGGGACCGAATCGGGCTTCATGCGGGATGTCGAGGGCAAGACCACGCTGATCGTCGACCACGGCCACAAGCGCCGCAGCGACGTGACCATCGAGGACGAGAGCCTCAAGCAGCTCTGCCAGCTTCACATCCGCACCCGGTTGCTGCCGGAGATCGCCAAGGCGACCCAGTTCCAAGTGACCCGGATGGAGCGGTACATCATCAGTTGCTACGACGCGTCGGTCGGCGGCTATTTCCGTCCGCACCGGGACAACACCACCAAGGGGACCGCCCACCGCCGCTTCGCCGTGACCCTGAACCTCAATGCCGATGAGTACGAGGGCGGCAATCTGCGGTTCCCCGAATACGGCCGCCACACCTATCGGGCGGAGACCGGCGGAGCGGTGGTGTTCTCCTGCTCGATGCTGCATGAGGCGCTGCCGGTGACCGACGGCAAGCGCTACGCGTTCCTGCCGTTTCTGTACGACGAAGCGGCTGCCCGCATCCGGCAGCAGAACCTCCAGCACCTCGACCCCGCCATCGCCGGATAGGACCGGCGACGATGGATGCGGGTCCGGGGTCTCGGCGCATGATCCCGGTCGCAGGCGCGAGGCCCGGCGGCGCGGCCGATTGCGCCGGACCGACCGGTTCCGAACCGCCGAAACACCCCCGATCTTCAGGGTTCTCGGCACGTCTTGCGGGGGTGGACGTCGGAATAGTGGAGGTGAGAGGAGAATCCTCGAACCGGAACAGCGCGCCGGGTTGGTCGGCCGGCGGCGCGATACTCAAGATGGTGGGCGGTACTGGGATTGAACCAGTGACCCCTGCGATGTCAACACAGTGCTCTACCGCTGAGCTAACCGCCCACAGGCGCGGACATCCATCGGGTCCGGCACGGTGTCGGGCGATCTAGCACCGGGGTCGGGTTCGATCAAGCCCTGTCGCAGGGGCTGCACGTCTGCTCCACACCGTCCCGTCCCGGAGGGCGGCCCAAGCTGCCCCGACCCCAGATCACGACGACGGAGTCCCGCGAAGTCGAGGAACGAGAGCGGGCTTCAGACATCATGCGCGATCGCAAATGCGATCGCCCCTAATGCCATCCCGCTCTAGGCAGCGAGCAGCAGGTCCACCTGGTCGACCAGATCCCGCAGATGGAACGGCTTGGACAGGATCTTGGTCGGGGTTTCGGCCCGCCGGGCGCGCTGGTTCATCGCGATCGCCGCGAAGCCGGTGATGAACATCACCTTCATCGCCGGTGCCCGCTCGGTCGCCTTGCGGGAGACCTCGATCCCGTCGGCCCCCGGCATGACGATGTCCGCCAGCAACAGATCGAAAGGGGGAACGACGGCATCGTCGAGCATCGCCAGGGCCGAGTCGCCGTCGCCGACCGCTTCGACCTGGTGGCCGGCGCGGCGCAGGGCGCTCGCCAGGAACCGGCGCAGGGAGTCGTCGTCTTCGGCCAGCAGAATCCGCGCCATCGGGGACCCGTTCCCATCTCTGGGTTTTGTCTCGAATGGTCAGCATGGCCGGCTGCGCGACGGCGTCAAGCATCCTTTGGATAGCGGGTCGACCCAGGATCACGATGTCGCATCCCCGCCCCTATCCGTACGACCATTGCCTGCGTGACTCGATCCGGGCTTTCGGATACTCAAGACCGCATGGACAGCGCGCTGATGCCGGGCCCGGCCATGGATGCTATCGTGGATGTGGTGATGCCGGCCCGGCAACGACTGCCGGTGGTGCTGGCCTCGCCCCATTCCGGCTGCGTCTATCCCGAAAGCTTCGTGGCGGCGTCGCGGCTCGACCCGATCGCGCTGAGACGGTCGGAGGACAGCTTCGTCGACGAGATCTTCCGCCCGGCCGCCGAGCTGGGGGCGCCCATGGTGCGTGCCCTGTTCCCCCGGGCGTTCGTCGATACCAATCGGGAGCCGTTCGAACTCGATCCCGAGATGTTCGACGACGTCCTGCCCGGATACGTCAACACCCGCTCGCCGCGGGTGGCGGCCGGTTTGGGGACGATCGCCCGGGTGGTCGCCCAGGGCCAGGACATCTACCAGCGCAAGCTCCGCTTCTCCGAGGCGCTGGACAGGGTGCAGAACTACTACCAGCCCTATCACGACCGGTTGCGCGGAGCAATCGACGAGACCCATCGCCGGTTCGGCACCTGCCTGTTGATCGACTGCCACTCGATGCCCTCGGTGGGGGTGGACGTGCGGGATCGCGGCCGGATCGGGGCGCCTGATTTCGTGCTCGGCGACTGCTTCGGATCGGCCTGCGCACCGGTGATCAGCGACACCGCCGAACGCTGGCTGACGCTCCAGGGCTATCGGGTGGTGCGCAACTCCCCCTACGCCGGCGGCTACACCACCCGGCACTACGGCAAGCCGCGTACCGGCGTGCATGCGCTGCAGATCGAAATCAACCGCGGGCTCTACATGCAGGAGGAAAGCTTCACCCGGAAGCCCTATCTCGACACGCTGGCCGCCGAGATGGCGCAACTGGTGCACCTCCTGGCGACGGCTCCCCATATCGCCCGCGCCGCGGAATAGTGCGGGTACGCAATGGAGTAGCCCGGGTGCGCAATACAAAAACCGTGTTTACCACGAAGAACACAAAGAGGCGCGAAGACCTCTATTCAACCGTTCATGATCGCTTTCGGTGACAGGGGATATCCGTTGGCTGAGAGTGCAGGTATCTAAGGCACACGTCGCGCGCTGATGACGGGGAGAGTTCACCGGTTCGGATGTAGTCGGAGACGTACAGGCTGAGGACCGACGCCTTAGTGTCTCTTCGTGGTCTTCGTGTTGAGACCAGGTGATGGTTACTACTGCGCCGCTTGGGCCATGAAGGCGTCGGCGGGGGTGTCGTCGACGGCCAGCTTGTTGGCCAGGATCACCGCCTGGGTCCGACTGTAGACGTGGAGCTTGCGCAAGATGGCCGAGACATGGGCCTTGATGGTGGCCTCGGTGACGTCGAGCTCGTAGGCGATCTGCTTGTTGAGCCTGCCCTCCTGCAGCATCGACAGCACGCGCATCTGCTGCGGGGTGAGCTGGGCGATCCTGGCGGCGAGCTCGGCTTCCTCCTCATCCAGGCCGGGCGCGTTCTCCGCCTGCTCGGGCAGCCAGACATCGCCGGCCAGCACGGTCCGGATGGCGTCCCCGATGGTGGTCAGCGCGGCGGATTTCGGGATGAATCCCTGGGCCCCGTAGTCCACCGACCGGCGCATCACCGCCGGATCCTCGGTGGCGGAGATGACGGCCACCGGGGTGGCGGGATATTCCGACTTCAGCGCGAACAGGCCGCCGAACCCGTTCATCCCCGGCATATGCAGGTCGAGCAGGACCAGATCGGCATCCGGGGTCGAGCGAAGCAGCTTGAGCGCCTCCATCAGCGTGCCCGCTTCCAGGATGGCGACGTCGCTCAGCGTCTGGGTCAGCCCCGCCTTCAGCGCCCCGCGCACCAAGGGATGGTCGTCGGCGACGATGACGGTCGTCGTGGCAGCCATGGTGTTCGTTCCCTTCCTTCACGCCGACCAAATCCACGGCCGATCTGTGAATTGACGGTAGGGGACGCACCGCCGCCGCCACATTGCGCTGGATCAACCGCCGCGGGCACCCACGGCCCCGACCCCGCCGGAAAGCGGGACCGCGGGCCGAATCCGCCCCCGACGGTGTGGCGCGGCTACCCACACCGTTGCGGGGTCGGATCGATGGACTCAGGCCGACTTGGCGGTCACGGCGTCGGCCGCCTGGTTCATGCGGTTATGGATGAGGTCGTCGACGACGGCGGGGTCAGCGAGGGTGGAGGTGTCGCCCAGGGCGTGGTGTTCGTTGGCGGCGATCTTGCGCAGGATGCGGCGCATGATCTTGCCCGAGCGGGTTTTGGGCAGGCCG
>JANQKE010000091.1 GCA_028281265.1 Alphaproteobacteria bacterium | reverse complement strand
GCCCGCCCGGCTGTGGTGCTAGAGCATCCTGCATCCGAACGGACGCAGATAAGATGCTCTAACTCTTTAAACTAGATCATCTTATCTGCGTTCAGATGAGTCCATCTGAACGCAGGATGATCTAGTGGAAGGGCAAACAGATCCCGCCGAAGGCAGTCGTGCGGCTAGCGTGGCCAGGGATGTTCTGACTGCGGATAATCCGTAGGTATTCGGCTAGATCTGACATCGGGCTTTCTCCCAAGGTTCTTCTTGATTTTTTTGAGGAGAAATCTGACCGTCGAAGGGATTTATTGTGAAGCGTTTTTCGGCCGATCAAAGCGCCGAGTTGAAAAAAAGCCGACCAACCTGTTGCGACAACTGTTGCCTGCAACAAGTGGTGCAACACACTGCAACAGGTGGCTTTAGTCGGGGCGTTGGATCCCGAGGCGTTTCATCCGGCGATGCACCGTGCTGCGGTTGACACCAAGACGCCGTGCCGCGCGAGAAATGTTCCAACCGCAGATCTTCAGAACCGTCTCGAGCTTGGAGAGATTGCTGTCATTTTCGGTCGCGTTGCCGACGGGCATGACCGACAACGCCGGCGCCGGCAGGTCTTCGAGCTCAATCACCTCAGTTGCCGATAAGGCGACCGCGACATCGATCGTGTTGATCAACTCGCGAATGTTGCCCGGCCAGGTGCGATGCTTCAGCTCCATGCGCGCCGCCGTCGTAAAGCGATAGACATCTGGCAACGCGACGGTGCGCTGCCGCAGCAGCTGATCCAGCAGCCAGTCGAAGTCGCGCCGCTCGCGCAGCGGCGGGATGGCAAGGGTTGTCGCCGCGAGCCTGAAGAACAGATCCTGCCGAAAGCGGCCCTCGCTCACCATCTGCTCGATATCGCGATGCGACGTAGAGATGACCTTGATGTTGAGCTTCAGCGGCATGTGCGAACCAAGCGGCTGGACTTCGCCTTCGGATAGAAAGCGAAGCAGTCGCGATTGGACGCTCGACGGCATGTCGCCGATTTCGTCAAGGAACAGCATGCCGCCATTGGCTGTTTCGATGAGCCCGTGCCGTGTGGGCCCGTGAGTGCCGGTGCTGCCGAACAGTTCAGCTTCCATCAGCGCTTCGGGTATGGCTGCGCAGTTCACCGGGACAAATGGCTTACCCTTGTTCCGGGTCGCGTGGATCGCGCGCGCCAGGCGCTCCTTTCCGACACCGGTCTCGCCGCGGATCAAAATCGGCATGGCGCCAGACGCCAGTTTAGCCGCCTTGCGCTCGAGCAACCGCATTTCCGGATCGTCTCCGCTGAGCGCCTGGAGCGGTGCCGGCAATCCGCTGCGGGCGGAGATCAGTGCGTTGGCACTGCGCTGCGGGCAGATCGCGTGCCCGAACAGTGCAGAACCGTCGCGCAGGTAGATCACCCGTTCCTCGGTCGGCTTTGCACGGGTTACGTTCGGCAAATCGTCAATGGTCAGTTCGAAGAACGACGAGAGTGGCTGGCCGATGAACATCTCACCGTGGCGCCAGTCGATGCCGGTGGCGCGCCCCAAGATACGGGCGGCACCGTTCGTCATGCCGAGAATGTTTCCCGAGCCGTCGAGCGCGACCGCCGCTTCAGGATCCACATCCAACAGCTCCGGCATATGGGAAAAGCGAAGCACCCATTCGGACCGCATCATCGCCATCAAGTTGGCAAGCTCGATACGGCGGGCCGAGGCTTTGACGAGCTGCAGGGCAAGGCTCTGACTCACCTTCGGCTGCGGCGACCGCAGAAGCGATATGTCGAGGACAGCGGACAAGAGGCCGTTGGTGTCGAAAATCGGCGCTACCGTGCAGCTGAGCGGCGTATGGGTGACATCGAAGTGATCGGTCTGGTGAATCGTCATGGCTTCGCCGGTCACGATGCAGGATCCGACACCACAGGTTCCGGCGATATCCTCCGACCAGTCCGACCCGAGATAGAGCCCGGCATCGCGCAGTGCACTCTCACAGGAAGGATCGCCGAAGTAGTCGACCGTCACCCCCTTCTGATCAGCGAGGAGGAGAACGTATTTCTGTCCCACCACTTGGCGAAACAAGGTCTTGAGACCGCTTCGGGCGATTGCGATCAGCCGTTCGGACTGTTCGCGGTGCTCCCTGAGCTTCGTGGCCGTGACGATATGCGCTGGGTTCGGCCGGGTCGGATCGAGGCCGTGTACTTCGACACACCGTTTCCAGGATTCCAGGACGACGGCGTCCCGACCCGTCGCTGCGCCGCCCAGGACGCGATCGATCTCCTTGATATGCTCACTCGTCGACATGGCCGTCTCCTCCCAGGGAACGGGACCTGTCTTTTCTGATCAGCTTTTTTTGACGCATCTCCCGGAAGTTGCACGACTTCTGGGCGCGTCTTCATGCGGCTTTTATTTATACCGATCATCTTAAACTATCTCTATTCTACCGTCGAGAGGTCCGAGAGTCAAACAGGACCAGGCTGCCTGTGAACCGCGCCGTGTTTGCCGGAGGCTTCGAGCCTTGAGAAGGTGGAGCCATGGCGACAACCTCATCACGTTGTTCTCCGGAAGTTCGGGCGCGCGCGGTTCGCCTGGTTTTCGAGCACGAGGCGGACTATCCGTCGCAATGGTCGGCGATCCCGTCGATTGCCTCCAAGATCGGTTGCACGGCCGAGACGCTGCGCCGGTGAGTTCGACGTGAGGAGGAGGATGCCGGGCAGCGTCCGGGGCCGACCAGCGACGAACTTGCGCGACTGAAGGCGCTGGAGCATGAGAACCGGGAGCTGCGTCAGGCCAACGAGATACGGCGCAAAGCCAGTGCGTATTGTGCCCAGGCGGAGCTCGACCGCCGGTCCAAGCCATGATCGCGTTCATCGACAAGCACCGCGAGGTCTATATTGTGTGGAAGATCGACGACTACGACACCGAGCTTCAGGCGGCTTCGCCCGATCCTTCGGACCCGTCGGTCACCACCCGCGTTCTCACGATCATGCTCGCGTCCGAGTATTGATCACCGAACACCCTGCACACTGCGCAGGGTGTTTTTCTTGCCGACGGTCCTCACCGCACCACCTGAGGGACCGCACGCGGGCCATGCAGAGAGGCGAGCGACGCCGTGCCTGGTGTCAAACCGGTGCCAGACAAATGCGAATGTGCTCGGAATACCGTATAATCTCTTGATTTAGTTGGTGGAGGTGAGAGGAGAATCCTCGAACCGGAACAGCGCGCCGGGTCGGCCGGCGGCGCGATACTCAAGATGGTGGAGGGGAGAGGAGAATCCTCGAACCGGAACAGCGCGCCGGGTTGGTCGGCCGGCGGCGCGATACTCAAGATGGTGGGCTCGCAGGGACTCGAACCCTGGACCTACAGATTAAAAGTCCGTTGCTCTACCAGCTGAGCTACGAGCCCGACCGGTGCGGAAGCTAGGCAGGGCTCTCACACGGGTCAAGGCCGCCGGCGACCCGGCAACCCTGCCCCGTCCCCAAGCCGCGTCGCTATTCCGCCGCATCGTTCTCACGCGAGAACCGGTGGGCGAGCCGCTCGGCGACCCGGGCGCTGACGAATTTCTCGATCCCGCCGCCCAGCCGCCCGATCTCCTTGACGAAGCGGGAGGAGATGAACTGGTTACGGTCCGAAGCCATCAGGAACACCGTCTCGATGCTGGGATCGATCTTGGCGTTCATCCCCGCCATTTGGAACTCATACTCGAAATCGGAGACCGCCCGCAGCCCGCGGACGATGATGCTGGCACCGACATCGTGACAGAAATGCATCAGCAGGCTGTCGAAGGCGCGAACCTCGATATCCGCCCCTTGCGCGATCAGCGGTTCGATCTCCGCCCGCACCAGTTCGACCCGCTCGCCGGTGGAGAACATGGGGCTCTTGCCGGCATTGCGGGCGACCGCCACCACCAACCGGTCGCACAGCCGGGTGGCCCGCGTGATGATGTCGAGATGGCCGAAGGTGATCGGGTCGAACGTGCCTGGATAGACAGCGGTCATCGGGGTGTGCGCGGGCATGGCAGGCTCCGATCCGGTCATCGTTGAAGCGGGGAAAGGCGGGTAGGAACGTGTGGAGCCGGTCACGCCGTCGACCGGTCGGGGTCGGATGGGGTGTCGGGACCCGGCTCGATGCCGTCGGCATCGGCATCGGCATCGGTGTCCTCGCCGTCCCCGCTCGTATCGGGAATGGCCGCCACCGAGACCACCTTTTCGTCTTCCCCGACCCGGAACACCAGCACGCCCTTGGTCTTACGGGCCGCGATCCGGACATCAGCGACCGGACAGCGGATCACCTGCCCGCCATCGGTCACCATCATGATGTCGGCCGCGGCGTCGATCGGGAAGCAGGCGACGATCCGGCTGTTGCGGTCGCCCATATCCATGCTCCAGATGCCTTTGCCGCCGCGTCCGGCACGGCGATACCCGATCGAGGAGGACCGCTTGCCGTAGCCTTCGGCGCTGACGGTCAGGATCAGCTGCTCCTTGGCGGCGATGTCGGCGAACCGCCCCTCGCTCAACGCCACGTCTTCGGCCTCCACGCTTTCAGGACCGTCGTCCTCCTGCCCTTCGGCCGCGCGCATCGCGTTGACCCGCTTCAGATAAGCGGCCCGCTCGGCGGCATCGGCGTCGAGCCCTTCCAGGATCGACATGGAGATGACCGTGTCGCCTTCGCCCAGGCGGATGCCGCGGACGCCGGTCGAGGTCCGGCCGGTGAACACCCGCACATCCGTGACCGGGAAACGGATGCACAGACCGAGCCGGGTCGCCAGCAGGACATCCTGGCTCTCATCGCACAGATGGACGGAGATCAGCCGATCGCCCTCGTCCAGCTTCATGGCGATCTTGCCGTTGCGGTTGATGCTGACGAAGTCGGCCAGGCTGTTGCGGCGCACCGTGCCGCTGGCCGTGGCGAAGACGATGTGATGCTCGGCCCAGCTGTCCTCGTCCTCCGGCAAGGGCAGGACGGCGGTGATCGTCTCCTCGGGCGCCAGGGGCAGCAGGTTGCGCAGGAACTTGCCGCGGGACTGCGGCGTTCCGACCGGCAGCCGGTAGACCTTCAGCCGATAGGCGATGCCGCGGCTGGAAAAGAACAGGACCGGCTGATGGGTGTTGGCGATGAACAGATCGTAGACGAAATCCTCCTCCCGCGTCGCCATGCCGGCCCGCCCCTTGCCGCCGCGTTTCTGAGCCCGGTAGGTCGACAGCGGGACCCGCTTGATATAGCCGGCAGCCGACACGGTAACGACCATGTCCTCCCGCTGGATCAGAGCCTCGATATCGGCTTCGAACTCGATCTCCTGGATCTCGGTGCGCCGCGGCGTGGCGAAGCGCTCGCGGATCTCTTCGAGTTCCTGGCGCAACACGGCGAGCAGCCGGTCCCGCGATCTCAGGATACCGAGATACTCGGCGATCCGGTCGACCACGGCCCGCAGATCCTCGCCGATCTTGTCCCGCTCGAGGCCGGTCAGCCGGTGCAGGCGGAGATCCAGGATCGCCTTGGCCTGCGCCTCGGACAGAAGATAGGTGCCGTCCGGGCGCAGCGGCCGATCCGGCTCGTCCACCAGTTCGATCAAAGGGCCGACGTCCCGGGCTTGCCAGGGGGTCTCCATCAACTGCTCGCGCGCCGTGGCCGGGTCCGGGGCCCGCCGGATGAGGTCGATCACCCGGTCGATATTGGCGACCGCGACACCGAGGCCGAGCAGCACATGGGCGCGCATCCGGGCGCGCGCCAACTCGAACACCGTCCGCCGGGTGATGACCTGCTCCCGGAAGGCGAGAAACGCCTCCAGGATCTGCTTGAGGTTCATCAGTTCCGGCCGGCCGCCGTTCAGGGCCAGCATGTTGACCCCGAACGAGGTCTGCAGCGGCGTATAGCGGTAGAGCTGGTTGAGCACGACATCGGCGTTGGCGTCGCGCTTGAGCTCGATCACCACCCGCACACCGTGCCGGTCGCTTTCGTCCCTGAGATCGGCGACCCCCTCGACGATCTTGTCCTGGACGACCTCGCCGATCCGCTCCTGCAGCTTGGCCTTGTTGACCTGGAACGGGATCTCCGTGACCACGATGGCGTCGCGATCCTTCCGGATCTCCTCGACCTCCGCCTTGCAGCGCATCATCACGCTGCCGCGACCGGTGTGATAGGCGGAGCGGATACCGGAACGGCCGAGGATCTGGCCCGCGGTGGGGAAATCCGGTCCGGGGATGTGCTCCATCAACTGATCGATCGTCAGGCCCGGATCGTCCAGAAGCGCCAGGCAGGCCGACACCACTTCGCCCAGATTGTGGGTCGGGATGTTGGTCGCCATGCCGACGGCGATACCGCCCGCCCCGTTGACCAGGAGATTGGGGAAGCGGGACGGCAGGACCGTCGGCTCGGCTTGGGTCTCGTCATAATTGGGCTGGAAGTCGACGGTGTCCTTATCGATGTCGTCGAGCATCGACTCCGCCGCCTTGGCCAGCCGCGCCTCGGTGTAGCGCATGGCGGCGGGGGGATCGCCGTCCATCGAACCGAAATTGCCCTGCCCGTCGATCAGCTTGAGGCGCATGGAGAAGTCCTGCGCCATCCGCACCATGGCATCGTAGATCGCGCTGTCGCCATGGGGGTGGTACTTCCCCATCACGTCGCCGACGATGCGGGAGGACTTGCTGAACGACTTGGTGGAGTCGTAGCCGCCTTCCTTCATCGCGAACAGGATCCGGCGATGGACCGGCTTGAGGCCGTCCCGCACATCGGGCAGCGCTCGGCTGACGATCACGCTCATCGCGTAATCGAGGTACGAACGCTGCATTTCCTGTTCGATGGTGACCGGCTGGATATCGTTGGCCGGCAACGGGGCGCGATCGCTCAACGGACTATGACCTGGTTTCGATGGAATCCCGCGGCCCCCACAGTCCGAGCGGGGGGCCGATCGTTGGGCCGGGGCCGATCGGCATCATCGGTCCCGACCACGCCAAGCCCTAGCACAGTTGTGCACATGCGAACACCATCCGGTTCGTGGGCGCCCTGCTGCCGGCCGGTACGCAGCCACCAAACCGGTGGTGCTGTCCCGCCGGCTCCCGTACACAGGGGACCGGGTGCACGCTATGCGGCGCCCCTATCGCCCGTTCCCGATCCCAGCGCCCGGACCCGCCGCGACACCCCCCGGTCATGAAGCGCCCGCTGCAGATCCTCTGGCGGATCCAACGCCGACGGCCCGGCCGGCCGCCGCTGGTCCTTGCGGCGTCCCTCGTCGTCATCGTCGGCCTGGCCGCCCTGTGGACCCTCACACCGGCCTCGACCCTGCTCGACATCCAAGAGACGGTATCGGCGATGCGGTCCTGGGCTGTCGGGCCGATGGCCATCCCGATCGTCACCGGGCTGTTCGTGCTGGCCACGCTGATGATGATCCCGATCACCGTGTCGGTGACGGTCGTCGCGCTGGTGCTGGGCTCGGTCAAAGGGGTGGTGCTGTCGGTGCTGGCCGCCGCCCTGGCCGGAACGGTGTTCTTCCTGATCGGTCGGGCGGCCGGCGCGGATTTCGTCGCCCGGCTGCAGGGCCGCGGCTTCGCGCGGATCCGGGACCAGATCGGCAAGCACGGTACGCTGACGGTGGCGCTGCTCTGCGTGATGCCGCTGATGCCATTCCAGCTGATGTCGCTGACCGCCGGGGCGTGCTCGATACCGCTGCTGGCCTATCTGCGCGGTCTGTCGATCGGCTTGTGGCCGGTGATCATCACGCTGGTCGTGTTCGGCGATCAGTTGCAGCGACTGCTGGCCGACCCGAGTTGGGAGCAGCTCACCGTTCTGGTCCTGGCCGGCGGCCTTGTCCTGGGCATCGGCTGGCTGGTGCAGACCTGGCTGCACCGCCGGCATCAAGCCGCCGATGGCGGGCTGGAAGACTGGGCGGACGGCGACAGCGGAACCGCCCCTTGCGTCAGGACCTCCGATACGGAGCCGCCCGGCGGCCGGTAGAGCAGTTTCAGAACGGGATCTCGTCGTCCAGGTCCGTGGGGCCGGGGTTGAAGCTGCCGCGGCTTCCGCCGGCCGGCTGAGGCGACGGGGCGTCATCGAAACCGCCGCGATCGTGCCCGCCCCCGCCGTAACCGCCGGCGCCCATGCCGCCGCCTTCGCCCCGGCCATCGAGCAGGGTGAGTTCACCCCGGTACGGGCGCAGGACCACTTCGGTGGTGTACCGGTCCTGGCCTTGCTGGTCCTGCCATTTTCGGGTTTCGAGCTGGCCTTCGAGATAGACCTTGGAGCCCTTCTTGACGAAGCGCTCGATCACCCCGATCAGACCGTCGTTGAACACCGAGACATTGTGCCACTCGGTCCGCTCCCGACGTTCGCCGGTGTTGCGGTCTTTCCAATTCTCCGAGGTCGCGACGGGAAAGCGGGCGACCCGTCCGCCGTTCTGAAAGGACCGGATCTCCGGGTCGCGACCGAGATTGCCGATCAGGATGACCTTGTTGACGCTGCCTGCCATGGGACTGCCGTTGTGCTGATGCTGCGGGGCCGGTTCCGGCGATGCCCGCGGTTGCCGAAGATCTTATACCGGTTTGCGCTGAGGTGACCTCAGCGCAAACCGTCCTCCACGTTCAAGCGCTCCGCGAGGCTTGCCTCGCACACGCTCGGGCCCGCCGTCGCGCTCGCCACGTCGCGACGAGCCTCGGTCGTCGCGCCCTCGTCTTAGGGGCAACGGGCCCCGGTGCCAATCGATCCGCAAGCGGGAGGCTGGGTCGCTGACCTCGCCGGCCGGGCGATCCACCCCATATGGACAGCGTTGGACCGATCGATGCTTGCCAAGTCCCGCTTCATCGGCATCATGTTCGCATTTTGTTCGATCCGAGTCACGCCCCGATTTCGACGAGCCCCTCGGCCATGCTGACCCATATCGCCGTCCGCGGCGCCCGTGAGCACAACCTCCAGAACGTCCATGTGGATCTGCCGCGCGACCGTCTGGTCGTGGTCACGGGGCTGAGCGGGTCGGGCAAGTCGTCGCTGGCCTTCGACACCATCTATGCCGAAGGGCAGCGCCGCTATGTCGAGAGCCTGTCGGCCTACGCCCGGCAGTTCCTCGAACTGATGCAGAAGCCCGATGTCGATTCGATCGAGGGGCTGTCACCGGCGATCTCCATCGAGCAGAAGACCACCAGCCGCAACCCGCGGTCGACCGTCGCCACCGTGACGGAGATCTACGACTATATGCGGCTGCTCTGGGCGCGGATCGGTGTCCCCTACTCCCCGGCCACCGGCCTGCCGATCGAAAGCCAGACGGTCAGCCAGATGGTCGACCGGGTCGTCGGCCTGGGCGACGGCGCGCGGCTCTACCTGCTCGCGCCGATCGCCCGAGGTCGCAAGGGCGAGTTCAGGAAGGAGTTCGCGGAGCTGCGCAAGCGCGGCTTCCAGCGGGTGCGGGTCGACGGCGAGACCTATGAGATCGACGAAGCGCCGGCGCTCAACAAGAAGCTCAAGCACGATATCGAGGTCGTGGTCGACCGGCTGGTGATCCGCGAGGGGCTGGGCAACCGCCTAGCCGACAGCCTGGAGACCGCGCTCGATCTCGCCGACGGGATCTGCGTGATCGAAACGGCACCCAAGGGCGACGCCGAACCGGAGCGGATGGTGCTGTCCTCGAAGTTCGCCTGCCCGGTATCGGGGTTCACCATCGAGGAGATCGAGCCGCGGCTGTTCTCCTTCAACAGCCCGCATGGCGCCTGTCCCGACTGCGACGGGCTGGGGGCGAAGATGGTGTTCGACCCCGACCTGATCGTCCCCGACCGGTCCAAGAGCCTGATCCGCGGCGCCGTCGCTCCCTGGGCCAGCTCCACCAGCCGGTACTATCTGCAGACGCTCGAATCGATCGCCCGGCACTACAAGGCCAGCATGAACGATCCGTGGCGGGATCTGCCCACCACCGTCCGCAAGACCATCTTGAACGGCTCAGGCAGCACCAAGATCACGTTCAAATACGATGACGGCCTGCGCTCCTATCAGACCACCAAGCCGTTCGAAGGCCTGATCCCGAACATGGATCGCCGCTGGCGGGAGACCGACAGCCAATGGGTCCGGGAGGAGCTGGGCAAGTACCAGAACGCCATGACCTGCAAGAGCTGCGACGGCAAGCGGCTCAAGCAGGAGGCCTTGGCGGTCAAGGTCGCGGCCCGCGATATCGCCGACGTGACCGAGATGTCGATCAAACAGGCCGGGGCCTGGTTCGGCGGCCTCACCGATACGCTGGGCCCGAAGGACCGCGACATCGCCGAGCGGATCCTCAAAGAGATCAACGAGCGGCTCGGCTTCCTCAACGCCGTCGGCCTCGAATACCTCAGCCTCAGCCGCGCCTCTGGCACGCTGTCGGGCGGGGAAAGCCAGCGGATACGGCTGGCCTCGCAGATCGGCTCCGGCCTGACCGGTGTGCTCTACGTCCTGGACGAACCGTCGATCGGCCTGCACCAGCGCGACAACGACCGGCTGCTCGGCACCCTCAAGCGGCTACGGGACCTCGGCAACACGGTCGTCGTGGTCGAGCATGACGAGGATGCGATCGGCGCGGCCGACCATGTGGTCGACATGGGCCCCGGGGCGGGCGTGCATGGCGGTACGGTGGTGGCGCAAGGCACGCCGGCCGAGATCATGGCCAACCCGGCCAGCCTGACCGGACAGTATCTGTCCGGCGCGCGCGAGATCCCGATTCCCCTCAACCGACGGCCGGGCAACGGCCACACCCTGGCGGTGAGTGGAGCGACCGGCAACAATCTCCGCTCGGTCGACGCCGCGTTCCCGCTGGGCACCTTCACATGCGTGACGGGCGTGTCGGGCGGCGGCAAGTCCACCCTGGTGATCGAGACCCTGTACAAGGTGCTGGCCCGGGACCTGATGGGCGCCAAGGAGCGGCCCGCCCCGCATGCCGGCGTCGACGGCCTGCACCATCTCGACAAGATCATCGACATCGACCAGTCCCCGATCGGCCGGACGCCGCGCTCGAACCCGGCCACCTATTCCGGCGCCTTCACCCCGATCCGGGAGTGGTTTGCCGAACTGCCCGAAGCCAAGGCTCGCGGCTATGGCCCCGGCCGCTTTTCCTTCAACGTCAAGGGCGGCCGCTGCGAGGCCTGCCAGGGCGACGGGGTGATCAAGATCGAGATGCACTTCCTGCCCGACGTCTATGTCGAATGCGACCTCTGCAAGGGCCGGCGCTACAACCGCGAGACGCTGGAAGTGCTGTTCCGGGACAGGTCGATTGCCGATGTGCTCGACATGACGGTCGAGGAAGGGGCGCAGTTCTTCAAGGCGGTCCCGTCGATCCGCGATAAGCTGGTCACCTTGGAACGGGTCGGACTGGGCTACATCAAGATCGGCCAGCAGGCGACGACGCTGTCGGGAGGGGAGGCCCAGCGGGTCAAGCTTGCCAAGGAGCTGTCGCGCCGGTCGACCGGTCGCACCCTGTACATCCTCGACGAGCCGACCACGGGACTGCATTTCGAGGACGTCGCCAAGCTGCTGGAAGTGCTCCACGAACTCGTCGACCAGGGCAACACGGTGATCGTCATCGAGCATAATCTCGAGGTCATCAAGACCGCCGACTGGATCCTCGACCTGGGGCCCGAGGGCGGTACCGGCGGCGGTCAGATCGTCGCCGCCGGCACGCCGGAGGACGTGGCCGCGACCGCGGCGAGCTATACCGGCCGGTACCTCGCGCCGTATCTGCAGCGGCGCGCCGGCAAGAAGACCGCCTGACCATAACGCGAGGACAACGCCGATGCTGTCTCCGGAAGCGCTGGCCCCGATCCTCAGCTTCGTCGACGCGATCGGCATCGACATCGGGCTCGGGACGGAGGCGGAGGACGGATTCCTGCCGGGCATTCGCGTGTCGAACGGACGGCTCATCGTCGATCCGGAACGGCTCCACACGTCCGGCGACATCCTGCACGAGGCGGGACACATCGCGGTCACCCCCTCGGCCTACCGGTCGCGGATCGACGGCAATGTCGACGAGGCGCTCGCCGCCGCCCTGCACGGTATCGACTTGGCGGACCCGGCTGCCGATCCGGCGCTGCGCGGCCTGGCCCAGCTCGGCGGAGAGATGCAGGCGATCGCCTGGTCCTACGCGGCCTGTATCCACCTCGGTCTGCCGCCGAAGGTCGTGTTCTGTCCCGGCGCCTACGGCATGCCGAAAGACCAACAGCCGGTGCAGATGGTCCAGCAGTTGGAGATGGGCTTTCAGCCTGGGATTCAATGGCTCGTCATGACCGGCATGACGGACCCGCCAACCATCTTCACGGGCGGACGGGTCACCGCGCACAGCTATCCGCGCATGAAGCGGTGGCTGCAGGACTGACGTCCTGCAACCGGTTCGGCCGTCCGGGCCGAGCGATCAGTACGTGCCGAGCTCGGAGATGTAGAGAGTGGACGACGGCAGGCTGCCATAGCTGAACGTCCCCACCCAGATGTCGTATTGTCCCCCCATCGGCTTGCTGAAGACGACCGCTGGGTTCAGGCCGTTACTGTCATCGTCGCAGTACCAGCGGCCGTCCGGGGCGTTGATGACGAGCGTGGTGTCGGCGCCGGACCGGACCGAGAAGTGCAAGGGGTAGCTGCCGGCATTGTAGCTCAGCCTGTAGTCGGGCGCGTCGGCCACATAGCCGGAGCATCCCACCCGGCTCGCATCGTTGCCGCCACCGGCCGGGATCGACACCGTCCAGGGATCGGGGCTGAAGCCGGCGCTGAGGTTGGCGCCTCCGTAGGACGGGCTGAGGGTGTAGTTCTGAGCGCTCGCCGCCGCAGAAACCGCGACGGCGCAGACCGCAGCCAGAGCGAGTGTATTCTTGAGCATTCTTCTGATCTCCTCAACAAGGTCGGCACTGCCTCGTAGTGACCCGACACCACCGCGACAGTATCCCTATCAATTATGGGAGATTAGCGGCGTACCGGCAATGGCGCGGCTCTCTTGAACTCGAGCGCCGCCCGCAATCGAATTCGGCTGCTGTCTCCTGTCGGCCCCGGACGGCTCGGACGGTTCGGCACCGCGGCGACGAAAACTGCCCGGCATGGTTATGGTTGCCAGGGACGGCGGCACCCCGGCAAAGCGCCGCGCCCACCGTCAATAGACCTCGATCTCCGAGATCAGGAGGGTGGAGCGAAGACCCGACCCCGGATTGTAGGAGCCGATCCAGATATCGTATTGGCCGCTCATCGGATTGGCGAAGACGACGGCCGGGTTCAGGCCGTTGAAGTCGTCGTTGCAATACCATTGCCCGTCGGGGGCGTTGATCGCCAAGGTCGTGTCGGCGGCCGACTGGACGGAAACGTATAGCGGGTAGGCGCCGGCCTGATAGTTCAGCCGGAAGTCCGGCGCATTGGCGATGTACCCCGCGCAGCCGACATTGGCAGCGTTCAGCCGCCCGCCTGCGGTCACGGGCACCCGATACGGGTCGGGGCTGAAGCCGGCCGACAGCCACTGCGTCCCGAACGACGGATTGAGCGTGTAGTTCTGCGCTGTCGCGGCGCTGGCGGCCACGATCATGATCACGGCTGCGACCAGGGCCGCCGTCCGGTTCGTATGGTTCATTGCTGCCGTCTCCCGTTTCATCGCTCGGATCCGTAAGGACCTCCGGCCTCTCCACGAGGCCTTTAAGACCGGGCCGAGTTTGCGGGTAATCCGGCCGCTTGGCAACGGGAGCCGGCGCCGTCGGACCGGAGTGCCGGCGCCTGACCCGGCAGGATGCGCCGGGCCCGGCAAGACGGCCCTGGCGCACGACACCGCGACGGCTCCGCGTTTGCGTCGGTCCGGCCCCGACCCTATGTGTGCCGTTAGGGCACCGCAGACATGCCCCCGGGCCGGAGGACCGAATCCATGACCCCTGAACCGATCCATGTCGTCGGCGGCGGCCTCGCCGGCAGCGAGGCGGCCTGGCAGATCGCCCAGGCGGGCGTCCCCGTCATCGTGCATGAGATGCGGCCCGTCCGCGGGACGGACGCCCACCAGACCGACGGGCTGGCGGAGCTGGTGTGCTCGAACTCCTTCCGGTCCGACGATCACCAGACCAATGCGGTCGGCCTGCTGCACGACGAGATGCGACGCTGCGGCTCGTTGATTCTGCGCAGCGGGGATGGGGCTCAGGTCCCGGCCGGCGGGGCGCTGGCCGTCGACCGTCACGTCTTCTCCGATGCGGTGACCAAGGCCCTGACCGACCATCCTCTTGTGACCGTGGCGCGCGGGGAGATCGCCGGGCTGCCGCCGGCGGATTGGAACAGCGTCATCGTCGCCACCGGCCCGCTGACCTCCCCCGCGCTGGCGGACGCGATCAAGACGCTGGGGGGTGAGCAGGAACTCGCCTTCTTCGATGCGATCGCCCCGATCGTCTATCGGGACAGCGTCGACATGGATGTGGCCTGGTTCCAATCGCGCTACGACAAGCCGGGTCCGGGCGGGACGGGCAAGGACTATCTGAACTGCCCGATGACCGAAGCGGACTACGACCGGTTCCTGGACGCGCTGCTGGCGGCCGACACCACCGACTTCAAGCCGTGGGAGAAGGATACACCCTATTTCGAGGGCTGCCTGCCGATCGAGGTCATGGCCGCGCGGGGGCGGGAGACCTTGCGCTACGGTCCGATGAAGCCGGTGGGGCTGACCAACCCGCATACGCCCGACACGCGGCCCCATGCGGTGGTTCAGTTGCGCCAGGACAACCTGCTGGGCACGCTCTACAACATGGTCGGCTTCCAGACCAAGATGCGCTGGGGTGCCCAGAAGGAGGTGCTCCGTCTGATCCCGGGACTGGCCGGGGCACAGTTCGCCCGGCTCGGCGGCATTCATCGCAACACCTTCATCAACAGCCCGCGCCTGCTGGACCGGAGCCTGCGGATGAAGGCGATGCCGAGGCTGCGCTTCGCGGGCCAGGTGACCGGCGTCGAAGGCTATGTCGAGAGTGCGGCCGTCGGTCTTCTGGCCGGCCGCTTCGCCGCGGCCGAGCGGCTGGATCGGGCGATCGGTCCGCCGCCGGCGACCACGGCCCTGGGCGCCCTGCTCAACCACATCACCGGCGGGGCCAACGCGGAGACGTTCCAGCCGATGAACGTCAATTTCGGGCTGTTCCCACCGCTTGATGCCCGCGATGCCCGGGGCCGCAGGCTCAAGGGTCCGGAGCGCAAGAAAGCCTACACGGACCGTGCCAAGGCCGATCTGAGCGGCTGGCTCGGCACGCAGACCCTGGCGGCAGCAGAATAGGGAAACCACGCCCATGTCCACGACCGCCCCGCCGCCGCAGGCCACCGATCCGGCCGCTTTCTGGGACAAGAAGTTCGCCGATGACGGCTTCCTGTACGGCGAACGGCCGAACGCCTTTCTCACCGAGCAAGCCTGGCGGCTGTCGCCCAGATCGGAGGTCCTGGCAGTCGGCGACGGCGAAGGCCGCAACGGTGTTTGGCTGGCCGAACAGGAACACCGGGTGACCTCGGTCGACGTGTCGCCCCGGGCGCTGCAGAAGGCGCTGGGCCTGGCCCTTCGCCGCCGGGTCCAGTTGAAGACCCAATGCGCCGACTTGCGGGACTGGGTTTGGCCGGTGGCGACTTTCGATGCCGTCGTAGCGGTCTATCTGCATCTGCGACCGGACATCCGCCCCGCACTCCATGCCAGGATGCTGCAGGCGCTCAAGCCCGGCGGCCATCTGATCCTGGAAGCGTTCCATCCCCACCAGCTCGGCAAGGGGTCCGGCGGCCCGCCGGATATCGCCATGCTGTTCACGGCCGAGATGCTGCGCGAAGACTTCGACGCTGCCGAGATCCTCCATCTCGAAGAAACCGCCACGGTCCTCAAGGAGGGCCGTGGGCACCAAGGATCGGCGGCGGTGGTGCGGCTGGTCGCGCGGCGGGCGGCTTGATCCCCCCGCCCCCGCCAGGGGGTTCGATCGTGACGTCCGGTACCCGCCGGCCCGGGAACCGGACCCGCGCAGGTCGTCAGTATCGACCGGCCAGGGCGGTCAGGGCGAGCGTCAACTGACGCCAGGGCGGCGGCGTCTGCACCCGGGCATCGAACACGTCATGGCCGGCCCGGGCGAGCGCGGCGAGGTAGGTGTCCGCAAGCCGGGCGGGGAGCAGACCCGGACGGGCCGCCTTCGGCACGCCGCGAACCCGGCGGGCGGCGTCGAGATGCTCCGCTGCGGCGCCGGCCAGCCTCGCCACGGCGCGTTCCAGGCCGTGATGGGGCTTGAGGTCGAACAGTGCCCCCATATCCGCGGCGACCTCCTCCACCACGGCCGTCGGCAGATAGACCCGCCGGTCTCGCGCGTGGAACGGCAGCGCCCGCAGCAGGCCCGTCAGCGCATAGGCGATGCCGACATGCCGGCCGGCGGTCAGGCTCGCGCTGTCCGCGGCGCCAAGCACCTCCAGGCCCAAGGCGATCACCTCACCCGCCGTATCGGCGCAGTAGCGCTCCAGGGCGGCGAGATCCGCCGGCGCGGTCTCCCCGAGATCGAACCGGCGCGCGTCGATCATGCGGTCGAACCGGTCGCGGGTCAGTCCGTGCGCGCGGATCGCCTCGGCAAGCGGTTCGACCACCTCATGCCGCCGGGGTCGGCCCTCGAAGCACTCCCCGATCGCCTCGTGCCACCATTGCAGGCGGATCTCGCCGAGCATCGGTTCACTGACCACCTCCCGGGTCTTCGCCAATTCATGGTTGAACGCGGCCAGGGCGAACAGCCCCGGCCGGCGGTCGGCCGGGGCAAACAGGATGGTCAGGTACCGATCGTGATCGTGGCGCCGGACGAGGGTGGCGACGGGGCTGTCGAGGTCGGTCTCGGCCATCGGGTGGAACGCTGAATACCGTACGGCAGCAGTCGGGTATGAAATCCCCCATATGCCGGCGGCGCGGGGAAATTGCCAGTCCGAACGGAGGGTTCACATCGCCGGAATGTCGGCATATGTCTGTCCGGTGAGGTGCAGGCGCGGTCTCGGCGGGTCGACGATCCGGCCGCTGCACGCCGGGCCGCGACACCGAACGGGATGCCGACGCTCCCCACACGACGAAGCAAGAGAGACCTTTCCAATGGCCTTCGAACTCGCCCCGCTGCCCTACGGTTATGAAGCGCTCCAGCCCTACATGTCGAAGGAGACGCTGGAGTATCACCACGACAAGCACCACCAGACCTACATCACCACGCTGAACGGTCTGATCGAGGGCACCGAACTGGCCGGCAAGAGCCTGGAAGAGATCTGTGCCGCCAGCTACGGGGACGCAGCCAAGCAGGGCATCTACAACAACGCCGGCCAGGCCTGGAATCACAACCATTTCTGGCACTGGATGAAACCCGATGGCGGCGGCTCCGTTCCGGACGAGCTGGAAAAGAAGATCATCGAGGATTTCGGCTCGGTCGACGCCATGAAGGCGGCGTTCATCGAGGCCGGCAAGACCCAGTTCGGCTCCGGCTGGGCCTGGCTGGTGATGGATGGCGGCAAGCTCGAGGTCATGAAGACCCCCAACGCCGTCAACCCAATGGCGCACGGCAAGACAGCGCTGCTCGGCTGCGACGTGTGGGAGCACAGCTACTATATCGACTACCGCAACGCCCGGCCGAAATATCTCGAAGCGTTCGTCAACGATCTGGTGAACTGGGACTACGTGGCCGAGCTGTTCGCCAAGGCGGCTTAGAGCATCCTGCGTCCGAACGGACGCAGGATGCTCTAGCTCCTTGAAGTATAATAACTTACCTGCGTTCAGATGAGTCCATCTGAACGCAGGTTGATCCAGAACGACGGCCGCAAGCGCACGCCTCCTACTCGGCCGCTTCGATCACCCCGCGCTTGATCTGATCGGCTTCGATGGATTCGAACAGGGCGCGGAAATTGCCCTCCCCAAAGCCCTCGTCCCCCTTGCGCTGGATGATCTCGAAGAAGATCGGCCCGATCACGGTGTTGGTGAAGATCTGCAGGAGCCGGCCGCCATCGGACGTCGGTGCCCCGTCGACCAGGATGCCGTTGGCCTTGAGCCGCGCGAGATCCTCGCCATGGCCCGGCAAGCGGTCGTCCAGCATCTCGTAGTAGGTGTCGGGCGGGGGTGCCATGAACGGCATGCCGACGGCCTTGAGCGCCTCGACGGTCGCGTAGATATCCTCCGACCCCAAGGCGATGTGCTGGATGCCCTCGCCGTTATAGGCCGCGAGATACTCTTCGATCTGGCTCTTGTCGTCGGCGCTTTCGTTGATCGGAATGCGGATGCGGCCGCAGGGGCTGGTCATCGCGCGGCTCTTGAGCCCGGTCAGCTTGCCTTCGATGTCGAAGTAGCGAATCTCCCGGAAGTTGAAGAGTCTGGTGTAGAACGCACTCCAATGATCCATCCGGCCGCGATGCACGTTGTGGGTCAAATGGTCGATATAGGTCAGGCCGGCCGTTTCGGTGGCGGCGTCACCCGCATCCTCCAGCGGCACGAAGTCGATATCGTAGATCGTGCCCTTCGGACCATAGCGGTCGACCAGATAGATCAGGCTGCCGCCGATCCCCTCGATGGCAGGGATGTTGAGCTCCATCGGGCCGACCCGGCCGGTCACCGGCCGCGCACCCAAGGCGATCGCGCGGTCATAGGCCTTGGCGGCGTCGACCACGCGGAACGCCATCGCGCAGGCCG
>JANQKE010000219.1 GCA_028281265.1 Alphaproteobacteria bacterium | reverse complement strand
GTGTGCCGGCCGCCCGCTGCGTTGCGCCGCTTGCCCGATGGCACCGCATCGCGCGGCGCGACGCGCCTTGCGGATCGATCCGGCACGCGCCAACAGATCGACCCGGTATTCCCTGAAAACGCTCTAAGCCCCACCGTCCCGATCGACGCGGTGGGTCGGCAGCGCTGCCTCGGCGCGCCCTACCCAATCGGTTCGCCATCATGACCGTTTCGCCAGCTTCCCCCCTTGCCGGTGCGACCCTGCATCGCCATCCCGCCACATCCGCCGAGGCGGCCGCCTCGCCGCACGCCCGCAACCCGGGCACGCCGCTCAACCTCGACGGGGTGGAGGCGGCACGCGTCAATCTCAGCGCGGCGGAAAGGCGGGCTGCCACCCTGAGCACCCGGCGATCGGTCAAGAAGGACGCCCAGGCCGCCTGGCTGCTGAAGGCGGTCACCTGCATCGACCTGACGACGCTGAACGGCGACGACACGCCGGGCAAGGTGGAGCGGCTGTGTGCCAAGGCCCGGCATCCGGTGCGATCCGACCTGCTGGCGGCCCTCGGCATGGCCGATCGCGGGCTGACCGCCGGTGCGGTCTGCGTCTACCACCGGTATGTCGCAACGGCCGTCGAAGCGCTCGAGGGCAGCGGGATCCCGGTCGCCGCGGTGTCGACCGGCTTTCCCGCCGGGCTGTCGCCCTTCGACCTTCGGCTCAAGGAGATCGAGGCCTCCGTCGCCGCCGGAGCGGCGGAGATCGATATCGTCATCACCCGAGCCCATGTGCTGCGCGGCGAGTGGCAAGCGCTCTACGACGAGGTCGCCGCCTTCCGGCAGGCCTGCGGCGACGCCCATATGAAGGCGATCCTGGGCACCGGGGACATCGCCACCCTGCGCAACGTCGCCAAGGCGTCGATGGTGGCGATGATGGCCGGGGCGGACTTCATCAAGACATCGACCGGCAAGGAGAAGGTGAACGCGACGTTGCCGGTCAGCCTCGCCATGGTGCGCTGCATCCGCAGCTATCGGGAGGCGACCGGCCACATCGTCGGCTACAAGCCCGCCGGCGGCATCTCCACGGCCAAGGACGCGCTCGCCTATCTGATCCTGATGAAGGAGGAGCTGGGTCGTGACTGGCTGGAGCCGAGCCTGTTCCGGTTCGGGGCGTCGAGCCTCCTGACCGATATCGAGCGGCAGCTTGAACACCATGTCACCGGCCACTATTCGGCAGCCCATCGCCACCCGATGAGCTGACGGTGCGGACCCGCCCCGTTGCGGCCGCGCCCGCTGCCCGCAATACCATGTCGCGGCCGCGCGGGAGCGTCTCGCCAGGAAAGCCTCGCATGGCTTGGACGCGAGGACGACTTGAGATGCGCTCACCTCAGCGCAAGCCGGTATAAGACCCGTTTGGGAGACCCGCCGTGAGCGTTGCTGAGTTGTTCGACACCATGGACTACGGACCCGCGCCGGAATCGGACGCGCCGGCACGCCAATGGCTGGCGGCTCACACGGACGGGTTCGACCTGTTCATCGGCGGGCGATGGGCGGCGCCGGAGTCCGGCCGGCGGTTCGACAGCGTCAATCCGGCGCGGCCGGGGGACGTGCTGGGCCGCATCGCCCAGGCAACGCCGGCCGATGTCGACGCCGCCGTCAGGGCCGCGCGCCGGGCCCAGCCGGGTTGGTGGGCACTGGGTGGTCACGGCCGGGCCCGCTACCTCTACGCCCTCGCCCGGCTGGTGCAGCGGCACAGCCGGGTGCTCGCGGTGCTGGAAAGCCTGGACAACGGCAAACCGATCCGGGAGAGCCGCGACATCGACATCCCGCTGGTCGGCCGCCACTTCTACCACCACGCCGGCTGGGCGCAGCTCCTCGACACCGAATTCCCCGGCCAGGAACCGCACGGGGTCTGCGGACAGATCATCCCGTGGAACTTCCCGCTGCTGATGCTGGCCTGGAAGGTCGCGCCGGCACTGGCCGCGGGCAACACGGTGGTGTTGAAACCGGCCGAGTACACGAGCCTGACCGCACTCCGGTTCGCCGAGCTGGCCCAGGCGGCGGGGCTGCCGGCCGGGGTGCTCAACATCGTCACCGGGGACGGCACGACCGGCCAGGCGATCGTCGATCATCCGGACATCGACAAGCTCGCCTTCACCGGCTCGACCGAGGTCGGCCGGCTGATCCGGGCCCGCACGGCCGGCTCCGGCAAGGCCCTGACCCTGGAGCTGGGCGGCAAGTCCCCGTTCATCGTGTTCGACGACGCCGATCTCGATGCGGCCGTGGAAGGCGTGGTCGACGCGATCTGGTTCAACCAGGGCCAGGTGTGCTGCGCCGGCTCCCGCCTGTTGGTCCAGGAAGGCGTCGCCGACACGTTCATCGACAAGCTCAAGCGGCGGATGGAGACGCTGAGGGTCGGCGACCCGCTGGACAAGGGCATCGACATCGGTGCCATCGTCGCCCCGGTGCAGCTACAGCGGATCGAACGGCTGGTCGCGCAAGGCGTGGCCGAGGGCGGCCGGCTGTGGCAACCGAGCTGGGCCTGTCCGACCGACGGGCTGTTCTACCCGCCGAGCCTGATCACCCATGTCGCCCCGGCGGCCACCGTGGCGCAGGAGGAGATCTTCGGCCCGGTCCTGGTGACCCACACGTTCCGGACCCCGGCCGAAGCGGTCGAGCTGGCCAACAACACGCGCTACGGCCTGGCCGCCAGCCTGTGGACCGAGACCCTGGCCCTGGCCCTGGACATCGCCCCCAAGCTGGTCGCCGGCGTGGTGTGGGTGAATGCGACCAACCTGTTCGATGCGGCCGTCGGTTTCGGCGGCTACCGCGAAAGCGGTTTCGGCCGGGAGGGCGGCAGAGAGGGCATGACCGCCTATCTACGGCCGACCTGGCTGGCGGCGGCCAAGCCCTATGCCGAGCCGGTGCAACCTGCCCCGCAGGCGGATGCAGCCCCGGCCGACGACGGGCTGCCGCCGATCGACCGGACCGCCAAGCTCTACATCGGCGGCAAGCAGGCCCGGCCCGACGGTGGCTACAGCCTCCCGGTGACCGGCGCTGACGGGCGCAGCCTCGGCGAGGTCGGCCACGGCAACCGCAAGGACATCCGCGCCGCCGTCGAAGCCGCCCGCAAGGCCGGCGGCTGGGCCGAGGCGTCGGCCCACAATCGGGCCCAGGTGCTGTACTACCTGGCCGAAAACCTCGCGGTCCGGTCCGCCGAGTTCCGCGATCGGCTGCAGGCGATGACCGGGATCAGCGCCCCGGTGGCGACCGCCGAGGTGGACGCCGGCGTCAGCCGTCTGTTCGCCTACGCCGCCTGGGCGGACAAGTTCGACGGGGCGGTGCACAGCCCGCCGATCCGCGGCGTGGCGTTGGCGATGAACGAGCCGCTGGGCGTCATCGGGGTGATCTGCCCCACCGAAGCGCCGCTGCTGGGCTTCCTGTCCCTGGTCGCACCGGCGATCGCGCTGGGCAATCGGGTCGTCGCCGTGCCCAGCCCGGTCCACCCGCTGGCAGCCACGGATCTCTATCAGGTGCTGGAGACGTCGGACGTGCCGGCCGGGGTCGTCAACATCGTCACCGGGCCGCATGCGGATCTCCTGAAACCGCTGGCCGGCCACGACGATGTCGACGCGCTATGGTATGTCGGACCGGCCGACGCCGTCGAAGCGGTCGAAGCCGCATCGGTCGGCAACCTCAAGCAGGTCTGGACGACCCATGGCCGTGCCATCGACTGGATGGACCCGACGCAGGCCGAAGGGCCGGCCTATCTGCGCCGGGCCAGCCAAGTGAAGAACATCTGGGTACCGTATGGGGCGTGACTCTCCCCCTCTCGTCGTATCGGCACGGATCGGCGGCGCCGGCCCGGCACCGGCGGCCGGTGCACGTCTGGTATACTTCACATGCCTAATTATAGCTGAGATGAAGTGCTGAAGACATGATCATTTGTGTCGTATTCTCAATCGGTTAGTTGATCTGGTCGAGAACGGCCAATCCACAGCGAATGTAAACGCGCTTGATCGGACCGTTACGAAACCCCACCAATCATTAAAGAGCTATGCACGGCTGTGTTGCTTGTCGGGCCTAGAAAGCCCGTCGTCACGGCGGTGGCCATCGGGCCCGCGACCCTTGTCCGCTCGCCTAGACGAACAATCGCTGAGATGCGTTCGGATGCTTGCCGATGCCCGAGCCGGCAGATGATAGTCGGTTACAACTAGGGAATTGGTAAGATCTGTGCGAGTATCTGGGAATCGACAGCGAGTACCAGAGATCAGCGGCGGCAACATAGACCGGTGCCTCGACACGGTTGGAAGTAAGGAAGCGAGTGAAAGCCATGATGTACGCGCAAGAATTGGAAGATGTGGTGAGTGCTGCAGCCGATCGCCCTCCGTTGGATCTGCCGGTCACCCGTAATGTCGTGGTCTCAGGACGACGCACCAGCGTCCGCATGGAAGTCGTGATGTGGCGCAGCCTGATGGACATTTGCGATCGGGAAGATCTCACGCTCAACGACGTCTGTACCATGGTCGACAAGGTGCGCGGCGACACGGGCCTCACCGCGGCGCTGCGGGTGCTGATCGTGGCCTACTACCGGGCCCTGCACAGCGCCTTCATGAAAGCCACGATGACCAACCGCGCCTCCGGGCAGAGCGGGCTGTTCCGCGCCGCCATGGCCTCGTTCGACGAAATCGGGCCCGAGATCGAGTAACAACCGATCCGCACCGAGATGGCCTCATCTCAAACCGTCGTCGCGTTCAAGCACAACGCGGACCTGCTGCGCACAAGCTCGGGCGCGCCTAGAGCATCCTGCGTCCGAACGGACGCAGATAAGATGCTCTAACTCTTTAAACTAGCTCATCGCAACTCGGTATCGGACTCGTACGGGTGCCGGCCTACCAGCGCAGGGCATCGATCGCCCAGGTCGGGCGGATGCCCGCCCGCTCGGCCAGGGCGGTGACCCGGTCGCCGGCAAGCCCGGTCCGAAAGGTGCGGTCCGGCGCGGCTCCCAGGGCCGCCGCATGGATGCCGCTGCCCACCAGAAGCCCGTCGGCTCCGATGCCGAGCGCGCCGGCGATATCGGTCGCCAGCGCGTCGCCGATGCCCAGCACCCGGGCCGGGTCGGCAGCGCCCAGCAGCGCCAGGCAGCGGTCGTAGACGTCCCGATGCGGCTTGCCGTGCCAAAGGACCGACGCCCCGCGCTCCGCCATATAGGCGGCGAAGGTGCCGGCACAGGTCGCGAGCCGGTCGCCGATCCAGACGATGCGGTCGGGATTGGCGCAGACCGCCGGCAGCCCCGCGTCCAGCGCGGCATCGAGCATCGGCCGCATCGCCTCGAGCCCGTCGAAGAAGCCCATCGGCCCGGCCAGCAGGGCGAAGCTGGCGTTACGGGCATCATCGGTGAGCGTCAGCGGCAGGCCTTCGTGCACGCAGCGATCGCGGTCGCTGCCGATATAGTAGCACCGCTCGCCCAGCGCCGCGTAGGCGGCCGTCGGACGATCCCGCAGCCGCTCGAAGGTCAACTCCCCGGACGAATACAGATGCGGGTACAGGGCCCGGTCGAGGCCCATGTCGTCGAGCTTGCGGCGGACCGTCTCGACCCGTCGTTGGGCGTTGGTCAGCAGGCACACCGGCTTGCCCGCCGCCTGCAGCGCCGCCAGCACGTCCTCGATGCCGTCATGCAGCACAGTGCCGTCGTGCACCACCCCCCACAGGTCGATGACGAAGGCATCGTAGCGATCGGCGATCGCCGACAGTCCGGCGATCACGGGGACGGTCTCGGTCATGGGTGCGTGGGCGTCTGGCAGCGGGTCGGCGCCGGGCCTTGTGCCACCGCCGCCGGTCCCGGGCAATCGGAGCACGGACAACCCAGCCCGGTCCGCGATCATGCCTCCCGCACCGGGCCGAACAAACGCCCCTCGCCGAAATCGACCGGCAGGTCCAGGATGTCGCGCAAGCCGGCCTCGTCATCGAGATCGGCGGCGATCAGATCGATGGCCGCCCGGTCCAGGGCATCCCGGGTCTCCTCCAGGATCGCCAATGCGGCGTCGCTGTCGGCCTGCTCGATCAGCGCCGCGCCGGGGATCCGGACCAGCCGGACCCAGGCCGTCTGCATCGCCTCGACCGGCAGGGTCGGGTTCAGGTCAGGGTAGCGCAGGCAGTACCGCACCCCCGATTGAGCCAGCCGGTCCATCGGCAGCCGCAGGGCGCGTTCGTCGGTCTGCCACGCATGCCCGGGCAACTCGATCACCAGGCGCTGGCCAATCTCGGGGTTCTCGGCCAGGAACTCCCATGTCTCGCGGAACGCGGTCGTGTCCTGCAGCGTCGCCGGTGACAGCGGGAACAGGACGGACACCGTCCGGCCGCGCTTGAAGCTCTCCCGCACCTGCTGGATCGCGCGGAAGGTCACGGGACCGTCCAGCGCGCCGACCAGTCCGGAGGCCTCCGCCACCGCCCGTACCCGCGGCAGCGGCAATTCCGTACGGTCTTCCGCCAGCACCTTGGGCCTCACCACGAGGAAGCGGAGCTTGCGCTGCGGCAGGCTGACACCGGGATGGACCGTCGCCAGGATGCGGTCGTGACGCACCGCCGCCCGGGTCTGTTCGAGGATCGAGGCGTCGGAGAGGCCGTCGAGGGGATGGCCCGACGGGTGTGCCGACGGGTGCGTCGGGCCGTCGGTCGCCGCCGGACCGGTCGGCTGTACCAGGGCATCCGTGAGGTCCAGGTCGATGCGCGCGCCGCCCGTATGCGGATCGACGGGGACCGACACGGCCGCCCGCTCGGCCTGGCGGTCGGCGGCCCAACCGGTCAGGTGCGCGTGGATCGCCTTGACCTCGGACCGCGCGCGGCTGAGCTCGGTCAGCACCGCATCCCGGTCGGCGGCCAGTGCCGTCAGCTCCTCCCGCAACAGGGTCTCGCGCACCTGGCGGGAATAGACCTCATGCAATACGGCACCGAACATCAGCACGCCGGCGCCGATCATGATCGCCGTCGCCCGGTCGAGGGCCAGCGGCGTGTAAGGCAGCGTCAACGCCGTCGCGATCGCCACCGCACCGTACAGCGCGGCGATCAGAATGTGGCGGATCAGCGACATCGGGCGGCAGCTGGTGGTCGGGGGTCGGGTCTTGCGGAAGCGGTGCCGGCGGACCGTGCCAAAGCCGCCTTGCCACAGGGTTAACGAGAGGCAAACGATCGCCGCACCGCCGCCGGTTCAGTCCACCGGGATCCGCCAGCCTTCCGCCCAGCGCTCGGCCCCGGCCACCGGCCGGGTCTCCCCGGGCGGCAGCACGACCTCCAGCGCGCGATAGGCCGTCCGGTAGCCGCCCTCGGTCGACAAGCTGATTGCCAGCCGATCCGCGTTGGCATCGAGATACACGCGGGTAAGACGGTGCCGGCCGGGACCGTCCAGCACCGATTCGCCGTCATCGTCGAACAGCACCGCCACCGACCGGCCGGACGACGCCGGCGGGAACAGCGCGAGTTGCCGCCGGTCGTCCGCCCCGGCCGCCCGCGGTCCCGCATAGGGTGACAGCGGCAGCATCGCACCTTCGGGGACGAACAGCGGCAACAGGTCGAGCGGGGCCGGAACCGCCACCGTCCGCCCGGCCGCGTACCGTTCACCGGTGTGAAAGCAGCACCAGGCCGCCGGTCCCCGCGGCAGATAGACCGTCCGCCGCCGCGCGCCCGGCTCCATCACCGGGGCGATCAGCAGGGACGGGCCGAGCATCGCCTCGTCGCACGGATCGAAGGTCCGCGGGTCGGCCTCGAAATCGTAGAAGGTCGGCCGCAGGATCGCTTCGCCGGTGCGGTGTGCCTGCCACAACAGGGTGTAGAGATAGGGCAGCAGGCGATAGCGCAGACCGAACGCCACCCGGATCTCCTCGGCCACGGCCGGATACATCCAAGGCTCGGTGATCGGCGCGTCATCGGCGCAGTCGTTCCAGGAATGGATGCAGAAGCGCGGGTGGACGATCCCGTTCTGCACCCACCGCACCAGGAGTTCCGGCTCGGGCTCCGGGCCGACCAGACCCCCCACATCATGGCCCATATTGACCATACCGCACAGCGCCATGCCCAGGCCCATGCGCTGGTTGTAGCGCAAGGTCTTCCAACTGGTGGCGTTGTCGCCGGTCCACACCTGGGCATAGCGCTGGATCCCCGGCCCGCCGGAGCGGGAGATCGCAAACGGCCGCTTGCCCGGGGCGTGCGCCCGTTGGGCTTCGACCGATGCCCGGGTCATCAGCACCGCCATCAGCGGCCGGGCCAGGTGCAGCGGGAACGGCCTGCCGAAACCGTCGGCCATCGCCCCCCGGTCCCAGATCTCGTACTCGTTGTTGTCGTTCCAGGTGGCCGGGAAGCCCTTGGACAGAAGGCTTACGGTCAACTGCTCCTGCCACCAGCGGATGGCATAGGGATTGGTGAAGTCGAGATGGGCACCGGTGCCGCCCCAGAACTGCTCGACCACCGGCTCTCCATCGGTGGTGCCGACGAACGCCCCGGCCGCCGCCAGGGCATCGTGTTCGGGATGCTCGGTCAGCAGGCACGGTTTGATGTTGGGCGCCGGCACCACGCCATGATCGGCATAGGTCTGCGCAAGTCCTTCGGGATCGGGCACACGGTCGCGGTTCCAGGTGAACACGCAGCGCTTGTCCCCGATCAGGGTGTAGCCCGAGGACATCTGGAACACCGTCGCCGGCATCCGCTCGGCCGCGGCCCGGTCCAGAAAGCCGGTCAACTGCGCCTGCGCGTCCGGCGCATCGGTGTAGGCCATGGTCGAGCCGATATAGCCCAGGCTCGCCCGCGGCGGGAACGCAACCCCACCCAGGAGCCGGGTCAGCCGGGTCTGGACCGCCCGGATCTCCGGCCCGTAGACCAGATAGTAGTCGAGATCGCCATCCTCCGCCTCGAAGCTGCGATACGGCTCGTGGTAGTTGGAAAACGCACAACCCAGATCGAACGCCGACGTCGCCAGCGTGTCGTACAGCAGCGCATAGGCACCCGCACCTTCGGTCCGGCAGATCAATACCGGCCAGGACTTGTACAGCGGGTCCGAGGTCTCCGCATCATAGCCCAGGGCATCGAGATTGAGGGTGCGCAGGCGGCGGCCGGTCTTGTCGAGGTCGCCCGACTTCTCCCCCAGGCCGAAGTGCCGGTCGCCGGGCAGCCGCGCCATGTGATGGGCGATATCCCCGCGGGCGTCGTCCGCCCCATAGGGCTGGGTCGCCCGGTCGCGCGCGAACACCCGCGTGGTCCGGCGGTCGGCCCAGACGATACGGAACGGGTCGTGATGGACCACCAGCCGCACTTTCTCGGTGTCCAGGAACACCGACCGGCCGGTCTCGGCCCGCGCCATCGGGGGCAGCGGAAACCCGTCCAGCGCGTCCCGCGGCCGGCCTTCCCAGGGCACGTCCCCGTCAGGCGCCACGGTCCAGGTCCGGTCCAGCCGGTAGCGGCGATCGTGCTTGAAGCGTACCCGGATGATGTCGTGATCCAGGGCGACCAGTTCGGCCGACCAATGATCGCGCAGATGCCAGCGATGAACCGGCCCTTCGATGCCCAGGGGACGGGCCGCACCCAATGCGCGCAACGGCTTCGCCTCAGTTTGCGAGAAATTCCAGCACCAGTCCGAAATGGAACGGCCGGTTCAGCGCCGGAGCGTGCCCGCAATCGGGATCGGTGATCAAGCGCGGCCTGGGCCCGCGCCGGGTCATCTCCGCCGCCATGTCCGCGGGCAGCAGGTCGGAGGTCTCCCCGCGCAGCACCAGCGTGCGGCAGCGCAGCGCGTCCCACCGGTCCCACAGGCTGTAGTCGTGCGGGTGCCGGGCGAACTGGGCGACGATCCGCGGATCGTAGTGCAGCGTCATCTGGCCGTCGGGCAGCCGGCGTGCTGACGTCGCGGTCATCCGGGCCCATTGCTCATCGGTCTGCGGGCCGAACGGCAGGTAGATCTCGCGCAGATACGCGTTGAGCTGCAGGGCGGTATCGAACACCGGCGGCCTGCCGACATAGGAGCGGATGCGCTCGACGGCCGGCGCCGGCAGCACGGGGCCGATGTCGTTGACCAGCAGATGGGTGATCCGGTCCTTGAGCCGCCCGGCGGCCAGGCGGATCCCCAACGCCCCGCCCATCGACGTTCCGACCCAGCGCAGCCGCTCGCAGCCCGGCTGGTTCACCAGCGCTTCGGCGATCGCCTCATAGGTGGCGAAGCCGTACTCCTCCTCGTGCCGGGCCCAGGCGCTCAGGCCGCGGCCAAGGGTATCCGGCACGATGACGCGGTAGCCGGCCTGGGCGAGCACCGCCGCCAGCGGATCGAAGTCCCGCGCGGTGCGGGCGAGCGCATGCCAACACACCACCGGCGGCCCGTCCGGCCGGCCCCATTCGACGATGTGGGTCTCGTGGTCGGCCAGCCGGCGCCAGCGCAACCGCGCCGCCGAGGGTGTGGCGAACATGGAGTCGCGGTCCGGCGCGCGGCGTCAGGGGGCCGACCGCCGGTGGAGGCCCGCCGCGCCGATCAGCTATCGCCGTCGCCGCCGCCGAACATCTGCTCCTGCTGGTAGTTGTGCAAGCCGACCCGCTCGATCAGATCGATCTGGGTCTCCAGCCAGTCGATATGCTCCTCGGTATCGTCGAGGATACGGCGCAGAACGTCGCGGGAGACGTAGTCGCCCACCTTCTCGCAATGGGAGATCGCCGGCTTCAGGCAGGACTGGTTGCCCTTTTCCGATGCCAGGTCGGCATCGAACATCTCCGGCACCGTCTCGCCGATCCGCAGCCGATGCAGGTCCTGCAGGTTCGGCAGGCCGTCGAGCATCAGGATCCGCTCGATGATCCAGTCGGCGTGCTTCATCTCCCCGATCGATTCTTCATAGACTTTGTCCGCAAGCCGTAACAAACCCCAGTCTTTGAGGATGCGGGCGTGCAGGAAATACTGGTTGATCGCGGTGAGCTCGTTGGTGAGAATGATATTCAGTTGCTCGAGGACGCCGTCTTCTGCTTTCATTGTTCCTGGTCCATCCTGGGTTCTAGTGAGTGGCAGCGATGTCGGCATCCTAGACGTTTGTCCGGATCAGTAAAAGTCAAAAAAAGGACGGCGACGCGACCGGTCCGGCCGTTGTTCTTGTCCGGCCTTGGGGGTCATACGGTCGACGTCGGATCGATGCGGTCGACGGCGATGGCCTTGAGCAGGAAATGCACCGCCGGATCGTCGAAGACGGTGTCGATCGGCCGGGTCGGCCGCCGGCGCCAGCTTGGGTGGCCGTGCAGGGTACCGGGCAGGTTGGCCTGTTCGGCGTCACCGGCCAGGTCCTCGAACTGGATGGCGAGCAATCGGGACGGGGTCCGGGCCAGGAAGCGGTGGATCTGCACCAGCAGGCCGGGGCCGAAGGGCAGGGTCGCATCGGCTTCGGGATCGCCTTCCCACAGCCCGGCATCCTTGAGGGCGGCCAGCAGCTTGACCTTGTCCGCCCGGCGGGTGGCGCGCTCCGCGTCCGCCTGGCCGGAATCGGGGAACAGACCGAGCCCCTCCCGCCAGTCGATGTCCCGCCCTTCCCAGAAACCGCGCAACGTCGGCAGATCATGGGTGCTGGCCGACACCACCGCCGCCTTGCGGTATGCCGACGCGCGCGTGAACAGCGCATCGCCGCCGACCCGCTCGAACGGCAGCACGCAGCATCCCAGCATGCCGACCGCGGCCATCGCATCGCGCAGCCCGTCGGGCACGGTGCCGAGATCCTCGCCGACCACGCAGCACCGGTTGCGCACCGATTCCAGCGCGATGATCCGCAGCATCGCCTCGAACGGCTGGGCGACATAGGTGCCGTACTCGGCGGTGGCGCCGTCGGGCACCCAGAACTGGCGGACCAGACCCAGGACATGGTCGATGCGGACCACGCCGGCCGGCCGCATCGCCGCCCGGATCGTGGCCACGAAGGCGGCATAGCCGGTCTGAGCCAACGTCTCGGGGTGGTAGGGGCTGAGCCCCCAGACCTGGCCGGTCGGGCTGAACGGGTCGGGCGGCGCTCCGATGCTGAGGGTCGGCACGAACAGGGCCGGGTCCGCCCAGGCATCCGCGCACCAGGGGGCGACGCCGACGGCCAGATCGGCGTACAGCCCCAACGCCAGGCCGGTGCCGCGGGCATGGGCAGCCGACTGCATCAGTTGGCGGTCCACCACCCATTGGGCGAAGCGGTGCCGGTCGATCGCCGTCCCATGGGTCTCGGCGAACGCGGCGACCCGCGGGCCATCGGGAGTGCGCAACTCCGCCGGCCAGTCGCGCCAGTCCGGTGGCGCCCCGTCGGCAATCCGGTCCGCATGCAGCGCGTGGAACAGGGCGAACCGGTGCAGTGGCTCGCCACCGGCCTCGACGAACGCGGCGAAATCGGCCCGGCGTTCGGCATCGGCGGTGGCGGTGAACCGGGTGAACGCGCGCGCCAGATCCGCAGCGAAACGTGCATAGACGGCCGGATAGTCGACGATCGCGGCGTCGGTCGCGGTCGGTCTGATCTCGCCGGCCAGTTCGGGCAGCCGGTAGAGATCGGCATATAGCGGGTCGTAAAACCGCCGGCTGGATGGGTTGTACGGGCTCACCAGCCCGGCATCGGCGGGAAACCGGGCATGCAGCGGATTGACCCCGACGAACGCCCCGCCCAAGGCGCCGACGCGGTCGCTCAGCGCGTCCAGATGGGTCAGTCGGCCATGCCCGTCATCGGCGATCCCGCGCAGGCCGTAGAGCTGCGTAAGCACGCCCCACACCCGCTGCTCCCCAATCACCTCGTCGACCGGGAAGGCCCGCAACGGGGCGACGATCAGATGGGCCGACGCGGTGCGGCCGGCCATCTCCAGCCGTACCCGGTGATAGCCCAGCGGCAGATCCGGCAGCGTCAGGCTCGTGTCCAGCCGGCCGCCGCCGGACGATGGCAACCGGACCAACGCGTCGACGGCCACGCCGCCGGTGAGGCTTCCACCGTCCTCGAGCTCCACCGTCCAGGCCAGCCAGGAGCCGAGCCGGTCGGTCGGCAAGCGTACCGGCACCGCGATGCCGGCCGGCTCGGCCGTCACCACCGCGGTGGGCGGAAGCCACCGCGCGCGATCCCGGTCGATCAGTCGGCCGAGGCTGTCCGCCGCCTCCCCCTCGGTGCCGACCGGGGCGCCCCAGGCGGCGGTCAGATGGTCCAGCGTCTCGGGCTTGGTGGGATGCCGGGTGCCGGCGATATCGTAGTAGCCGTCGGCGATCCCCAGGCGCGCGGCCACGGCTCGGCGCAACGCGTCATGGTAGGCGGCCGGCATCGATCAACTCCATGAGGACAAGGGCACGGGGAGCCAGCGGATAGCTGTCCCCCATATGGATGGTGGCGGCGTGGTCCGGCAGTCGGGCATGGGCGGTTTCAAGCTGGACCTCCCAGACCCGTCCGCCCCGGATCACCGGCAGGGTCAAGGCGACCGGCTCGGCATCGGCATTGAGCGCCAGCAGCACGACACCGCCGGTCCGCGGCCGGCCGTCGGGGCCGAGTTCCGCACCGGCATCGCTGCTCAGGACCAGCATCAGCCGCTTGAGCCCGGGATCGTGCCACTGCTCGACGGTCATCTCGCCGCCGTCGCTGTTGAGCCACAGGATATCGGGCAGACCGCGCGGGGAGACCACGCGGCCGTGCAGGAACCCCTTGCGGGTCAAAACGGGGTGGCGCCGGCGCAAGTGCAGAACCCGGCGGACGAAGGGGATCAGGCCCAGGGCTTCGGCTTCCGCCAGGCTCCAGTCGAGCCACGAGATCTCGTTGTCCTGGCAGTACGCGTTGTTATTGCCCCGCTGCGTCCGGCCGAACTCGTCGCCGGACAGCAGCATCGGGGTCCCCTGCGCCAGCAGCGCCGTCGCCAGCAGGTTGCGCTGCTGGCGCGTGCGCAGATCCTCCAGCGCCGGATCGTCGGACGGACCTTCGACCCCGTAATTGTCGCTGAGATTGTGGCTGTGGCCGTCCCGGTTGTCCTCGCCGTTGGCCGCGTTGTGCTTGGTCCGGTAGCGCACGACGTCCGCCACCGTGAAGCCGTCATGGCTGGCGACGAAGTTGATCGGGGCGTACCCGCCGCGGCCGTGATGGTCGAACAGGTCGGCCGAGCCGGAGAACCGGGCCGCGAGTTCCGGCAGCACCCCGTCATCGCCGCGCCAGAACGCCCGAACGGTGTCGCGGAACCGGTCGTTCCACTCCGCCCAAGGCGCGCGGTAGTTGCCGAGCTGATAGCCGTTGGGGCCGACATCCCAAGGCTCGGCGATCAGCTTGCGGCTCCGCAAGATCGGGTCTTGGGCGACCGCGTCGAAGAAGCCCGCACCGGGGTCGAACCCGCCCGCCTCCCGCCCCAGAGCCGAGGCCAGATCGAAGCGGAACCCGTCGACCTGGATCTCGTCCGCCCAGTAGCGCAGCGAGTCCATCACCATCTGCAGCACCCGGGGATGGGTCAGGTCGAGCGTGTTGCCGCAGCCGGTGACGTCGAGATAGTAGCGCCGATTGGACGGGTCGAGCCGGTAGTAGCTGGCATTGTCGATGCCGCGAAAGCTCAGCGTCGGGCCAAGTTCGTTGCCTTCGCAAGTATGGTTGTAGACGACGTCCAGGATCACTTCGATGCCGGCATCGTGCAGGCGCTGGACGGCCGACTTGATCTCCTCCAGCCGGCCGGTGGCAAGATACCGCCCGTCCGGGGCGAAGAAGGCCAGCGTCTGATAGCCCCAGTAGTTCACCAGCCCCTTGTCGACCAGGAACCGGTCGTCGGTGAACGCCTGCACCGGCATCAGTTCGATCGCCGTGATCCCCAGCGCCTTGAGGTACTGGATGACGGTGTCCTCGGCCAGGCCGGCGAAGCTGCCGCGGCGGTTCCGCGCGACGCCCGGATGCCGCTTCGTCAGCCCCCGGACATGGGCCTCGTAGATCACGGTCTGCGACCAGGGGGTGTCCGGCCGCCGCTGTCCGCCCCAGGGGAACGAGCCGTCGACCACCACCGCCTTGGGCATCATCCGGGCGTTGTCGCGCCGATCGAACGACAGATCGGCCCGGGACGAGCCAGCCCGATAGCCGTAATGCGCATCGGTCCAGCGCAGCTTGCCCGCCAGCAGCCGCGCATAGGGGTCGAGCAGCAGCTTGTTGGGGTTGAAGCGGTGCCCGGCCTCCGGCTCATACGGCCCGTGCACCCGGAAACCGTAGAGATCCCCGGGCTGCACGCCGGCGAGATAGCCGTGCCAGACGTCGTTGGTGCGTTCGGGCAGGCTGTGGCGCTCGAGCTCCCGGGCCCCGTTGGGCGCGAACAGGCACAGCTCCACCCGCACCGCATGGGCGGAGAACAAGGCGACGTTCACGCCGGCCCCGTCCCAGGTCACGCCCAAAGGATCGGGCTTGCCGGGGCGCAAGCGGCGCCGATGGACGGCGACGGTCATGGGCGTGGTCGGTCGAGGCTGGAGGATAAGGACAGGCGCCGGCGTGGCCTGGCCGGGACGCTGCCGCACGGCCCATGGTCATGCAACCCCGACCGTCGACGCGGTCCGGCAAGCCTCATCCCTTGTCCTTGGCGGCTGGCTTGGCGGCGGTCTTGCGGGACCGTTTGGGCTTCGCCATGCCGGCGGCCGGGCTCGCGGCCTCGTCCGCCCCTTTCTTGGCTTTGGACGCGGCGGGGCCGGTCTTGCCGGCCGCCTTCTTGGCCGCCGGTGCGGCGGCACTCCGGTCCGCGGCGGCGGGCACGCCCGTCTTGGCGCGTGTCCGGGTCTTCCTGGCCGGCGGTTTGGTGTCGTCCGTCTCCGCCGCCACCGCGGCGGCAGTCCGCTTGCGCGGTGCGCGTTTCGGCTTGGCCGGGACCGCGGCGTCGGCGAAAGCGGGAGCAGCGGCGGCCCGCTCGCTCAGCAACTCCCAGTGCGCCTGCAGCCAGTGATCGAGGTGCCGGCCATGGGGGCGGCCCTCGCGCTCCCAAATCAGGTAGGCGCGAAAGCGGACCGCGTCTTCGTTGACCATCGTCGCTGTTCCGTCATTGCTCGCGGGCGGGCCCGCGTCCCGCCGGCATCCGATCGATGCCCGGCGGGTTGGGAAAAGGGGGGAGGACGGGCAAAGCTGCCGGGGGGGGCCGGCGACCCTCGGCGGTTGCCGTCGGTCCCCGGTCCGGCCTGCCCTACCGCCCACGCTCCGACGCGATAGAACAAACCCGCGCCCCGCCGACAAGGGGTCCCGTCAATCGGGCCTCGAATGCGCGCTGCCGGAGCGCGTTGGCATCGTCTCCACCCGACCCGACCACGCGGCGTGCCGGTCCGCCGGACGGCGCGGCATCGCGACCGTTGACCGTCGCCGTCGCCGTGCCACTGTAGCTCCGCGACCGGCCATCGCCGTCGTGTCGCCATACGCCATTCGATCGCCGCGAAGCGATGGCACCGTTGTACCGGACCCATGGCCGAACCTGACCGGAGACCGCTCCCCCCCGTGACTTCGTCCCCGCCGACCGACCGTCATCGCCTGGGCCGCCTGCGGCTCGCCGGTGCCGCCGTCCTGATCTGGGAGCGGACGGTGCTGGCCTTCTGGCCGACGGCGACGCTGCTCGGGCTGTGGGCCGGCCTGGCTTGGCTGGAGCTGCCCCAGTCCCTGCCGGGCTGGGCGCATATGCTGGTGCTGACGACCGCAGCGGTCGCGGCGATCTGGACGATCCGGCGCGGTCTGCACCGGCTGGGTCTGCCCGACAGGCGGGCGGTCCTGCACCGGCTCGAAACCGACTCCGACCTTCCCCACCGGCCGTTGTCGAGCCTCGACGACACGCTGCCCGGCCGGGCGGGCGACCCGGTCAGCCTCGCCCTGTGGTCGGCGCATCAGCGGCGGGTCGCAAGCGTGCTGCGGCGGCTGCGCTGGCCGCGCCCCCGGCCGATGACGGCGGCCGCCGACCGGTACGCCTTGCGCGGACTGGCCGTTCTGGTCCTGGTGATCGGCGGTATCGCCGCCGGTGCGGACTGGGATGAACGGCTGGGCGACTCGGTCACCCCGCACTTCGTCGCGGTGGGCGCCGGCCAGCCCACGGTGATCGACCTCTACGTCACCCCGCCGGCCTATACCGGGCTGCCACCCCAATATCGACGGGCCGGCGACGGCGTCGGACCGGGTGCGGTGCTGGAGGCGATCCGGGTTCCCGAGGGGTCGACCGTCCTGGCGCGTCTGAGCGGGGTACGCGGCGCGGCCCCCACCCTCGATGTCGGCGGCACGCGGACCACGTTCACCACCATCGATCCCGGCCAATGGGAGGTCGAGACGGCCCTTGCCTCCGGCGTCGGACTTGCGGTCCGCCAGGGCCGGGAGGAGTTGGCGTTCTGGACGCTGCAGGTCCTGGCCGACGATCCGCCGGTCGCTACCGTTCCGGGGGTGCCGGAAGCAACGGAACGCTGGTCGCTCGGGCTGCCCTATCGCGCGACCGACGATTTCGGGGTCACCGACATCGCCGCGGAGATCGCGCTGACCGAGGACGCACCGCAGGTCCTGGCCGGCCGGCCGGCCGAACGCATCCCGCTGTCCCTGCGGGGTGAGCCCGGTCGCGAGGTGGAAGGACTGGCGTTCACCGATCTGACGGCCCATCCCTGGGCCGGGCTGGCGGTATCGCTGTCGGTGATCGCACAGGACGGAGCCGGGCAGACCGGGCGCAGCGATCCGGTCGAGATCACGCTGCCCGAGCGCGAGTTCGTGCACCCGATCGCCGCCGCTCTGGTCGCACAGCGGCGGATCCTGCTGCACACGCCGGAGCAATACGCCACCGTCGCGGAGGTGTTGGAGGATCTATCCGTGCGGCCGGACCGGTTCGCAGGCGACCCGGTGGTCTTCCTGGCGCTGCGCACCGCGTTCCGGCGGCTGGCGCTCGATGCCGGCGGGCCGGACTCGCTGGCGGCCGTTTCGGGCCTGCTGTGGGATACGGCGCTGCGGATCGAGGACGGCCACCTCTCGCTGGCCGAACGACAATTGCGGATGGCGCAGAACGACCTCCGGCAGGCCCTGGAAACCGGGGATCAACGCGCCATCGACGACGCGATGACCGCCCTCGAGCAGGCCATGCGGGACTTCCTGGAGGCCATGCAGCAGGAAATGGCCGATCAACTGGCCGATGCGATTTGGTCCGGCCGTCTCGAAGACATGCCGGTCACCCCGCCCGACGGCCCGACCATGCGCCTGGAGGCGTTCAACCAGCTCGTCGAGGACATGCTGCGGCAGATCGAGGAGCGGGCCGCCGCCGGGGATATGGAGGCGGCGATGGAGATGCTGGCCCAGCTTCAACAGATGATGGAGAACCTGGAGTTCCGGATGACCTTGCAGGATCCGCAGCAGCAGGGCCCGAACACCGCCGACCAGGCGATGCAGACCCTTCAGCAGTTGCAGGACCTGATGGGCGCCCAGCAGGACCTGCTCGACCGGAGCTTCCAGCAGAGCCGCCCCGGGACCGAGCAAGAGGGCGGCGCGCCACCGACCGGCCAGGCCCCGCCCGGCCAGGCCGGCAACCCGCAATCCGGCCAGGGGGGCCGGGGCCAGACGGGCCGGGAGACGATCCCGGGCGGTGATCTCGGCCCGCTGAGCCAGCGGCAACACGCCCTCCGCCGGGCACTGGGCGATGTCATGACCCAGGTCGACGCGCTGACCGGCAGCATCCCGGGCCCGCTGGGCCAGGCCGAACAGGCCATGCGGCAGGCCGAGCAGGCGCTGGACCGCAACGACGCCGGTGCCGCCATCGACCCGCAGACGCAGGCCCTGGACGCCCTGCAGCAAGGTCTACAGAGCTTCGTCGACTCGGTGATGGAGCAGCTTGCCCAGCAGCCGCAGACGGGACCGGACATGCCCGGGGGCCAGCCATTCGACAGCCGGGGACGCGATCCGCTCAACAGACCGACTGCCGAGGGTGGCGGCGGCATCGACCAGACCGTCGACGTGCCGGACCGGATGGATGTCCAGCGTGCCCGCGAGATCGTCGACGAACTGCGCCGCCGGGCCGGCGAACGCTCCCGGCCGGAGTCCGAACTCGAATATATCGACCGCCTCCTGCAGCGGTTCTGAGGATCGGGCCGACGCCATGGCCAAGATGCGGCGCAAGGCCGATCTGCCGACCAAGACCTGCGGTGTGTGCGGCCGACCGTTCACCTGGCGCAAGAAGTGGGCACGGGACTGGGACGCGGTGAAGTACTGCTCTCAACGCTGTGGACGCGCAGCCCGCAGCGCCCTTCCCCGCCACGACGGCTCTGCCGCCCTTGACGTCTTCCGACACCTGGAAAAGACCGCCCGCCAAGAGCGTTGAGTAGCAACCATCTTACGGGAGAGCGTGAGCGAGACCCAGTACGGTGCCCGTACCAAAGCTGGACTTCACTGTGCTCTCCCCAGCCCACATCGACGAAACATCACACCGGCACGGCGTCGGGCGACACAGGGGTGAAAGCTCACATCAGCTCAGGATCAACCGGGCCCCGTTGCCGGCGTGGTCGAGGCAGGCTCGGGTTGCCGCCCCGTCGCGCCGCACGGTGAAGCTGACCGAGCCGTGACCGGTGGGCAGGTCGCGGATCGACACTCGGCCGATCGCCTGCGGCAGATGCGGCCGGTTGAGGGTGACCGTGTTGGCCGCCCCGTCCACCACCAGCCCGAGGCAGGCTTGCAGGCAGCCGAACACGGCCGCCGCCGACCAGGCTTGCGGGCTGCAGGCGGAGGGATAGGCGACCGGGGCCATGCCGGGTCGCACCGCATGGCCGGCCCACAATTCCGGCAGCCGGTAGCGCGGGAAATGGCGGGCGGCGGCGAACAGGCCGTCGAACAGGGCGGCGGCGCGGTCGGTCCGGCCGTACCGGGCGCACCCCAAAGCCAGCAGTGCTGCGTCCTGCGGCCAGACCGAGCCGTTGTGATAGCTCAGCGGGCTGTAGCGGGCGGCCTGGGCCGACAGGCTGCGCGGGCCGGTGCCGGTCTCGAAATCCGGCCGGGCCATCCGATCGGCAACCGCGTCGGCCCGCATGGGGTTGATCGCCTTGGCCGCCAGCAGGTGCCCGGGATTGGACGCGGCGATGGCGCAGGCCCGACGGTCCCCGTCGAGGGCAAGGGCATAGGTCCCCAGGGCCGGGTCCCAGAACCGCCGTTCGATCGCCCGGGACAGGCCCTCGGCCTCCTGCAACAGACGAACGCCGCGGGCCTCCCGATGCAGGACCATGGCGATGTCGGCCATCGCCCGCTTGGCGGCTATGACATAGCCCTGGACCTCCACCAGCGCGATCTCGCCTTCCGCCAGCCGGCCGTCGGCATGCGACACCGCATCGAAGGAATCCTTCCAGCCCTGATGCTTCAGGCCGCCGGCGGCGCTGCCGCGATAGCTCAGAAAGCCGTCCGGATCGTGCGCGCGCCGGCGGTCGATCCAGCCCATCGCCCGCTCGATATCCGGCCAGAGGCCGGCAGCGGTGGTGTAGTCACCGGTGCGGGCGACATACTCCCCGGCCAGCCAGACGAACAGGGCGGTGGTGTCCACGCCGCCGTAATAGGCGCCGAAGGGGATTTCCCCGGTCGCAGCCATCTCGCCTCGGCGCTGCTCGTGCCGCGCCTTGCCGGGCTCGGCATCGCGGGCCGGATCGGTATCGGTGGCGAGCGTGGCGGCGAGATGGCGGAGCACGCCCCGGGCCAGGCCCGGATCGGTCCACAGAGTGAACAGGGCCGTGATCACCCCGTCCCGGCCGAACGGCACTGCGAACCACGGACTCCCCGCGGTCGGATAGGGACCGGTCGCAAGCTCGGTGACCAGCATCGCCAGGTCGCACGCCGATTGCCGCAGCCAGCCATCCACCATCGGATCGTCGACGCCCACCCGCAGGAACCTGCGCATCCGGTCCCGCCGGGTCCGGATCATCCGGCGCATGGCGGGGCCCGGACCCGCGTCGGCCACGGCGGGCGGCCGCGATGCCGTCGGCCCGCATCTCCGCGCCACCCGGATGACGAGGCGGACGCGCCCGGTCCCGCCGGCGGGGATGACGAGGGTCTGCACCGCCTCGCCGGCGACCAGCCGGTCCGGTGCCGGGGAGAACGCCAGGCTGGTGGTCCGTTCGACCGCGTCGAGCCCGCGGTAGCGATGCTCGACGGCGGTTCCGCCGATCTCCAGCGGTCCGGCCGTGCCGCGGGCCGGGCGCGCCTTGCCACGCACCTCGAACAGATCGCGGAAATCCGCCTGCCACGACCAGCCCAGCGCCAGCGTGATCGCTTCGGGGCCGTGATTGGTGATCGCGATCCACTCGGCCGGCCCGTCGCCGGTTACCGCCCGCCGCCGCCGCACGCTGAGGCTGTTGGCCGGCACGGCCTCGCCGTCGGCCCCGAGAAAGACGGCATTGGTGGCGGTGACCGTCTCGATGACGCCGGTGCGGTCGATCGCCGTGGACAGCGGCACCAGCCGGGTGCCGCCCAGGGTCAGCACCAGCCGCGACAGCATCCGGGTGTCGTCGAGCCACACCCCGCCCGGATCCGCCGCCGTCCCCGGGACCACCGGCCCGCCCTCCAGATCACCGGTCGGCCCGGACAGAACCAGGCAGCGTTCGTGCTTCAGAACCGTCTGCCGGCCGGTCTGATCGACGGGCCGGTCGCCCGCAGGGGCACCGGCAATCCCGGGATCCTCATCCAACATGCTCACCTTGGTCGGTCATCGCGATCGGTGCGGCGTTCCGCCGGCCGAGACTGCTACACCTTCGACGCCCGCTCCAAGGGGTCAGGTCAATCGGGCCGCAACGGGGAGGTGTCTGCGACCGGGTGGAACCGCCCCGACGGGGCCGGTCGGCGGATTTACCGATCTTTAAGGGGGACTGGGCAATTCTTGCCGGGCAAATGCGGCGCCCGGTGGGGGTGCCTTCAACCACGGTGACCCGGGCCATGGATCTCAGCCAATTGCGGATGTTCTCGCTGCTCGGCCAGCGCATGGGCTGGAACACTCAGCGGCAGTCCGTGCTGGCGGAGAACATCGCCAATGCCGATACGCCGGGCTTCCAGCCGCAGGATCTCCAATCCTTCCACGCGCATGTGGAACGCGCCGCCCCGCCGCGTCTGGGAGCCGCACTCACCCACACGGCCCATCTGGCCGGCGGCGGCAGCGGCGGCGAGGCCCGGTCCGACCGGATCCGCGACGTCTACGAGGTCTCACCCTCCGGCAACGCGGTCATCCTGGAACAGCAACTCCTGGCCGTGACGGAGACGGCGATGAACCATCAACTCGCCCTGAACCTGTTCTCCAAGCACCTGTCCATGATGAAGACGGCGCTGGGCCGCGGCGGCCGGTGACGGCGGCGGCCCCCCTTTCGGCTAGCGCATCCTGCGTCCGAACGGACGCAGATAAGAGGCTCTAACTCTTTAAAGCATATCGCCTTATCGGCTTCAGACGAGGCCATCTGAACGCCGACAAGGTGATCTAGGCAAGGAAGCCACCCGACATGACCGATCTGTCCCTGACCATGCGGATTTCCGCCTCCGGCATGCGCGCGCAAGGCGAGCGGCTGCGGGTGATCGCCGAGAACCTCGCCAATGCCCAGTCGACAGGCATGAGCCCGGACGAACTGCCGTACCGGCGCCAGACGATCGGCTTCCATACCGTCCTGGACCGCGTCAGCGGGGTCACCCTGGTGGAGGCCACCGAGGCCAGGGCCGACCCCGGCCAGTTCATCCGCCGGCACGAACCCAACCACCCGGCTGCCGATGCCGAGGGCTACGTCCTCTACCCCAACGTCAACTCGCTGGTCGAGATGATGGACATGCGGGAAGCCCAGCGCAGCTTCGAAGCCAATCTGTCGGTCATCGATTCCAGCCGGCAGATGCTGACCCGCACCATCGACCTGCTGCGGGCATAGGCGCGAGCCACCGCCCGTCGTCCGCCTGACCTCGCACAAGGAGCCATCCCATGGCCGCACCGGTCGCCGCCAACGCCGCCGCCGCCTATGCCACCACCGCGACCCGGGAGGCGTCTCCCCTGGAAGCCCGCGGCGGGGACGGCTCCAGCTTCGCCGACGTGCTGCAGACCGTCGGCCAGCAGGCGATGCAGGCCGGGCTGCGGTCCGAGCAGGTGGCGATGCAAGCGGCCCTCGGCCGGGCCGACATCACCGATGTGGTCATGGCGGTCAACACCGCCGAGGTCACCCTGCAGACGGTGGTCGGCGTGCGCGACCGGATGGTGCAGGCCTATCAGGAAATCCTGCGGATGCCGATCTGACCGCCAACCGGCCCCGGTTCGTCCGTCGCTGCGGCGACCGGCCCGCTGCGTTGACCCCGTTCCGCCGCTTCGGACCCCCCGATGAACGCTACCGAGGTCATCGACGTCACCCGTGACGGGCTGGTCGTCATCCTGCAGATCGGCGCGCCGGTGATGCTGATCGCACTGGGGGTGGGTCTGGTCATCTCGCTGTTCCAGGCGCTGACGCAGATCCAGGAGATGACGCTGACCTTCGTGCCGAAGATCCTGGTGATCTTCGTGGCCCTGATCTTCCTGTTCCCGTTCATGCTGGGGGTACTGACGGCCTATACCGAAGGCCTGTTCTCCCGCATCGCGACGGGCGGCTAAAGCGTTTTCAGGGGCGGCCGGGGAGGAGGCGGGACGCTCGATGGATCTGCTCGCGCCCCTGCTGGCGGGGGAAGTGTTCGCCTTCCTGTTGCTGTTCACCCGGATCGGTGCGGCGATCATGGTGCTGCCGGGCTATGGCGACGCCTCGGTCTCCCCGCAGATCCGCCTGCTGCTGGCGCTGCTGATCACCGCCCTGGTGACCCCGGCGCTCGGCCCGGCGCTGCCGATCCTGCCCGCCGCTCCGGTCGCGCTGGCGGCCCTGCTGCTGGGGGAGCTGGTGATCGGGCTGTTCTTGGGCCTGATCGCGCGGCTGCTGCTGTCGGCCATCGATGTCGCCGGGATGGTGATTTCCTTTCAGCTCAGCCTGGCCAATGCGTTCATGTTCAATCCCACCATGGCCGCGCAGGGGTCGCTGGTGGGGGCGTTTCTGTCGATTCTGGCGGTTCTCCTGCTGTTCGTCACCGATCTGCACCATCTGATGCTGCTGGCGGTGATCGACAGCTACAGCCTGTTCGTGCCCGGAGCGATGCCGCCGATCGGCGATGCGGCGGACGTGGTGGCCCGGCTGGTGGCCGACAGTTTCCGCATCGGGGTGCAGATCGCCGCCCCGTTCCTGGTGTTCGGTCTGGTGTTCTATCTCGGCCTGGGCGTGCTGGCCCGGCTGATGCCGCAGGTCCAGGTGTTCTTCGTCGGCATCCCGGTGCAGATCATGCTGGGCCTGGTGGTGCTGGTGCTGACCCTGTCGTCGGGGATGCTGTACTGGCTGTCGACGGTCCAGGACCGGCTGACCGGTTTCCTGGCCCCGATGTGATCGGCACACAAGCGACGTACCATGTCCGATCAGCCCGACGAGAGTCAGAAGACGGAGGAAGCCACCCCGCGAAAGCTGCAGGAAAGCCGCAAGAAGGGTCAGGTCGCCTCCAGCCAGGAGATCAAGCACCTGTTCATCCTGTTCGGCGGGCTGGTGCTGGTCGCTCTGTTCGGGCCATGGGGAGCCGGCACGATGGTCGGCGGCATGCAGGGCTTCTTCACCAACCTGCACCGGTTGCCGGTCGACGGGCCGGATCTGTTCGAACAGTTGCGGGAGGCGGCCCTGTCGATCGCTACGGTCCTGGCCCTGCCGCTGGCGATGCTGCTGGTACTGGCGATCCTGTCCGGCATCATGCAGCACGGTCTCCTGTTCTCCGCCGAACAGATGAAGCCGAAGATCGACAAGATCAGCCCCATCGCCGGGTTCAAACGGCAATTCTCCTTGAAGGCGCTGGTCGAGTTCGCCAAGGGGATCGTCAAGCTGGGGATCGTCGGCGCGGTGCTGGCGGCGATCCTGTGGCCGAAGATGAGCGGCATCGACCAGTATGTCGGGATACCGCTGCCGACGCTGAGCCGGCAGCTCTGGGAGCTGGCGGTGCTGCTGCTGGCCGCCTCGGTGGCGGTGATGGTGGCGATCGCCGGGATCGACTATCTCTATCAGCGCTACGAGTTCCTCAAGCAGCAGCGCATGACCAAGCAGGAGGTCAAGGACGAGTTCAAGCAGACCGAAGGGGACCCGATGGTCAAGGCGCGTCTGCGGCAGATCCGTATGGAGCGCGCCCAACGGCGCATGATGGCCGACGTGCCCAAGGCGACGGTCGTGGTGACCAACCCAACGCACTACGCGGTCGCGATGCGGTACGAGCCGGAAGCGATGGCGGCGCCCACGCTGATCGCCAAGGGGATCGACACCGTTGCCTTGCGCATCCGCGAGGTGGCCGAGGAGCACGACATCCCGATCGTGGAGAACCCGCCGCTGGCCCGCACCCTGCATGCGGCCGTCGATATCGGCCAGGATATCCCGCCGGAGCACTACAAAGCCGTCGCCGAGGTCATATCCTTCGTCTTCCGGCAGCAGAACCGCACCGTGCAAGCGCCGTCCGCGTCCCGATCCTGACGATCCCCATGCCCGACACCGAGTTACCCCCCACCGCGCCCGGCCCTCCGGACGGCCCTCGTTTCCAAGGCTTCCGGGAGCCGAGCACAGCCGCCGGGGATGCGGTGCGGCCGCCCGGCCCGGCACACCGGTCCGGGCCTTCCTTGGCCGTGATCGGCATGGTGCTGGCGGCCGCGGCCGGCGGGGCGTTGGCGGTGACCTACGGCCCGTGGGACGCGATGATGAGCTGGGCCTGGGCCCTGGGCCCGTTCAGCGGTCTGGTCGGGCTGCTCGGCGGCGGCACCGCCCTGGCCCTGACCGTCACCGCCCTGCGGCAAGTCCGACGCAAGGCGTGGGTCGGCGAGATGGCGATCGCGGCGATGCACGGGTCGCCCGCGGGCCATCTGATCGCCACCCGGGACGGTCGCGTCGTCCAGGCCAATGCGGCGGCGCGGCGCCTGGCCCAGGTCCCGGAACTGGCCCGCCTGTCCGCGCTGGAACCGCTATGGGCCCATGATGCCGAGGCGGCGGCGGTCTGGAAGCGCCTGGCCCAGGCCGCCGCCGCGGGCCGGCCGATGGCCCAGGAGTATGGCTTCGCCGCCCGGCACGGCGACGGGGCCAACGGCCGGCAGCTCTGGAAGGTCGAGACCAGGCCCTTGGCCGCGCCGGCCGGCCATATCCACTGGCGGATCGAGGACATCACGACCCGGCGCGAGATGGAAACCGTGCTCCGCGACGAGCAGGTGCGGCTCAGCGATTTCCTCGACCAGGCCCCGACCGGTTTCTACTCCGTCGATGCCGAGGGCCGATTTCTGTTCACCAACGCGACATTTGCCGGCTGGCTGGCGGTGGAGCCCGCCCGATTGACGGACCGGTCGCATTATCTGCACGATTTCATCGTCAAACCGCCGAGCGAAGGACCGGGCTACCTGCTGCCCGGCCCGGTCGACCCCAGCGGTGCGGTGACGTGCGACCTGATCGGCCTGGACGGCCGGCGCCGCCCGGTCAGCATCACCCAACAGGTGGTCACCGATGCCGACGGCGGTGTCTGGACCCGCTCGGTCGTGCGCGATCTGTCGGCCGAACGGAAGATGCGCCGCGCGCTGAAGGCCTCGGAGGCCCGGTTCAGCCGGCTCTTCCGGGACGCGCCGATCGGTGTCGTGCTGGCCGACCGCGGGCTGGCGATCACCGAATGGAACCCAGCGTTCGGCACCTTGATCGGCGATCCCGGCATCGACCTTGTCGGTCAGCCGGTGGCGAGCTTCGTGGAGAAGTCCCACCGGGCGACGGTGACCGACTTCCTGACCTCGGTTCTGGCGGGTCAGGAGCGCCCGATGCCGCAAGAGGTGTCGCTCGCGCTCGGCGGCGCCAGCCTCACCGTCGCCCTGTACGCCAAACGGCAGGACGGCTCGGACGGGCGACCGGAAGGGCTGATCCTGCAGGTGATCGACCGGACCCACGAAAAGAACCTGGAGACCCAGTTCGCGCAAAGCCAGAAGATGCAGGCCGTCGGTCAACTGGCCGGCGGGGTGGCGCATGACTTCAACAATCTGCTCACCGCCATGCTGGGCTTCTGCGATCTGCTGCTGCTGCGCCACAAGCCGGGCGATCCGTCGTTCGGCGACATCATGCAGATCAAGCAGAACGCCAACCGGGCGGCCAATCTGGTCCGCCAGCTCCTGGCCTTTTCGCGGCAGCAGACCCTGCAGCCCAAGGTGATCAATCTGACCGACGCGCTGGCCGAGCTGTCGAACCTCCTGCGCCGGCTGATCGGCGAGAACATCGAACTGAAGCTGGTGCACGGCCGCGACCTCGGCCTGATCAAGGTCGACCAGGGACAGCTCGAACAGGTCATCATCAACCTCGCCGTGAACGCGCGCGACGCCATGCCCCGGGGCGGGCGGCTGACCCTGACCACCCGGAACCTCGAAGTCGCGCAACCCATCCGCCGGGGCACCGACGTGATGCCGCCGGGCCGCTACGTGGCGATCGAGGTGGCCGACACCGGCACCGGGATCCTGCCCGACATCATCGACCGGGTGTTCGATCCGTTCTTCTCGACCAAGGAGGTCGGTCACGGCACCGGCCTGGGCCTGTCGACGGTCTACGGCATCGTCCGCCAGACCGGAGGCTATATCGCCATCGACAGCGAGGTCGGCCGCGGCACCACCTTCCATGTCGCCCTGCCCCGTTTCGCCGAAGACGGCGCGCTGGAGCCGCCCGGCTCGGTCGAGGACATCCCGTTGCGCGACCTGACCGGTGCGGGTCGGATCCTGCTGGTCGAGGACGAGGACCCGGTCCGGCTGTTCGGCGCCCGGGCACTGCGCAACAAGGGCTACGAGGTGCTGGAGGCCAGCAGCGGTGAGGAAGCGCTGGAGATCATCGCCCGGGAGCAGGGCCGGCTCGACCTGCTGATCACCGATGTGGTGATGCCGCGTATGGACGGTCCCGCCCTGATCCGGGCGGTGCGCCAGGACCATCCCGACCTGCGCGTGATCTGCATCTCCGGCTATGCCGAGGACCGGTTGCGGCAGAACATGGCGGAGACCGACTCGACCATCGGGTTCCTGCCCAAGCCGTTCACCCTCAAGCAGCTGGCCAGCGCGGTGAAGGACGCCTTCGCCGCATAGGACATGCAAGGGGGTGATAAATACCTTGCTTCGCGCCGTTTTTGTTCTATATTTGTTCTTGTCGAGTCGCCATGCATACCCGTTCGGGTACATCCATCCGGGGGTCTGCCGGGGCCGCATAGGAACATATAGTGAATCTTGAGGCCGGAGTCACGGGCCGTTGCACCCCGGGGCTCGGCTGTGGGATCAACCCCAGCAAGGAGACAGCCGATGAGCGCGCATTTGGCGCTGGTGGAGAAGACCCCGATGGACAAGCAGAAGGCGCTGGACTCGGCGCTGGCCCAGATCGAACGGGCGTTCGGCAAGGGCTCGGTGATGAAGCTGGGCGCCGATCAGGCGATCGATGTGGACGTGGTGTCGACCGGTTCCCTGTCGCTCGACATCGCGCTGGGCATCGGCGGCCTGCCCAGGGGCCGGATCGTGGAGATCTACGGCCCGGAAAGCTCCGGCAAGACCACCTTGGCGCTGCATGCGATCGCCGAGGCCCAGAAGGCCGGCGGGGTCTGCGCCTTCGTCGATGCCGAGCATGCGCTCGACCCGTCCTATGCCCGCAAGCTGGGCTGCGATGTGGACGAATTGCTGGTCTCCCAACCCGACGCCGGGGAGCAGGCGCTGGAGATCGCCGACACCCTGGTCCGGTCGGGCGCGATCGATGTACTGGTGATCGACTCCGTGGCCGCCCTGGTGCCACGGGCCGAGCTGGAAGGGGAGATGGGCGACAGCCATGTCGGCCTGCAGGCCCGGCTGATGAGCCAGGCCTTGCGCAAGCTGACATCCTCGATCGCCCGGTCGAACTGCCTGGTCGTCTTCATCAACCAGATCCGCCTGAAGATCGGGGTGATGTTCGGCAGCCCCGAGACGACGACCGGCGGCAACGCCCTCAAGTTCTACGCTTCGGTGCGCCTGGACATCCGCCGCATCGGTTCGATCAAGGACCGCGACACCGTGGTCGGCAACCAGACCAAGGTGAAGGTGGTCAAGAACAAGCTCGCTCCGCCGTTCAAGGTGGTCGAGTTCGACATCATGTACGGCGAAGGCGTGTCCAAGAACGGGGAGCTGCTGGATCTCGGCGTGCAGGCCGGGGTGGTGGAGAAGTCCGGGGCCTGGTTCTCCTATGATGGCCAGCGGGTCGGCCAGGGGCGGGAGAATGCCAAGACCTTCCTGCGCAACAATCCCGACATCGCCCAGGCGATCGAGCGCAAGATCCGCGAGAACGCCGGCCTGGTCTCGGAGCAGATGCTGCAGGGCGGCCCCGACGGGCTGGCCGGTGAAGGACTGGACGGCTGACACGCCGTGCCGGTGAGGGGCCGGCGGGAGGCGTCTACATCCGATCTCTTCCGGCCATCCGCAGCGGCGCCGGCCCTGGTCCGGTGCTGCGGCAGGGCGGCGCCGGGAACGCCGCCGGCGGACGGGTATCGGCTCTCCAACGGTGGTGTCGTCCGTTCATGTCGTGCCGATCGTCGAGCGGAAGCCCGATCTCCGTGGCTTCGGTGCCGTCGGCGCGTACCGGAATCCAACGCCCCCGACGCCATCCCCGGGGACGTCGCATCGTTGCCATGACACCGGGCTGGTAATCCGCCGACGTGATGAGTACATAGGATCGGCTTGAGGCCGGTGGCGGATCCACCACGGCCGGGCCCGCCGGTTGCCGAGCCGGCCCCGCCGATGCGACCGCGGCAGACGGGTGTCCCAGCGGCTCACCCCAAGACCAGGGAGATGACGAGCGATGCAGCAGGTGATCGGCCGGTTTCGACTGTTGGTCGGCATGTTGGTCGTAGCAGGGGCGCTCGCCGCCTGCGACAACACCATCCGCGGTGTCGGTGCCGATATCAACGAGGCCGTGGACGCGGTCGACGATTCGGTGAACTGACCGGCCCGCGCCGCGCCGACGGCCGGCCCGGTCCGCGGCGTCTTCGGATATCGCGGCACGGCTCCCCTCTTCCGACCCATATCGCGGTACCGCCCCCTTCTTGGAAGGGCGAACCGACCGGACGCGGTGGTGGCGGGGGCGGCCGTCTACCGTCCTGCACGGGCCCGGTGGGTCAGCTCGGTCAGGACCCGCCGGGCGTCAGCGGCGTTGCGGACCGGCCGCTCGAACGCCAGACGCGCCACCGCCCCGCCCCGGCGCAAGTCCAGCCCGTCGGGATCGATGCCGGTCATCGCCCACCCGTCACCGGGCAGCCGGAGCAGGCCGGCCGCCATCGCGGCGAGGGCATCGGCATGATCGTCGTTCATATGCTCGACGATCCCGGGCTCCGCGTCCGGGATGTGGCCCAGCCCCTGGGGCGGTAGCAGCAGATCGCCCGCATCGATCCAGGTGATCCGGCCGAAACCGGCGACCAGATGGGCCCGCGACACCTCGACGGCGTGAACGGCGAAGTCCCCGAACCCGGCATAGCCGGCCGCATCCGGATGCCGGGCCAGAAAGCGGCGACGATCGGCCGGATCGTCGGACGGGCGGGCCTTGCCCTGGATCGAGACCCGCGGGCCTTCCAGCATGGAATCGAACCCGGCCGTGCCGTCGAACAGGAGGCTGACCCGCGGGTCCGCGGCCAGGTTCTTGGTGTGCTGGGCGAGGCGGGAGATGAGCAGGATCGGGGCGGCCGCCTGGCTCAGACCGATCTGCACCAGGCTGGCATAGGGCTCCCCGGTGTCGGGCATGGCGGTGGCCAGCGTCGCCCGATCGGCCAGCCGCATGACCGCGCGGGCGATGTCCCCGGGTCGATCGGCGTCGAGCCGAGCGGCGCCTGTCTCCGTCATCCTTGCCATCCTCGATGCGTCATCTCTGCGGGGCTCGCCCCGCTTCCACCGCAACAGTTCCCGCAGTCGGTGCCGAAATCGGCCTTAATCTGCCACACTCCGTCGACAGTTTGGCAGCCACGGCGCTGCGACCCGCTGCCGCCGTTCCTCTATGCCGCCCGTCCGCCGTGCTTTTGAAGGAGTGCCGTCCGTGGGCCACACCATCGCCTTGGTCGATGACGACCGCAACATCCTGACCTCGGTCACCATCGCGCTGGAGGCCGAGGGCTTCGAGGTGCGCACCTATGCCGACGGCGACGAAGCCTATCGCGGGTTGTCCGGACGGCCGGTGGACCTGGCGATCCTGGACATCAAGATGCCGCGCATGGACGGCATGGAGCTGCTGCAGAAGCTCCGCCAAGAGAGCACGATGCCGGTGATCTTCCTCACCTCCAAGGATGACGAGGTCGACGAACTCCTCGGCCTGCGGATGGGGGCGGACGACTACATCAAGAAGCCCTTCTCCCAGCGCCTGCTGATCGAGCGGATCAGGACCCTGCTGCGGCGCGAGCAGTTGGCCGGACCGGGCACGGCGGCCAATCCCGAGACCCTGCTCACCCGCGGTGACCTCACCCTGGACAGCGACCGCCATCTGTGCCTGTGGAGAAGCAAGCCGATCGAACTGACGGTCACGGAGTTCCTTTTGGTCAAGGCGCTGGCCTTGCGTCCCGGTCACGTCAAGACACGCGACCAGTTGATGGACGCGGCCTATGGCGAGCATATCTACGTCGATGATCGGACCATCGACAGCCACATCAAGCGCATCCGCAAGAAGTTCCGCACCGTCGACGAGGACTTCAAGCAGATCGAGACCCTGTACGGCGTCGGCTACCGCTACAAGGACGGGGCCGTGTCGGCCTGACGCCGGTACCTGGCGGCCGGCCGGCCGGTGCCAGGGCGCCTGGCCATGGCCCCGTCGCATCCCGCAGATCTCCCGGAGGAGCCGGGTTCCGCCGTCCCGGCCGGCCGGCTGCCCGCCTGGGGCCGGCTGATGTTCGGCGCCCGCAAGTCTGCGCCCCGTCGGGTCGCTCCGCAGCCCGGTGCCCTCGCCCCCGGCGGCGGCAACGGTCGCACCGACGGCGGTTTGGGTCTGAGGGCGACGCCCGGCCTCGTCCCGAGTCGGGCCGTCACCCCGTCCGGGCACACCCGTACCCCGACCGGCGGCCCGTCCGCGGCGGCCGGATCGCCGGCAGGGCGGGGTATCTTCGGGCTGAAGCCCACCCAATCGAAGCACCCACAGGCGGCCGCCGGCGCCGACGGTCTCCCCGGGGAGGCGGGTGCGGCCGAGCCGGCGCGGCCCAAGGGACGCCGGCGGCGGCTGTCGAAGCTCACCTTGCGGGTGTTGGCGATCAACGTGTTCGCCCTGGCGATCCTGGTCGGCGGTCTGCTCTATCTGGGTCAATACGAGGAGCGGCTGATCCAGGGCGAACTCGATTCGCTGCGGTCCGAAGCGGAGGTGTTCGCGGCCAGCCTGGAGGAGACCGCGATCTCCGACGAGGGCATCGCCGGCAGCGGCGGGGTGGTCGCGCCGGAACGCGCCCAGCAGCTCCTGCGCCGGTTGGCCGAGACCACCGACAGCCGGATCCGGCTGTTCGCTCCGGACGGTGCGCTGCTGGCGGACAGCCGCATGCTCGGCGGGGCGGCCGGCGGGGTCGAGGTCGCCCCCCTGCCCCCGCCCGGCGACGGCCTCGACGTCGAGCGACTGCAGCGCTGGATCGACGTGGCCTATGACGGGCTGATGAACGTCGTCCCCCAGCGCAAGGATTGGCCGGACTATCGCGAACGGGTCGACCAGCACGGGACCGACTACGAATCGGTCGCCCAGGCGATGCGGGGGGTCCCAGGCCGGCAGGTCTGGACCGGCAGCCGTGGCCTGATGACCGGCGTGGCCGTGCCGATCCAGCCCTTGCGGGAGGTCATCGGCGTGCTGCTGCTGTCCCGCGACACCGGCATCATCGAAAGCACCCTGCGCGAGCTACGGGCGGACATCCTCACCATCTTCGCCTTTGCGCTGCTGGTGACGGTGGCCTTGTCGCTGTATCTGGCCGGTACCATCACACGGCCCATCCGCCGTCTGGCCCTGGCCGCCGAGCAGGTGCGCCGGGGTCATGGCCGCAAGGTCGAGATCCCCGATTTCGGCCGGCGGCAGGATGAGATCGGCGATCTCTCCACCGCGTTGCGGGCGATGACCGGAGCGCTGTGGGAACGGATGGACGCCACCGAGCGCTTCGCCGCGGATGTCAGCCACGAGATCAAGAACCCGCTGACCTCCCTGCGCAGTGCGGTGGAGACCACGGTCCGGGTGGCCGACCCCGATCAGCAGCGCCGGCTGATGGCGATCATCCTGGAAGACGTGCAGCGGCTCGACCGGCTGATCACCGACATCTCCGACGCCTCTCGCCTGGATTCCGAGCTGTCCAAGGCGGAGACCGAACCGGTCGACCTGCGCCGGATGATGGAGGGCTTGGGCGAGCTGCACCGCAGCACCTGGGAAGAAGGCGAGCCGCGGGTCGAGGTGACGGTCGACCCGGCCGGCGACATGGTGGTCCGCGGCATCGACAGCCGGCTGATGCAGGTGTTCCGCAACCTGATCGGCAATGCGGTCAGCTTCTCTCCGCCCGACGGGATGATCGCGGTCCGGATCCGGCGGGACGGCGACCAGGTCGAGATCGCCGTGCTCGATCAGGGCCCGGGCATCCCGCCGGGCAAGCTCGACGCGATCTTCGACCGGTTCTATTCGGAGCGGCCGTCGGGGGAGAAGTTCGGCACCCATTCCGGCCTGGGCCTGAGCATCAGCCGCCAGATCATCGAGGCGCATGGCGGTGAGCTGTACGCCCGCAACCGCCCCGACGGCCCCGGCGCCCACTTCACCGCCCGCCTGCCCGCCGACCGCCGGTAACGCCCCGACCGGCCGTTCGAGGCGCGTTCGACACCCTCACGGCCGGTGGCGGCGGGCGCTACACCCGCAGCAGGCCCATCAGGTCGCGGACTTCGCCGACGGTGACGGCGGCCATGGCCCCGGCGCGCTCGGCCCCGCGGCGGAGCAGCGCGTCGATCTCCGCCGGGTCGGCCAGCAGCCGGTTCATCTCGTCAGCGACCGGGCTCAGCGCCGCAACCGCCACATCCGTCAGCGCCGCCTTGAAGGTCGAGAAGGTCTTGCCGCCATAGGTCGCCAGGACCGCCTCGGGCGTCGTCCGGGCCAGGGCGGCATAGATGTTGACCAGATTGCGGGCCTCGGGGCGGTCGGCCAATCCCTCGATCGCGCTCGGCAGGGGCTCGGGATCGGTCTTGGCCTTGCGGAACTTCTGCGCGATCAGGTCGGCGTCGTCGGTCATGTTGATCCGGCTGAAGTCCGAGCTGTCGGACTTCGACATCTTCTTGGTGCCGTCCCTCAGCGACATCACCCGGGTCGCCGCACCGAAGATCTGCGGTTCCACCAGCGGGAAGTACTCCACCCCGTAGCGGTGGTTGAAGGAGCCCGCGATCTCCCGCGTCAGCTCCAGATGCTGCTTTTGATCCTCCCCCACCGGGACATGGGTGGCGCGGTAGACCAGGATGTCGGCGGCCATCAGCACCGGATAGGTGAACAGCCCGGACATCGCCTGGTCGCGGTGCTTGCCGGCCTTGTCCTTGAACTGGGTCATGCGGCTGAGCCAGCCCATCGGCGTGAGGCAACCGAACAGCCAGGCCAGTTCGCTATGCCCGGGCACATGGCTTTGCGCGAACAGGATCGAGCCTTCCGGGTCGATCCCGGCGGCCAGGAGGGCCGCGGTCAGCTCCCGGGTGTTCCGGCGCAGGATCTCGGGGTCCTGCGGGATGGTCAGCGCATGCAGGTCGACCACACAGTACAGGCACTCGAAGTCCTTCTGCAGATCCGCCCAGTTCCGCACCGCCCCGAGATAGTTGCCGAGCGTCATGGTGTGGGTCGGCTGGATGCCGGAGAAGATGCGCTTCATCGGGTCTGTCGCTGGGTGCAAAGCAAAGGACGGGGCGTGCGTCGCCGCTCCCGCCGGGTGCGGCCGGTTATTGCCAGCCGGCGGGACCCGGTCAAGCGGAGCCGGGTCGGGTCTAGATCAACCCCGCGTTCAGATGGACTCATCTGAACGCAGATAAGTTGATCTATTTCAAAGACTTAGAGCATCTTATCTGCGTCCGTTAGGACGCAGGATGCTCTAGATCAACCCCGCGTTCAGACGGGCTCGTCTGAACGCGGGGTTGATCGACTTCAAAGAGGGAAAGCCTCTTATCCGCATCCGTTCGGACGCAAGGATGCTCAGCCCTCAGCTATCGTGCCTTCCGTCCTTGGCGTGGGAATAGCGGGCCAACAAGAACCCGGCGATCAGGCCGACCGGCAGGGCGGCCGCCAGCGCGTAGAGCATGATCTGCAACAGCCCGCCGAGCATGCCGCCGGCCGGGTTGGTGATGGTGATCGCCGCCAGGAAGATGAAGGTCAGCAGCAGAAAGGCGGTGGCGAACACCCGCCCCGTCCAATCCCGCACCCACTGCCAGTTCGCCCGTTCGAACATCCAAACACCCTTCGGCCATCAAGCATGGCACCTTCGGGTAGCGGCCTGCCGCAGGCCGGTCAACTCGGTGATGCGTCCTTACGTCGGCGTGTGGATGTCCAGCGCGTAGCCCGCGGACCGGACGGTGCGGATGATGTCGACCTCATCCGCGCCGTTCAGCGCCTTGCGCAAGCGGCGGATGTGTACGTCCACCGTACGCGGCTCGACATAGACGTCGTGGCCCCAGACGATGTCGAGCAGTTGCTCCCGGGAGAACACGCGGCCCGGGTTCTGCAGGAAGTGCCGCAGCAACCGGAACTCCGTAGGGCCGAGATGGATGTCGCGGCCGCCGCGGCTGACCCGGTGCGCGGCGAGGTTCATCACCACGTTTTCGAACCGCAGGGATTCGTCGTTGCCGGCCCGCGGGCTCGCCCGACGCAGCACCGCCCGCACCCGGGCGATCAACTCGGAGGTGGAGAACGGCTTGACCACATAGTCGTCCGCGCCGTGCTCGAACCCGCGGATCCGGTCATGCTCCTCGCCCCGGGCCGTCAGCATGATGATCGGGATGTCGCGCGTGCCGCTGTCCCGGCGCAGTTGGCGGCAGACTTCCAGACCCGAGAGCCGCGGGAGCATCCAGTCGAGAATGATCAGATCCGGCCGTCGTTCCTTGGCGGTCAGCAGCGCGTCCTCGCCGTCCAGGGCGACCATCGTGCTGAAGCCTTCCTTGTCGAGATTGTAGGTGAGCAGGGTGACGATGTGCTCCTCGTCCTCGACGACCAGAACGGACGCCTCTGTCCCTTGGCGCATGACCCTCACGTCCTCTGCGGCTCGGACCCGTCGGCGTCGTCCTGCTCGCCCGGCGGCAGGACGACGGTGAAACTGGAGCTGTCCCCTTTGGGCCGGCTCTCGCGGATCGTCTCCCCCCTGACCAGGAAGTGGATGGTTTCCGCGATGTTGGTGGCGTGGTCGCCGGCCCTCTCGATGTTCTTGGCGATGAACAGGAAGTGGGTGCAAGGCGTGATGTTCCGCGGATCCTCCATCATGTAGGTGAGGGTCTCGCGAAACAGGCTGGTGTAGAGATCGTCGAGTTCCTCGTCGCGGGACCAGGCTTCGAGCGCGGCTTCGACATTGCGCTCGACATAGGCATCGAGCACCTGGGCGATGATCTCGTAGGCCAGCCGGCCCATCCGGGGCAGCCCCGTCACCGGACTGACCGGCGGCACCTGGTTGAGGGCGATGGCCCGTTTGGCGACGTTGGCGGCGTAGTCGCCGATCCGTTCGAGATCCGAGGCGATCTTCAGCGCAGCCACGATCTCCCTGAGGTCCGAGGCCATGGGCTGGCGGCGGGCCAGCATGGTGACCGCGTCGACGTCGATCTGCTGTTCCAACCGGTCGAGCCGCCGATCGTCCTGCATGACCTGGGTGGCGAGCTGGGAGTCCCGCCGGACGACCGCCTGGATCGCCTGGTCGAGCTGGCTTTCGGCCATCCCGCCCATCTGGGCGATGGTCTTGGTCAGGCTCTTGAGTTCCGCATCGAAGGAGCGGACGATGTGTTCGCTGGACATGGTTCTACCGATCTCGGCTGTGGACCGGCGGCGGCTGCCGGCCTGGATCGCGCCGCAGGAAGAAGACGAGGCCCATGCCGGGCACGACCGGCATTGCGGGCCGCCCGGATGGAGCGGGACCGAGCTAGCTCGTTTTCGGGGCCTCCGGGCCGGTTCGTCGACGGATGCCGAACCGATCCGCCCGGCGCGATGCGCGGCCGGTAGCAGCGCCACCGGGCAAACGCCGGCGGGCGGCATCCGCCAATCCGCCGGGCCGGGCGGGTCGGCCCTGCCGCGGCGTCGTTCGTCGTCGAATGGGACCCGGCATGTCCTTCCTCCTCGCTCCTGGCATCAGGGCCAAGCGACCTCGGCGTTCCACCCCGGGGTATCCCCGAAGCGGCTCAGCCGTAACGGCCGGTGATGTAGCCTTGCGTGCGCTCGTCCCTGGGGTTGGTGAAGATCTCCTCGGTCGCGCCGTGCTCCACCAGGTCGCCGAGGTGAAAGAACGCCGTCTTCTGGCTGACCCGGGCGGCCTGCTGCATGTTGTGGGTGACAATGACGATCGTGTAGTCCTGGCGCAACTCGTCGATCAGCTCCTCGACATGCGCGGTGGCGATCGGGTCGAGGGCCGAGCACGGCTCGTCCATCAGGATCACTTCGGGACTGACGGCGATCGCCCGGGCGATGCACAGGCGCTGCTGCTGGCCTCCGGACAGGCCCGTGCCGGGCTCCGGCAATCGGTCCTTGACCTCTTCCCACAGGCCAGCACCCCGCAGGCTCTTCTCGACGACGGCGTCGAGCTCGTCCTTGTGCTCGGCCAGGCCGTGGATCCGCGGGCCGTAGGCGATGTTGTCGAAGATCGACTTCGGAAACGGGTTGGGCTTCTGGAACACCATCCCGACCCGGGCGCGCAACTGCACCACATCGAGGTCGCGGTCGTAGATGTTCTTGCCGTCGATGAAGATCTCGCCCGTCACCCGGGCGACGTCGATGGTGTCGTTCATCCGGTTGAGGCAGCGGAGAAAGGTCGACTTGCCGCAGCCCGACGGACCGATCAGCGCCAGCACCTCGTGCTCCAGCACGTCGATGTCGATGCCGTGCAGCGCGCGCTTCTCGCCGTAATACACCTCCGTCCCGCGGGAGGCCATCTTGACGGCATCCACCGCGGGCATGGCGGCGGGGGCGGAAGATCGGCTTTCGACGGTCATCGTGGCGGTCATTTCACTCTCGTTCGGCAATCGGCACAGGGACGGGGGATCTACCACCGGCGTTCGAAGCGTTTCCGCAGGATCACCGCCATGGCGTTCATGAACACCAGGAAGCCCAGCAGGACCATGATCGCCGCGGAGGTCCGCTCCACGAAGCCGCGCTCGGGCAGAATGGCCCACATATAGACCTGGACCGGCAGGGCCGTGGCCGGTTCCATCGGCCCGCCCGGATAGTCGACGAAGAAGCCGACCATGCCGATCATCAACAGCGGCGCCGTCTCACCCAGCGCCTGGGCCATCCCGATGATGGTGCCGGTCAGGATACCGGGCATGGCCAGCGGCAGGACATGGTGGAAGACGGCCTGCATCCGCGATGCACCGACCCCCAGGGCCGCCTCGCGGATCGACGGCGGCACCGCCTTCAACGCAGCACGCGCGGCAATGATGATCGTCGGCAAGGTCATCAAGGTCAGCACCAGACCGCCGACCACCGGTGCGGAGCGCGGCAGATGCATGAAGTTGATGAAGATGGCCAGACCCAGAAGCCCGAAAACGATCGACGGCACCGCTGCGAGATTGTTGATGTTGACCTCGATCAGGTCGGTGACGCGGTTCTTCGGCGCGAACTCCTCGAGATAGATGGCGGTCGCCACCCCCAAAGGCAGCGCCAGCACCAGCACCACCAGCATCATGTAGAACGAGCCCACCAGGGCGACCCCGATCCCCGACTGCTCCGGATTGCGGGAGGCACCGGCGGTGAACAAGGTGGTGTTGAAGGCCATGTCGATGACGTCGCGCTCGACCAGCTCGTCCATCCAGGCGAGCTGGAGATCGTTGAGCTGTCGGCGGGCCTCGGGGACGTCGCGGGAGATCTGGCCCTTCATCATCACATCGAGGTCGGAACTGCCGGCGACCTCCAACTCGATCGTGGAGCCGATGATGTCGGGGTCAGCCAGCACGCGTTGCCGGACCTGGTTGACCGCACCGCGGCTGACCATGCCTTCGAGGAAGTCATGAAGCAATGCGCGGACCCGGCGCTCGGCCGACCGGGTCTCCAGTTCACCCAAGAGCAGGGTCTGCTGACGCAAACGGTCGCGAACGGTCTCCGTAACGGCCGTGTTGAGCGCGCTCGCGACCGCGCGGAGGACCGTGCTCCGCTCCCCCGCATCGGTCAGGCGCGCTTCTATGAACCGGTCGGCGTAGGGCGCGATGAGAACCGGATCGACGAACCGGAAATCCCGCAGCCCGTCGATATCGACACTGGCACCCGCCAGCGCGCCGCGGAACTCGCCCTCGAGCCCGATCAACGCCGCAACGTCGACCCGGCGCCGGATGTCGGCGGTCAGGATGTCCTCGACGGCGGCCAAGCGGTTCAGATCGGCGATCAGACCCAAGGGGATCGGTTGGCCGAAATCGGACAGGCCGGGGATGCGGATGCGGCCCGCGGCGAGCTGGGCGTTCAGCTCCTCGACCAGATCCTCGTCGCTCAACCGCGGCGTTTCCAGGATCTTGTCCAGCGGGATCGGCTGGTTGTCGAGGTCGACGGCCGCGGCCATCGCACCGATCACGAGCTGTGCGTAGTTCCCCATCTCCAGCGGCATGCCCGGCTGGACGATGGCACTCTCGTCAAGCTCCACCGTCAGGATGATTTCCGACTGTTGAAAGGCGGTGTAGCCCCTGGAAACGATGTTGAACAACAGGATCACCAGGAAGGCGAGACCGATGCAGATCGCCGCGATCCCGATGGCCTGGAACCGGAGCTCCGCCATCCGGCGCTTGCGCAGCCGCTTGTCGGACAGGCCGTGATCGATGGTCCGGGTGCCGGCCGTTTGCGCGAGGTCACTCATACTGCTCTCGATATCTGCGGACGACGTACAAGGCGACAACGTTCAGGCACAAGGTCACAACGAACAGGGTGAGGCCCAAGGCGAACGCGACCAGCGTTTGCGGGCTGGAGAACTCGTTGTCCCCGGTCAACTGCTTGACGATCATGACCGTCACCGTGGTGACAGATTCGAACGGGTTCGCCGTCAGATTGGCAGCCGCCCCGACGGCCATGACGACGATCATGGTCTCCCCGATCGCGCGGCTGACCGCCAGCAGCAAGCCGCCGACGACACCCGGCAGGGCGGCCGGGAAGACGACCTTGGTGATCGTCTCCGACCGGGTCGCGCCCATGCCGTAGGATCCGTCGCGCATCGCCTGGGGGACCTGGCTGATGATGTCGTCGGACAGCGAACTGACGAACGGCACGATCATGATGCCCATGACCAGGCCGGCGGTCAGGGCGCTGGACGCCTGGATGTCCAGGCCCAGCGTGTCGCCGAAAGTGTTCAGGAACGGCCCCATCGTCGTCAGGGCGAAGAAGCCGTAGACGACGGTCGGGATACCGGCGAGGATCTCCAGCAGCGGCTTGGCGACCGACCGCACCCGACTGGTGGCGTATTCCGACAGGTAGATCGCCGACATCAGGCCGATCGGAGCGGCGACGCACATCGCGATGAAGGAGATGAACAGCGTCCCCCACATCAGCGGCAGCAGGCCGAAATCGTGCTGGGTATGGTCTTCCCCGGCGCGGGCGAAGCCGGGATCCCAGACCGGGTTGAAGAAGAAGTCCTGCGGCGGGATGATCGAGAAGAAGTTCATCGCCTCGAACAATACCGAGGCAACGATCCCCACGGTCGTCAGGATCGCGATGGATGAACAGATGATCAACAGGATCTTGACGACGGATTCGACTTTGTTGCGGGCGCGCAGGTCGGGGACGATGTGCCGAATGGCGAAATAGATTCCGGCCAGCGCTACGATCAGAACCAGCGGCGCCATGAACCACTGGCCCAGTATCTCCAACTCGCCGATGCGGGCGGCGGCCGCCTCCATATAGGGCTCGACGTTGGAGGGGGGCGTGCCGCCGGCGATCGCCCGGATCGCCGTCATCACCAGATCGAAATCCTCATCGGGCATCGCCCGGATATCCGCCGGCAGGCCGCCGCGGATCATGGCAGCGATCACCATCGGCTGAACGATCAACCACAGCGCCATCAGCGCGCACGCCGGCAGCGCGCACCACAACGCGGTGTAGGTGCCGTAATAGCCCGGCCGGGAATGCAGGATCCTGGCCTGCCCACCGGTCGCCGAGAGCGCTTTCCCGACACCCATCCGGTAACCGACGATCAGCATCGCCAGGATCGCCAGCGTTACCACCAACACAATCATCCGACCGCTCCACAGCACCGGATTGACATCGCATGATCGGATCCGACCGCCGCCGCCGGAGGCGGGACGCCCGCAGCCCAGCCCGGTCGTCCGGCACCGCCGATCCGCTGCGGCCTTGCGTGCAAGATGACCCCCAAGACCAAAAGAGCGGGAGCACCGCCCATAGAGCCGCGCCCCCGCCCGATCGGTTGCCCCACGGCCGGCGACGCGACCCGCGCCGCCGGCCGTCAGGGATACGCGATTACTGAACCAGGACGCCCGCGCCGAAATCGGCCCGCTCTTGCACCAGCTCGTCTTCCGGCATCGGGATCAGGCCCTGGTCGAGCAGGATGCCGTCCTGACCGGCGATCCCGTCGCTGAGGAAGAAGAACACGTATTCCCGCAGGCCCGGGATCACGTCGAGATGCGCCATCTTGACGTAGAAGAACAACGGACGCGACACCGGGTATTCGCCGCTCGCGATGGTCTCGAGGCTCGGATCGATGCCGTTGACGCTCGCCACCTTGATGATGTCGCGGTTCTCTTCGTAGAACGACAGACCGAACACGCCCACGCCTTCGGGGTTGGTCTGCACCCGGGCCACGGTCTCGGTGTAGTCACCGGCGATGTCGATGGCAACGCCGTCTCTGCGCACGTCGGTCGAGCACTCGGCCTCGATGCCCAGCTCCTCGACGATTATTTCGCAGCCGGCTTCGATGACGTTGTCCTCGAAGACCTCGCGGGTGCCGTGGTTCTCACCCGGGATGAAGGCCAGGATTTCCTGATCCGGCAGGGACGGGTCGATTTCCGACCAGTTGCTGTAGGGGTTGGCCACCATTTCGCCATCCACCGGCACCATCGCGGCCAGGGCCATAGAGATCTGGCCGGTGGTCAGCTCGAAGTCCGGCCCTTCGACCACGGTCGCGAACACGATGCCGTCGTAGCCGATAAGTACTTCGTGGATATCGGTCACACCGGCATCGGCACAGGCGGTCACTTCGCGGTCGCGGATCGGACGCGAGGAGTTGGCGATGTCGATGGTGTTTTCCCCGACACCTTCGCAGAACTGGCGCAGACCGCCCGACGACCCGCCGGATTCCACGACCGGGGTCGGGAACTGGCCGAAGGTGGCGCCGAACTCTTCCGCCACGGTCGAGGCGAAGGGCAGCACGGTCGAGGAACCGGCGATGGCGATTTGGTCGCGCGCTTCGGCGGCGCCAACCAGCGCCACCGTCGACACGGCGGCCAGGGCGAGGGCCTTCTTCATCAATGCCTCCGATAAGGGGGTGTCAACTCGTGATAGGCGACAAGGGGAGCGGCTCCGGTCGGAGGGAGCCGATGATCTGCGCGCAACCGGTGGCCGGCTGTCGCGCTCCCTCAAGCCGCGTCGACCCTACTCACGGCCGGCAAATCATTTATGAAACCAAAGTTACGGTTTCATGACATCGAATGCCCTCCCGCTCCCCGCCACGGGTGCGGTTTTCGCACCTCCTTCACGTAGCGGAACGCCGGTCCACGCGGCGTTCCGCTACGGCGATGGCGGGGAAACGGACGGTCACGGTGGTTCCTTGACCGACGATGCTGTCGAAGGACAGACGGGCCCGATGGCGGCTGACGATATGCTTGACGATCGCCAGTCCCAGGCCCGTGCCACCGATCGCCCGGCTGCGGGCGGGATCCACCCGGTAGAACCGCTCGGTCAGCCGGGGCAGATGCTCCTTGGCGATCCCGTCCCCCTGGTCGGTGACGCGCAACGTGATGCCGCCCTGCCGGTCGCCGCCGGGGCCCCCTTCCGACAGCCCGACCAGGATCGGGGTGCCGTCGCGGCC
>JANQKE010000216.1 GCA_028281265.1 Alphaproteobacteria bacterium | reverse complement strand
AAGCCCCCGAATTCACGATCTTCCAGCTCGAAGGGCCGGACCGGTTGGTGGTCGACATCGATCAAGGGCGCTGGGACGGAGGCGAGACCACCCTGCCGGGCCCTCTGGGGCCGGTACAGGGCGTGAGGCGCGGCCAGTTCACCCCGGACATCCTGCGCATCGTTCTCGATCTCGACGGTCCGGTCACGGTCGATGACGTGCTCGTGCTGCCGCCGACCCCGACATCGGGCTACCGGCTGGCCTTGGCGGTCTCGCCCCTGGAGGCGGCTGCCATCGCCGCGAGCCCGGACCCGGCGGCCGCCCCTTCCGCCGCCCCCCCCGTGCCGGGATCGGTGCTGACCGCCTGGGGCGGGACGATCCCATTGCCGCGCCACCCGCCCGCGTTCCGCACCGAGCCGCGACCGGTTGTCGTGATCGATCCCGGACATGGCGGCCGCGATCCCGGGGCGATCGGGATCGACGGCGTGTTCGAGAAGTCGATCGCGCTGGCCGTCTCCCGGCGGTTGCGGGAGGTGCTGAATGCCACCGGCCGCTACCGGGTGCTGATGACCCGGGAGGACGACCGGTTCGTGACCCTAGATGGCCGGGTCGCCTTGGCCCGCGACGCCCGCGCCGATCTGTTCGTTTCGATCCACGCCGACAGCATCGACAATCCGGATCTCCGCGGCGCCTCGGTCTACACGCTGTCCCAGCGCGCGTCCGACCGGCAGGCCGCCCGGCTGGCGCGGCGGGAGAACCAGGCGCTGCTGTTCGGGGCCATCGCCGACGCACCGACCGACGACCAGACGGCCTCCATTCTGATCGACCTGGCCCAGCGGCACACCAACAACCAGTCGACCCGGCTGGCCGAGACCCTGGTCGAGGAGCTGGCGCTCAGCACGACCCTGTTGGGCCAGCCCCACCGCCAGGCCGGCTTCGTCGTGTTGACCGCACCCGACGTGCCGTCGGCCCTGGTCGAGCTCGGCTTCCTGTCGAACCAGGCCGATGGCCGCCAACTCGCCCGCCAGGCGCATCAGGAGCGCCTCGCCGAAGCGCTGGCCCGAGCCGTCACCCGGTTTCTGGAGACCGCCGGCCCGGACGCGATGCTGGCCGATGGCGGCGCATCGGGCCGTCTGCCCCCTCTTCCCGGCGGCTCCTAGAGCGTCAGGTAGGCCGGGCCGCCGCGTCGGGCGACACCGGGTTGAAAGCCCATATCCAGAGCATCTTATCTGCGTCCGAACGGACGCAGATAAGATGCTCTAACTTTTTAAACTAGATCATCCTGCGTTCAGATGAGTCCATCTGAACGCAGGATGATCTAGGTCACCGTCATCTCCCCGCCCCAATGTCGGGCGATCCCTCCGGTGACGGCATACCCAGCACGATGGCTTGCTGATACAGTCGGCGGCCTATTGCTCCATTGATCGCGCCCGGCCCAACCCCCATCCGCCCCATGCACATCCTTTATTGGTTCGCCGCGAACGGGTTCAGCGCCCTGGCATTCAGCGTTCTGGCGGGGTTCTTCGCCCTCGACGCGCTGAGCACCGATCTGCCGGACTACCGTCTGCTGCGGGAGTACGCCCCGTCGGTGACGACACGGCTGCATGCCGGCGACGGCCGGCTGATGGCGGAATATGCGACCGAGAACCGGGTGTTCGTGCCGATCGAGGCGATCCCCGACCATGTCGCCCAGGCTTTCGTCTCGGCGGAAGATCAGCGCTTCCACCAGCACAACGGGGTCGATCCGATCGGCATCGCCCGGGCGATCGTGACCAACGTCCAGCAGTTCGGCACCGGCCGGCGGCCGGTCGGCGCCTCCACCATCACCCAGCAGGTCGCCAAGAACTTCCTGCTTTCCAACGAGGTGTCGGTCGAACGCAAGATCCGGGAAGGGCTGGTGGCCCTGCGCATGGAGCGGACGCTCTCCAAGCAGCGCATCCTCGAACTCTATCTCAACCAGATCTATCTGGGGCGCGGGGCGTACGGCGTGGCCGCGGCGGCGTTGGCCTATTTCAACAAGCCGCTGGCGGACCTGACGATCGAGGAAGCGGCCTATCTCGCCGCCCTGCCGAAAGCCCCCAACAACTACCACCCGACGCTGAGGCGCGATGCGGCGATCGCCCGCCGCAACTACGTGATCGACCGGATGGAAATCGACGGGGCGATCGACGCGACGATCGCCGAACGGGCCCGACAGGCCGACCTCGTGACGTTCGATCGTCCCGACGAGGAGACGGTGACCGCCAGCTACTTCGCCGAGGAGGTGCGTCGGCAGCTCCAGCGGATCTACGGCGATGCGGACCTGTACCAGGGCGGATTGCAGGTGCGCACGACCGTCGACCCGGAAATGCAGACGATCGCCGATCGAGCGCTCCGCGACGGGTTGACGGCCTACGACCGCCGTCACGGCTGGCGCGGACCGCTGACCCGGTTCGAGGCGTTCGACAACTGGCCCGACCGTCTGGCCGAAACGGTGTTGCCGGCAGGGGCGCAAGGCTGGCGCATCGGCCTGGTCCTCGAGGTGACCCGGGAACGGGCCTTGCTGGGGTTCGCCGATCGCAGCCGGGGCGTGATCCCGTTTGCGGAGATGCAATGGGCCCGACCCTGGCGCGAGAACCAGGAGGTCGGACCGGAACCGCAGGCGGCCACCGACGTCCTGGCCCTGGGGGACGTGGTCCTGGCTTCCGCCCTGTTCGATCCGCGGGCAGCACTTTCGGTGGCCGACGACCCGGAAGGGCTGAGCCGGCCCTATCGGTTGGAACAACTGCCGGAGGTGCAGGGCGCGGTCGTCGCGCTGGACCCGCATACCGGCCGGGTCCTGGCGATCTCCGGCGGCTACAGCTTCACGATGAGCGAGTTCAACCGCGCCACCCAGGCCCGGCGACAGCCCGGCTCCTCGTTCAAGCCGTTCGTCTACATGACGGCGCTCGACCGGGGGCTGCCGCCCAACCACATCGTCATGGATATCCCGATCGCGATCGATCAGGGTGAAGAGCTGGGGATGTGGGCGCCGCAGAACTACTCCGGCGACACGCTGGGACCGACACCGATGCGGATCGGCATCGAGCGGTCGAAGAACCTCATGACCATCGGTCTGCTGCGCGAGATCGGGCTGGAGCCGGTGCGCGACACGGCGGTGGCCTTCGGTGTCTACGACCGGATGGACCTGGTCTATGCGATGGCCCTGGGGGCCGGGGAAACCACGCCGCTGGACCTCACGGCGGCCTATGCGGTGATCGTCAACGGCGGTCGCCGGATCGAACCCACATTCATCGACCGCATCCAGGATCGTGACGGCAACACGCTGTACCGCCACGATACCCGGGCCTGCGACGGCTGTCAGGACGTCGAATGGGCCGGCCAGGACGTGCCCCCGATCCCCGATCCGCGGGAGCAGATCGCCGACCCCGTCGTGGCTTATCAGATGGTCTCGATGCTGGAAGGAGTGATCCAGCGCGGCACCGGTGTCCGGCTGCAACGCCTGGGCCTGCCGCTGGCGGGCAAGACCGGGACGACCAACGACGCCCGCGACGCCTGGTTCGTCGGCTTCTCCCCGGACCTGGTGGTGGGCGTCTATGTCGGCTTCGACACGCCCCGCCCGTTGGGAGACCGGGAAGGCGGCAGCCGGACGGCTCTGCCGATCTTCGGGGACGTCATGGACGCGGCCCTGGCGGATGAGGAAGTGCCGCCGTTCCGGATCCCGCCGGGGATTTCGCTCGTCCGGATCGACCCCATGACCGGCATGCTGGCTTCGGCGGAAACTCAAGGCGCGATCCTGGAAGCGTTCAGACCGGGGACGGAACCCGGTCGGGCGACGATCCAGGCGGTCGATGCCTTCCGTCCGCCGGAAACGGTGACCGACGGCGCGGTGTCCAGCGGCACCGGGGGGCTCTACTGAGGCCGACCGCCGATCCCCGGCGGGAGCCGCATCGGTCTTCCACCGGGATCGGGGCTTTACGTCACCCGGCGTAGCGCCTACATCCGCCGCCCTGATCGATTGTTCCACCCCCCGCGACTGAACGGAGCGGCATCCCATGCGCGCCGAACTGCAAGCGGTCGTCAGCGAGATCGAGAACTCGCTGGCGCTGCTGAGGAGGTCTCTTTGACTGGGAGACCAGCACCCTCCGCCTCGAAGAGCTGAACGCCCTCGCCGAAGATCCGGCCCTGTGGGAGGATCCGGACAACGCCCAGAAGATCATGCGGGAGCGGACCCGGCTCGACACCGCGCTGGGGGACTTCGCAGCCCTCAAGCAGGAGTTCGACGATTCGGTCGAGCTGATCGAACTCGGGGAGGCCGAAGGGGATACCGACGTCGTCGCCGAAGCCGAGGCCACTCTCAAGGAGATCGCCGCCCGGGCCGCCAAGAGACAGCTCGAAAGCCTTCTGGCCGGGGAAGCCGACGCCAACGACTGCTATCTGGAGGTCAATGCCGGCGCCGGCGGCACCGAGGCCCAGGACTGGGGCCAGATGCTGCTGCGCATGTACACCCGCTGGGCCGAACAGCATGGCTACACGCTCGACTGGCTGGAAGAGAGCCCCGGCGAAGAAGCCGGGATCAAGTCCACGACCGTGCAGATCAAGGGCCACAATGCCTATGGCTGGCTGAAGACCGAAAGCGGCGTGCACCGGCTGGTGCGGATCAGCCCGTTCGACAGCCAGGCCCGCCGGCATACCAGCTTCGCCTCGGTATTCGTTTCACCGGTGATCGACGACTCCATCGAGGTCGCGATCGAGGACAAAGACCTGCGGGTCGATACCTACCGGGCGTCGGGCGCCGGGGGCCAGCACGTCAACCGGACCGACTCCGCCGTCCGGATCACCCACATGCCAACCGGCATCGTGGTGCAGTGCCAGAACGACCGGTCCCAGCACCGCAACCGGGCGCAGGCGATGGCGATGCTGAAGGCGCGGCTGTACGAACTCGAACTCAAGAAACGGGAAGAAGCCGCACAAGCCGAAGCCGATGCCAAGACCGATATCGGCTGGGGTCACCAGATCCGCTCCTACGTCCTTCAGCCCTATCAGATGGTCAAGGACCTCAGAACCGGGGTGGAGCGCGGCAACGCCCAGGCGGTCCTGGACGGAGGCCTCGATCCCTATCTAGAAGCCTCGCTGGCCGCCAAGCTGGATCCGAACCCGGCCGCTTGATGAGGGCTTTCACCACGGTGTCGCCCGACACGACGGTCCGGTCATCCCTGCAACCGCGCTAGAGCATCCTGCGTCCTAACGGACGCAGGATGCTCTAAATCTTTGAAATAGATCAACTTATCTGCGTTCAGATGAGTCCATCTGAACGCAGGTTGA
>JANQKE010000185.1 GCA_028281265.1 Alphaproteobacteria bacterium | reverse complement strand
AGGCCTTCTACGTCGCCGCGCTGGGCAGCCGGCGGACCCATACGACGCGCAAGGAGCGGCTGGCCGAAGCCGGTCTCAGCGACGCGCAGCTCGCCCGCATCCACGGCCCCGCCGGCCTGTCGATCGGTGCGGTCTCGCCGGCCGAGATCGCGGTATCGGTGATGGCGGAGATGACGGCGGTGCTGCGCGAGATCCCGCAATGAGGTTCGGGGAGGTCGATACCCGATCGGCCGAAGGCGCGATCCTCGCCCACTCGCTCAGGGGTGCTGGCTTCGTCTTCAAGAAGGGCCGGACCCTGTCGGCCGAGGATATCGCCAGGCTGACGAGCGCGGGTCACAAGCGCATCACCGTCGCCCAGCTCGACCCCGGCGACATCCACGAGGATCCCGCAGCCGCGCGGCTGGCCGCGGCGATCGCAGGGCCCGGCTTCACCGCCTCGACGCCCTTCACCGGTCGGGTCAACCTGTTCGCCGGCCAAGCCGGGCTGGTGGTCGTCGACCGGGACCGGTTCGATCGGATCAACGCCGTCGACGAGGCGCTGACCGTCGCCACCGTACCGCACTACGCGCGGGTGGCCGAAGGCCAGATGGTGGCGACCATCAAGGTGATCCCCTTCGCCGCCTCGGCCGCCAGCCTGAGCCTGACCGAAGCCATCGCCGAGCAGGCCGACCGGACCGGCCATCACGGTCCGGTCATCCGCCTGGCGCCGTTCAGGCCGCACCGGATCGGCCTGATCCAGACCTGGCTGCCCGGCATGAAACGGTCGATCCTGGCCAAGACGGTCGACATCACCCGGGCCCGGATCGAAGGGCTCGGCTCGACCCTGGTGCGCGACCGGCAATGCGAACACAAGCCGCGCACCCTGGCCGGGGAACTCCGCACGCTCGTCCGGGCCGGTCTCGACATGGTGCTGATCGCCGGTGCCTCGGCGATCACCGATCGGCGGGACGTCCTGCCCGAGGCGGTCGAGCTGGCCGGCGGGTCCAACGAGCATTTCGGCATGCCGGTCGACCCCGGCAACCTGCTGCTGCTGGCCCGGATCGGTTCGGTACCGGTGCTGGGCCTGCCCGGCTGCGCCCGGTCGCCCAAGCTGAACGGCTATGACTGGGTGCTGGAGCGGCTGGCGGCCGACCTGCCGGTGACCCGCAAGGATATCGTCGGCATGGGGATCGGCGGCCTGTTGACCGAGATCCCGACCCGCCCCCTGCCCCGCGGCAGCATCGGGCAGGCCGAGCGCGGCACCAAGCCCGCGGTGCCGGCCGTCGCCGCCATCGTGCTGGCGGCCGGCCAGTCGCGCCGGATGGGCGCGGCCAACAAGCTGACCGAGACCATCGCCGGCAAGCCGATGGTCCGGCATGCGGTGGAGGCGGCCCTGAGCTCGAAAGCCGCCCAGGTCCTCGTCGTCACCGGCTACCAGGCCGAGGCGGTGCAGGCGGCACTGAACGACCTGCCGGTCAGCTTCGTCCACAATCCGGCCTTTGCGGCGGGACTGAGCACTTCCTTGAAGGCCGGCGTGGCTGCGGCCGGGCCGGAGACCGACGCCGCGCTGATCTGTCTGGGCGACATGCCGCTGATCGGCCCGGCGCTGCTGGATCGGATGATCGCCGCCTACGATCCCCTGGAAGGCCGGGCGATCGTCCTGGCCAGCGCCGACGGCAAGCGCGGCAATCCCGTGCTGTTCGATCGCCGCTTCTTCGATTCGATCCGAACCATCGAAGGCGATGTCGGCGCCCGCCACCTGATCGGCGATCATGCGGAACTGGTCGTCGAAATCGACACTGGCGATACCGCGCCCCTGACCGATATCGATACCCCCGATGCGCTTGCGGCCATTCGGCAATCCATGGACGATGCCGCCGCGTAGACGCGAAAGTACCAAGCGCCCGAGGATTGGCCCAACGATGGTAGCCGAGCTGTACCAGAAGGCGATCATGGCCGCGGCAAAACAGGCCCATGGCGCCGGCCGGCTGTCGGACGCCGATGCCAGCGCCACGGTCGACAACCCGCTATGCGGCGATCGCATCACCCTCGACGTCAAGATGGACGACGGCCAGGTCGCCCAGGTCGGCCACAGGGTGCGGGGCTGCCTGCTGTGCGAAGCGGCGGCATCGGTCCTCGGGGCCAACGCCGCCGGCCTGCCCCGGCACCGGCTGCACGAGATCGCCGACGCGTTCGAGCTGATGATCCGTCAGGACGGCCCCACGCCGAAGGATTGGCCGGAACTCGATGTCTTCACCCCGGTCAAGGCGGTGAAGAGCCGGCACGAATGCGTGCTGCTGCCGTTCAACGCCCTGCTGGAGGCGGTCGACCGAACCGGTGTCGGCGATCAGGCGGGGCGGACCGGTTAGAGCATCCTGCGTCCGAACGGACGCAGATAAGATGCTCTAAATCTTTGAAATAGATCAACTTATCTGCGTTCAGATGAGTCCATCTGAACGCAGGT
>JANQKE010000179.1 GCA_028281265.1 Alphaproteobacteria bacterium | reverse complement strand
GGCACGACGATCGTGGCCGCAGCGACCGGCGAGGCGGATCCCGGACCGGCGGCAGGCGCCGCACCGGCGGTCCCGTGCTGGGCCGAGGTCGCATGAGCGGCATCCGGGGGGGCGAGCAGGTCCAGCCGCAGGCGGTCGGCTTCGTCCACCGCCCATCCGAGCCGACCCCAGATCGCCCGTTTCGACCGGGGAGATCGGGTTGCGGCGTAATGCACCAGCCAGGGCGAAAGCCGCACGATAGCGGTCGCCGTCTTGAGGATCGCCATCGGTACGCCTTCGAGGCCCCGCGGCGATTCGATGCGGATCGCGCCGGCCCCTCGGTCGGACCGGACCGTGAGGCTGATCGGCTGTCCTTTTCTCAAGGGTACGGCACAGGCGAAGCCGAGCGCATCCCGGGGCAGCACCGTACCCGGCGGGGCCGCAACCCCGCCTCGGCGTATCACGGCGGAGACCGCCCGGCCATCGTGTTCTGCGACAACGGCATCACCGATCGTCCATCCTACCAAATGAACGGCGTCATGCCTGAAGTGAATATTCTCTACTTCCGCAATCGGCAGGCCATTTTCTCCTTGAACGAGGCGCGCAGATCTCCGTGACTCCCAAAGAGTATTGAATATAAGTCGGAGAAATGAGGATAGAACATGAAGGCTTTTCAAGATGATCACCGTCTATCCTTGTTACGTCGGTTATTCGATGCGATAGCGTATTCAGGGACTACCGTGCGATCGCCCACCGAGATCGCGTCGGGGTCCGGCGCCGTGGAACGAGCCTTCGGTCGACCCACGCAAGGCGGCGGGTCTCCCGCACGCCTTGCGATGCCTTTCGGACGGTGCGGCGGCATCGGGGTACCGGCTCAACCCGGCCCGCGACGTGTATCAGGCAGATACCGTCCTCACCATACTCTCCGGGGTGCGAGCGTCGCTTCGAGCGCGCCGCACCGGTGGGACGGTGTTGGGCGCATCTCCGGCCGGGTGTCGAATCGCGAGGCGCGAAGACGGGCGCGCCTGCGCCGTCTCCGCCCCCGTCACGATCGCCGGGGCCGGGCCGGACGGCCAGGGTCTGGCGTGGTCGCCACCGGACCGGTATGTACGGGTGCGGCCATGATCGACGCCCCCGAGCCCTGGACGATACCCCCGTCGAGACCGCTCGGCCGTCGGGCGCCCGCGACGCCCGATAGGCGCGTTGCTCCCATACCGGGTGGCGCACCGACGGGCCGCCGAAGCCGAGCCCGGTCCCGTCACTCCGCCCTGCTTGCCGTCCGAAGAGCCTCCGATGAACCAGATCGCCAGCCCCAACCCTGCCGCCGTCCGGGCCGGTGCCTCCGACGGCCTGGGACCGGCGGAGAGCCTGCCCGAAGCGGCCGTCAGCATCCGCGGCCTGCGCAAGCTCTACAAGGCGACCGGCAAGGGGGAGTCCAAGCTCGCGCTCACGGGGATCGACCTCGATATCCCGCGCGGCAGCCTGTTCGGGCTGCTCGGCCCCAACGGGGCAGGCAAGTCCACCCTGATCAACATCATGGCCGGTCTGGTCAACAAGACCGACGGCACGGTCCGGCTGTGGGGCAACGATATCGACACCGCCACGCGGATGGCCCGGGCCTCGATCGGGATCGTGCCCCAGGAACTCAACATCGACCCGTTCTTCACCCCACAGGAATTGCTGGACCTGCAGGCCGGGCTGTACGGCGTGCCGAAGGCCGAACGCATCACGGCCGAACTGCTGCAGGCGGTCGGCCTGGCCGACAAGGCCAAGGCCTATGCCCGCACCTTGTCGGGCGGCATGCGGCGGCGGCTGATGGTGGCCAAGGCGATGGTGCACCGCCCGCCGATCCTGGTGCTCGACGAGCCCACCGCCGGGGTCGATGTGGAGCTGCGCCAGTCCCTATGGGCCCATGTGCGGGAGCTGAACGCCGCCGGCACGACGGTGCTGCTGACCACCCACTATCTCGAAGAAGCCGAGGAGCTGTGCGACCGCATCGCCATCATCAACCATGGCGCGCTGGTGGCGCATGACACGACCGACAACCTGCTCAGCCGGCTGGACAACAAGACGCTGACCATCCGCGCCGAAGCCCCCGTCGCCACGGTTCCCGAAGCGTTGGTCCGACTGGGCATGGAACGGTTGGGCGAGGACCTGTTGGTGCTGCGCTACGCCCCCTCCCAGGTCAAGTTGTCCGACGTGCTGGCGGCCCTGGGGGACGCCGGGATCGGGATCGCGGACCTGTCGACCGAGGAAACCGATCTCGAGGACATCTTCCTGCAATTGACCCGCGGCGGCGCCTGACCCGGACAAGCCGATGATGCCGGCCCCTCTGGCGCGTTTCCTCGCAGTCCTCGGTCTGGTCGGGCTGCTGGCGGCCTGCGCCCCGCTACGCCAGCCGATGGGCGACGCCGTCATCCCGCCCTTCTGGCAGGGCGACCGGATGGTGATGGCCGACGGCTACTCCTTGCGGGTGCTGCAATGGTGGCCGCCCGTCGCCGACGGGTCGGCCCCCGCTCCACCCCAGGCGATCGTCATCGCGCTGCACGGCATGAACGATCATGCCGGCGCGTTCACCGCCACCGGGGAGGCACTGGCGGCCCGGGGGATCGCCAGCATCGCCTACGACCAGCGTGGCTTCGGCGACACCCTCAACCGCGGCATCTGGCCGACGGGGGCAACCCTGGTGGCCGACCTCGAGGCCGTCACGGACCTGGTGCGGCAGCGCTATCCGACGGTGCCGGTGGTCCTGCTCGGCTCCAGCATGGGCGGGGCGGTGACCCTGGTCGCGACCGCCGGCCAAGCGTCCGTACTCGACACCCGGACGATCGAAGGGGTGGTGCTCAACGCCCCGGCGGTCTGGGCCCGGTCGACCATGCCGCCGCCCCAGCGGGCGGCCCTGTGGCTGGCCACACGGATCGCCCCGGGGTGGGAGCTGACCGGCGACGGCCTCGACATCTGGCCGTCGGACAATATCGCGATGCTGCGGGCGCTGGCGGCCGACCCGCTGGCCCTGCACGCCAACCGGGTCGATCTGATGGCCGGCGTGGTCGACCTGATGGACCGGGCCTTCGGGACCGCGGAGCACATCGCGCTGCCGACACTGATCCTCTACGGAGAGAACGACCAGATCATCCCGCCCGGGCCGATAGCACGCTTCCTCGCCCGGATCCCGCAGGATGCGCCGGTGACCGTCGCGCGCTTCCCCGACGGCTATCACATGCTGCTGCGGGACTTGGGGCGGGAGGCCCCGATCACCGCCACGGCCGACTGGATCGCGAAACGGGTCCCGGATCGGACCGCCCCGGCCCCGACCTTCTGATACCAACTCCGTTTGATTAGTTCGGTTCATGTGGTTTTGGCCACCAATGGAAGCTGTCGCGGCGGGTGAAGAGGTTGGGTGAGGCATCGAGGGTGAGGCAGCGTTCGGCGAGGGAGGCAGCGTTCGGCGAGGACGGCGTCGAGTTCGTCGATGGTCTGGAAGTATGTGTTGGCGATGGGCTCGTCGAGCACCGGCCAGAGGCATTCGGCGGGTTGCAGTTGCGGGCTGTAGCGCGGCAGATAG
>JANQKE010000174.1 GCA_028281265.1 Alphaproteobacteria bacterium | reverse complement strand
GATCGGCCGCCGACATGCCCGCCTGGTGCTCCTTCAAAATGCCGATGATCTGTTCATCGGAAAACCGTGATCGCCTCATTGCCTGTCTCCTTGATCATGAAACAGGCTAACCGCAAAGCGGGGACATTCCAGGGAAGCAGGTCAGGTCGCCATCACCCAGCGGTTGTTCGACGTCTATGTGATGATCGCGTTCGGGGTGATCGGTTTCGTCCTGCGCGAGATGCGGTTTCCGATGGCGCCGATCGTCCTGGGATTGATCCTGGGCACGCTGCTCGACAAGAGCCTGCGGCGCGGCCTGCTCTTGACCGACGGCGATCCGACGCCTTTCTTCACCCGGCCCGTGAGCGCGGGGATCGCGATCCTGACCGCGTTGACGATCGTCTTCAGCATTCCCGTGGTCCAGCACCGTGTCAGCAAGCTCTTCCGCCGCACGCGTACACCCGCCCGTCCGTCCGGCTGATACCGCCCCGAACGCCGGCATGCGCCGTACCCCCTATCCGCGGGACGCCGCGGCGACGGCCGCCCGTATCCTCGAAGCCGCGCGGGCGGAGTTCTGCGAGTACGGGCTCAGCGGCGCACGGATCGACCGCATCGCCGAGGCGGCGGACGTCAACAAGCGCATGCTGTACCATTATTACGGCAACAAGGACGGGCTGTACCGGGCCGCACTGGTCGATGCCTATCAGGAGATCCGGGAGGGCGAGCGCTGCCTGGAGCTGGACCGCTACCCGCCGGAGGAGGCGATGGAGCGGCTGGTCCGCTTCACCTTCCGCCATTTCCTCGACAAGCCCTGGTTCGTGCGGATCCTGACGGTCGAGAACCTGAACCAGGCCCGGTTCCTGAAGACGGTCGAGGATATCCGCGAGCTGCACTCCCCCCTCGTCGCCGAAATCCAGCGGATCCTCAGCCGCGGCGCCGAGCGCAGGGTGTTCCGCGCGCCGGTCGACCCGGTCCAGCTCTACATCACCATCGCCGGGCTGGGCTATTTCTACGTCGGCAACATGAAGACGCTGTCGGTCATCTTCGGGCGCGACCTGTCCGAGCCGGACATGACCCGTGCGCGCGAGGACCATATCGTCGAGGTGGTGCGCGGCTATCTCAGGCCGGATTGAGACGCAGCCGCGTGGCGGTGTCGAACGCGTGGACATGGCCGGGCTCGAAGCTCACCGTCACCGGCGTGCCGGGCTTCAGGAACAGCCGCTCGGTGGTGGACAGGACCGTCGACACCCCCGCGCAGTCGAACAGGCAATAGGTCGCAGCCTCGGTCGGCTCCACCGCCTTCAGCGTGCCGGACAGAGCCAGCTCGCCCGGCCCCGGTGCGCGCAGGTGCAGATGCTCGGGCCGGATGCCGATGGTGACCGCCGCACCGTCGGGCAGAGGAGGGTTCGGCACCGGCACGACCTGGCCGTCGGTGAGCCGCACCGCCCGGTCGACGGTGCCGTACAGGCCGTCGAAGAAGTTCATCGCCGGGGAGCCGATGAAGCTCGCCACGAAGATGTTGGCCGGCCGGTCGTACAGCGCCAGCGGCGGGCCCTGCTGGGCGATCCGGCCGCCTTCGAGCACGACGACATCGTCGGCCATGGTCATCGCTTCGATCTGGTCGTGGGTGACGTAGACGCTGGTCGCACCGAGCCGGTCGTGCAGGCCGCGGACCTCCGCCCGCATCTGCACCCGGAGCTGCGCATCGAGGTTCGACAGCGGCTCGTCGAACAGGAACACCTTGGGGTCGCGGATGATCGCCCGGCCCATGGCGACCCGCTGCCGCTGCCCGCCGGAAAGCTGGCGCGGAAACCGGCTCACCAGCCCGTCCAGGCCGAGGGTGCGGGCGACCGCGCCGAGATGGTCGGCGATCACCGCC